>CAIMDI010000036.1 GCA_903839695.1 Candidatus Tayloriibacteriota bacterium | reverse complement strand
TACCACCGTATTTATGTTTACAACAATACTAGAATACATACAGCACTTAAAATGTCACCGGTTCAATTTGCTTTAAAAATTCGCCAGGGATACAATTAACCTAATACAAGATTAGTGTCTAAAGAAATGGGGGAAGTACAACACGTAATATTAGATACTGTGCCATTTTTGATTGGTAAAAACATGTCACCAACGCATTTTTTACCATTTAATTTTATAAAAATTGTTTTACCAATCATGATATCAATCAGCAAAGAGTACACATCCAGATCAAATGCAATACTGTGATTAAGTAGCATATGCTCTCCAGGAGTTCGCCATGCAAATTCGCAAATAATTTGCTCCCCGATAGGGTTCACGAATGCTTCTAGATGCATATATCCATTTTTGAGCCCGATTTCATTTATAATATTCTGAGTTATTTCACTTCCATCAAATTTGAACCATTCTGGTTTTTTATCAACGGTAATTTGGGCAAACTTTTCTTTTGTTTCAGCAAAGCTTAGATTAGTATATGGAAGCCACGCATAAAAAGTAGCTATAACTTTTCCGTTTTGAATAAGGGAATCTACGCACCATATTAGATCTGGACAATACTGTTCTACAATATATTTATTTCTTGAAAAATCGAGACCAAGCTTTTGCAGTTCCTTTGTGTTGTTTATTTTATAAACCTCCTTTGAAGAAAGACCTCTACGCCATTTTACAATAACGGGAAAATCTCCAGCTTTTTTAGCAAAAGAAACAACATCATCAATCGAAGATACTTCTTCGTAAACCATTGTTTTATAGCCAATTTTTTTAAGCCTTACCTTCATCACCGCCTTATCCCTTACACAAAGTGCCTGGTCTTTATTTATTGCTCCATTCAAGCCGAGAGAATATGCAAACTCCTGTACTATTTCCTGATTATATTCAGAGTCATTGTAAAAATAATCTATTTTCAGATTATTATCTCTGCAAAATATTTTAAATCTTTCAACTTCGCCTTTGACGCTAACTTCCTTATCAAGAACAAAGCAAGAGATCGCAGCAGTCTTTTTTAGATATTTTTCATCAAAAGACATGCTTTGTTTAAATCGTAATAAGACTAACTGTATATCTTTTCTTGATACAACTTTTTCAGAAAGAGAATTTCTGATTTCTTCTACAAATAATAATGTCGGCTTTTTCATAAAACTAAATGTTTTCGTTCACAAAAGGAAAAAGTTCAAGTATTTTTTCTTGGGTGTCTTTTAATTGGTCATCAAACAAAAGATAACCCTTCAGATTTTCATAGGAAACCCATTTATAGCTTCTAATTTCATCTTCCTGTAACTTTATCTCGCTGTCACTTCCTGTAAATTTAAAACCAAAAAAATATCTTTCCGATCCATCGTATCCTACGCCATTGCGTTGTAATTTCTTCTTCTTGAATAAGAGTTTGAGTGACTCCTTACACACACCGACAAGTTCGAGGGACTGTCTCGCAATTCCAAGTTCTTCCTGTATTTCCCTGTACACAGCATCTTCTGTGGACTCATTTCCATCCAAGCCGCCTCCTGGTATGGCAAAGAAATGGGTTTTAAAGGTTTCCAAGTTAACAAGTAAAAATTCATTTTTGTCATTCATAATCAAGGCCGAAACACCTTTTCTGAAAAGTTGCTTTTTTTCTTCAAAATAGTTTTCTAATTCAGAAAAAGGCATTGCATAATTCTGTCCAGGCATAAGAGCCTTTTCTATTGGCCCTTTCTTGTTCATGCTGTATTTATAAGGCAATTTATTGTAATCAACGAAAAGCACGAGAGAATATCGACCATGCTGTATTGAATCATTGTTTGAAACAACTCTATGACAAAGTCCCTTAAGTACACATTTTGAAGCATACTGAGCTTGAATACATGGGAAATATATCAATTGGTTTTGATTAAAAATAATTTTGTTCCATTTGCCCTGCCAATATGCCTCTAGTCCATCAGTTGTCTCAAATAAATGATATGTTTGCCCACCACGATCAACATGATGATGTGCGATTTCCGTATTTGAATCAGGATAATAATGGATTGCTCGAAGTGTTAGTGCGGATCTATCGAAATATTGCCCCATGTCAACACCTGCAATTTCGGAAAAGGTGTCAGTCGTATTTATAATTAATTCAAATGCTTCATCAAGAAGATTTTTACAAGACGCTACAAAGGCCTTATCTATTTTACTCGGCAAAAACGCCCCATGCATTTCATAGCCAGCTTTTATATAAAAACTCTCTTTATGATCAACAGACTCTGGATTAATTGTTTTATCTCGATTCTCATAACCCATACTATTTTGATACGATAGATTCTGTTTGTGCTCCAAGCTCTGACCAGAAAAAGATTGAAAATTTTCCATAAGCTTAAAGACAGTATTTTTCAACGATTCAGGATAATCTACAATACCGTACCCTAATGTATCTAGTTCTTTTTTAATTTTTGATGTGTTTTTATTCATATAATTTATTGATTAATCAATAAAACTTATTTTTTAATATCGACAAGTTCAATCAGACACTCGCTTAATACCTTTTCGGGGAGATGTTTAAAGAACAAATCCGGATCAATCAATTCAATCTCCATGAGTTCGTAATCTAGCCCGTGTTTTACGAAATCGACTCTACAGATTCTTGGTAAAGACTTAAATTTACTATTGAAAAAATTAATCAATAGTTTTGTCTGGACCATGAGCTGTTCTGGTATTTTTTGTATATCAATATACCCAAGTTCTTTCTTTTCGGTAAAAATCCCTGGAAATCTTTTCACACCATATTGTATTTTTCCGTTAATCAATATGATAGAAATCTCACCTTCAAAAATCTGAGGTCTAAATGGTTGTATTATAAAATCTAAATCTTTATGATCTAAAATATCATTAAGACGATTATTAACTATATCTTTTCTATCATATATACAAGCCAGATAACCACTTGCACTAATTGTTGGTTTAATTACAAACTTGGTATTTGGGTCATCTTTTACTATCAACTGGATTATCTTTTCTATATCATTTATAGATTCAATACTATTAAGATCTAATTTGTATGTTGGAACGATCTTAAGCAGATCAATTTCTGAAAAATACTTACTCTTGTCAATATTCCAATGTATATATTCGTAATCATTTATAAGTATCACTTTTTTTTCTTTCAGAATAGAAATATGTTCCAAAAATTTTTTATAATCTTTGTGGTATCCCCAAATACTCTTTAAAAACACAATATCCCCCGATGTTACCCCTGATACAATATTTTCTAATGTCTCAATTTTTGAGACTAAGCCTCGTGACAAAAAAGCTTTTTGTATTAAAATATCTTCCTGTATAAGATCTTTATTTTTTTCTGTTGCTGCAATGTATATAGTCATATTATTTCAATAGTTTTAATACACGCTTTAGCCTCAAGAAACCTGCGAGCAAGTCATCATAATTTTGTGCCATAGTAACCCTTATTATCAATTGTTCTGGTTTAGGCCAACAAAAAGCATTCCCTGTTAACGCCTTAATATTTCCGAAAGTATACAAAAATTGCAGTAAAGTCCTATCGTTTTCAACTTTAAAACCTTGGTATGTTTTTCCAATAAATTTTGTTAGATCAAGCAGGAGAAAAAATCCTGACTTTGGTTCAATCATAATTTCAAGATTACTTATTCCACTTAAATCTTCAATTTGATCGATACTTAAATTATTAGCCCTAATCAGCCTATCTAAAATATTCTTTTCCTGCTCATTAATCTTATTTAGCCCGACTAAAATTGTCTTAACAAAAATAAATCTCTCGTAGTATTCTTGCGTGATATTTGAAAAATATTCCTCTCTGTTTTTTTCTGACTGTACATCAATTTTAAAAATATTAGACATTGCCGATTGTTGTAGCGGAGATAGTGAATCGAAAACTTGGAATATTCGATCCCTAACCAAAGAAATAACAATCTCATTTGCAACAATCATTCCTGAACGAAAACCAGCCAAACCGTATGATTTAGAAAGGGTGTATAAAGTGATGGTATTATCAAAATGATCTTCCATGCTACAAATTGGCAGTGCAGTATTTCTTCTGTCATATTCCAACCCCGAATATGCCAAATCATCAATTATAAAAACCCCAGCTTCCTTGCAAATGTAAGATAATTCAAGCAATAATGCTTTTTCTTTATCACCATACACAATCCCGGTTGGATTATGTGGATTATAGTTTACAAAAGCGCATACTTTTGGCGTCGTATCTGATCGTCTAAAAATATATTTACCACGATTTCTATCATAATCTGTTTTTAATTCATTATTAATTTCACCTATCAATTTCTTCAGCTTTTGAGGATTGATTTTCCATTTATCATCAATATGCAATTCTAAAAACTTAACCTTTCCGCCAACTCTTTCTGGTATAAATGTAAAGAGACCATAATTTGGAGCTGTCATGATTACGACATCACCATAATCTAAAATTGACTCCATCAATAGAGTAAAGGCTTGTGTGCTTGAGTGAGTGAAAATTATGTTATCCTTATTTATTTTTCTTGAATATTCATTATCGAAATAATTTATTATCGGTAATTTTAAGTCATCTTCTCCAGCCGCCAACGGATAATAAGATAATTTTCTTTTTTCTAAAATATCAATAACGCCAATTACACAATCTGTAAGTGGTTCAAATGGTGCTGGACTGCCTCCACCTAGTCTGATCTTATTTTCCTCTGGAGGAACAAAGCCATTTATCAAAAGATTTGTTGACAAGCTGTAATTCTCATATGCTTCTGCCGCCTTTTGTACTTCATCTGAACTCCAAGAACTCCATAATGCATTTCCGATATGTGGTAAACCACCATAATGCAACCGATTAATTTGATTTGACGGATACATTTTAACCACGGTTCTAATTGACTGTGGTAAGTCTGGGTTTGCAATTATCTCTTTTTTATCATTATGCATAATTATTTAAAAAGTTCACCAGTCGAAACACCGAGGGCTTTCGCTAATTTTGTGATAGTAGAAAGTGTCGGATTTGTTTTCCCATTTTCAATGGTACTAATAAAACCACGGCTAACTTCTAGCGTTCGTGCAATATTCCCCTGCGATATACCTTTCTTGGTTCTGATCCTTTTCAGGTTCAAACCCAGCTTTGCTGATTCATTTTGCATTATCCACAGTATATCGCATGAGTATAGTATATCACAATGTTATGATATACTATAACAATGATGTCCGCCCTGAATTCCCCCCCCCAAACAAAAAGAGGAGCAAATGATATAATGACACCGTAATGAAATGTAAGACTGGATTGTTCCAGTCTTACATTTCCATCAGAGTTGGCAATGAGATTCGAACGACGGAGCAATGTCGAGCCAGCAGGCGAGACTGCGAGTCGGTGACTAGCCCGAGGAGTGCGACGGCACGACGAGAGGCGAAGTCGAATATCTCACCTTTTGTTAATAGTATTAAGACCCGATCACCATTTTCTCTTTTTAGCCAGTTCACTCTACATATATTGCGCAGACCTCTCAGGAAATCTGTAGCGTTTTAGTAGCGAAGTTGCTAAGTTTTGGTCAAATATTATGTCAAAAAATGTTTCATTTATTGGTTTTTGTGGTATTATGATACTCATTATGGAATTAATTCGAGCATTCAAAAATTTAACAAAAAATGAGTTACAAACAACATCGTAGAGTCCCTTGTGGAATTCAATTCTGCTTGGGGCTCTTACTCTTTATTTTTATTTCACAAAAAATTCTACACTCTGGGTAAATGTATTGTTGTCATAATTACTTTCTTTTATATCTTTAAATGTATTTATATCGATCTTCAGTGTTCTTTTGCCTGCAGTATCAGAGATTTTGAAAAACTCATTTTTATTATATGGCTTGTAAGACCAGTTAACAGTTTCGCCTGGTAATATGGGAGCAAGTTCTTGCCAAGAATAGGGTATTGATTTTTTGAATTCTAATAAAGACCCTTCTAATGAAACTCCTTTTTCACTTGTTTTGGTACCTATATTTTTAACACTTACAACAATTTCAACATCCTCGTTATTGACTATTGGATGTGTTGGGTAAACTTTTATTCCAGTCACAATGAAATCAATATTACCATTCTGATTTGAGGTGACACCACTTCCAGTGTTTTTGTTACCAGACATTGCCCATTTCATTGATTCAGCCAAGTCAAATTTCCATTCACCTTTTTCCTTTATAAAGACAAAGCTATTACTCTCTGGTACACCATTGGTTTTTGTTATGGTGTTATCTGCAATGATTTTGTCACCAGATTTGTAAATTTTACCAACAGAAAATGCTTTAGCTGATTGTGTTAAACCACCAGAAAATAAAGCACTTGTAGCATCCGTGGCATGTTTAATAATTTTAGAATTTTCACCTGTAGTATAGCCAACACCAATCTCCTTCATAAAATCTTTTACAAGTGAAATATCAGTATCTTCAGAACCAGTTGAACTGGTACTGGTTGACAGTGTTTTAATGATAGGAGTGTCTGTAACTACTTTTTCTGATTCTGTTTTACTGATTTGAGTAGCAGAAGTTTCAGTTGTTTTTGAAGTTTCTTGAACCGGAGTATTTATTGTCTTTTTATTTGTATAAAAATATATTCCTCCGCTGATAAGTAATAAAGCTATAACGGTGATTATTAAGGGGATCACAAAACCTCTTTGTAAATTTTTCATATAATAAATATAATACTCCAATTTTATTATTAAAACAAATTATATATTTTTGAATATTGTGAAGGGAAGGCGACATACAAAAATGTATTTTCAAATTAGACAAACCCTTGACAAGAATAATAGGTATGCTATACTAGTACTTTAGACAAGCGCTGTAGCCAAATACTGAACTATAGGCTTGTAAAACCTCCCGCACCTTGAGAAAGGCGCAAAGATTTAAGGACTGGCACACCAGTCTTGTTTTGTGCACGGACAATAAACCCATAACGAAAGAACACACCGAATGAAAATCAACACAGACATGCAAACACCGGTACAAACCACTGACGGCGCAAGCGGATGACGGTCGGGAAGGCCTGATCTTCATCAATGCGATCGAGTAGGTTGCGCTAAGTTTGAACATGGAAACTTAAAATGTTCATGGTCGGGGGCGCCATTGTAAATGCCTCTCTGTAGCAGGATGAGAATCCTGCCTGATGAGTCGGAAACGACGAAACAGGATAGTTCTTTGATAACCAAACACATTTAAAGCGACCCTGTCGGGAAGCGTGTGAAAGGTGATTGTGATTTTGTGTAAAACTATGAACATTAACGTTTACGCTCATAAATCTGGGCCATTGAGCAAGGCCTTCCTGCAAGTCGTCGGTTTGACATATGATAAGTTGGTCGGAGTCAACGATCAAAAGTCGGCCGACATCGTCCTTCTCGAGGGAGAGGATGATCTTCGTACCTTGTACAATGAGAAGCAGATATTCTGTGTGCTTCAAACTTCCAGACAGCGCTTTGCTCAGAATCAACCGGAGAATGTTTGCATACTCGATACTCTGAAGTTATTCGAGGGCGACAGTGGTATCGCGCTTCTTCTCGCACAGATTGATAAGTACATGGCGAGCAAGACTGAGAGTGCTACTCCCAAAGTGGAAATTCCGAGGTTTT
The DNA here is from genome assembly GCA_903839695.1 of Candidatus Tayloriibacteriota bacterium. Taxonomy (GTDB): domain Bacteria; phylum Patescibacteriota; class Minisyncoccia; order Phycocordibacterales; family PALSA-1337; genus CAIOGI01. The sequence goes on along the minus strand of CAIMDI010000036.1, from coordinate 14,572 downwards.
CAAACATCGCCACTTTTAAGAAGAGTTACACAGTACTCATTGTTGACGACTCCGGGGCCAACCTCTCACTGGCGCTGACATTACTTGCGGGACAACAAATCCTGCCAGTTACTTGTGTGGAGGATGCGGTTCGGTACCTACGAATGGAGGGTAAGACCTTCGACGCGGTACTCACTGACATGCATATGAAGCCAGACAAGACATATGGTTCGCTCAATCTGAATACCTATGGCATCAAAGAAACCATTCCGTTCGGGTTTGCAATTATGTTGGAGGCAACAGCTCGAGGTATTCCAGTTGCAGTTGTAACGGATGCCAACCACCATCATGATTGGGTATCAGCGATGTTTGATCACATCAAGAGTTCGACTGTGAATGGGCAGAAAGTTCTGTTCTTCAACAACATCGGTAAGCGATGGGATAAGGCGCTCAAGTGCCTGATGGAGTAATAAACTCCCAAAATATTGAGATCGCAACGCGCGGTTGGCTTCGGCTAGCTGCGCGGCTTTGTTTTTAAATACAAATTTGACGTCGATACCCCTAGGGGGTATACTGATACTTATTATCAATTATTAAATATTATTTAATTAGTAATTAATTTAAATCAAAAACATGATGTACTATTTCAACAATTATTATTCACCATTTCACTTCTTTATTGGTCCTATTTTTATGATAGTTTTTTGGGTTTTTATTGTTTGGTTAATTGTAAAATTAATAAAAGGTAATTCTGATATTAACTTAATTGATTCTGATAAAAATGATAATGCTTTAAATATTCTTAAAGAGCGATATGCTAAAGGTGATATTACACGTGAACAGTTCGAGTCTATGAAGAATGATATTAAATAATTATTTTTTATGAAGCAAAAACTTATTCGTCGTTTAAAAATTATTGAAGGACAGGTTCGCGGTTTGCAGGAAATGCTTGATAAGGATTCTTATTGTATAGATATTATTACTCAAACATCGGCTGTAAAGCAGGCTCTTTCTGGTGTTGAGGACGCACTTATGGAAAATCATTTGGGTACATGTGTTGTGCATCAAATAAAGGATAAAAAAGAAAAAATTGCCATAAAAGAAATATTAAAAGTCTATCAATTAAAACGTAAATAAAATACATGAATACATCTAGCACCTTTAAAATTAAAGGAATGCATTGTGCTTCTTGTGCTGGTATTATAGAAAAGACATTAAAAAAAATTGATGGAGTTTTTTCTGTAGAAGTAAATTATGCCACAGAAAAGGCCAAAATATCTTTTGATAAAGAAAAAGTAAATAAAGAAAATTTATCAAAAGACATAAATAAATTTGGATATTTTTTGGAAATGGATTCTATGGACCATTCAAATCATTCTGGCCACGCAATGAAAAAAAATACTTCAAATGATGAACGTGATATGCGTTTTGGTATTTATTCTATTATTCCTTTGGCTATTATAAGTATTTTTGTTATGGCTTGGGATATTTTTACTCAATACAATATTTCTCCCGAAATGAGTCTTACTGTTAAAGAATTTTTTCAACATTTAATGCCGATTATGGCGACATACGCACTTTTTGTAATTGGAAAACCCTATCTTTTTGGTTTTTATCGTTTTTTAAGATATGGAAAAGCAAATATGGACACACTTATAGGAATAGGAACAGTCGCTGCATTTTCTTATAGTTTTTTTGTAACGGCTTTTGAAAGTTTTCTTAAACCTTTCATAAATGTTGAGCATACATATTATGATGTGACTATTGTTGTAATTGCTTTTATTTCACTTGGTAAGTATTTGGAATTTAGATCAAAAATAAAAACTGGAGATGCTATTGAAAAACTTTTAAACCTTCAGGCGAAAACCGCTATTGTAATGCGCGACAATATAGAGATTGAAATTTCTGTAAAAGAAGTTGTACATGGTGATTTAATAATAATAAAACCTGGAGCAAAAATTCCTGTAGATGGAATAATTTCTGAAGGTTCTTCATTTATTGACGAGTCTATGGTCACGGGTGAATCAATGCCTATTAAAAAGAATATTAATGATAATGTGGTGGCGGGCACCATAAATACAAGTGGTTCTTTTATTTTTACTGCTACCAAAATAGGATCAGAAACATTGCTTGCACAAATTATAAAAATGGTTGAAGAAGCGCAAGGTAGTAAGGCTCCTATTCAGGCTTTGGCGGATAAAATTTCTTCAATTTTTGTACCAATAACTCTTATTATTGCATTTTTAACTCTTATAATTTGGCTTATTGTCGGTACAAATATTCTTGGTTTCTCACAAGCACTTTCTTTTGGTCTCATGTCTTTTGTTGGTGTTTTGGTTATTGCTTGTCCTTGTGCTCTTGGTTTGGCAACACCTACAGCTATTATAGTTGGAGTTGGTAAAGGAGCTAAAGAGGGAATTCTTATAAAAGATGCTGCATCTTTGGAAAAACTTCATAAAGTTGATACTGTAATAGTTGATAAAACAGGGACAATTACATTTGGAAAACCTACTTTAGTTGATATTATAAATTTGTCTGAAATTAATGAAAATGATTTTATTTCCATTATCGCTTCTTTAGAAAAAAAATCAGAACATCCTATTGCTCACGCTATTTTAAATTATGCATTAAGTAAAAATATAAATACTGAAAAAGTTTCAGATTTTGAAAGTATACACGGAAGAGGATTAAAAGGATTCATTAATGATAAAGAATATTTTATTGGAAATGTACAATTTGTGAAGGATATTGATGTGGCTTTTGACTCTAGTGTTATTGAAAAATTTACTGCACAAGGAAAAACTCCAGTTATACTTTTTACAAAAGAAAAAGTGCTCGGATTTATTATGATTGCTGATGAAATAAAGCCAGAATCAAAACAAGCCATTGTTGATTTACACAAAATGGGAATTAAAGTAATTATGATTACTGGAGATGATGAAAGAACTGCAAAATATATTGCATCATTGGTAGGTATTGATGAATTAATTGCACATGCCTTGCCACAGGATAAATTGACAAAAATAAAAGAATTGCAATTAAATGGGAAAATAGTAGCAATGGCTGGTGATGGTGTAAATGATGCACCAGCTTTAGCTCAAGCTGATATTGGTATTGCAATGAGTACAGGAACTGATGTGGCTATAGAATCAGCCGGAATAACATTACTTGGAGGTGATATTTCAAAACTTGTAAAATCGATAAAGCTTTCAAAAATGACTATGTTGGGTATTAAACAAAATCTTTTTTGGGCATTCATTTACAATATTGTGGGCATTCCTCTTGCGGCTGGGGTATTTTATCCTATTTTTGGTTGGCTATTGAATCCTGTTTTTGCAGGCCTAGCTATGGCTTTTTCAAGTGTATCAGTAGTATCAAATTCATTAAGAATTAAAGCTAAAAAATTATAAAATACTATGAATGAACAAAAACAAAATTATACTTTTCACGTACAGGGTATGCATTGTAATGCCTGCGTTCTAATGATAGATAGTGAAATTGGCGAACTTAAAAATATTATTAAAGTAAAATCAAATCTTAAAAATAATTCTGTATATGTAGAAGGGAATTTTGGAAATAAAACACTAGAACAAATAGCAAAAGAATTTACAATACTTTTAAAATCACAAGGTTATACTTTTTCACTCGAAAAAAATAAACAAATTAGTAAATTATCTGATTTTAAATTTGCATTACCGATTGCTTTTATTTTTATTTTATTTTTTATTTTTCTACAAAAAAGTGGAATTATAAATATAGAAAATTCTGGTGATATAAGTTATGGAACAGCATTTTTTGTGGGAATCGTTGCATCACTTTCAACTTGTATGGCTATTGTTGGAGGGATTCTTCTATCAATGTCTGCAACTATTGCAAAAGAAGGAAATAAAATTCGTCCATTAATATTATTTCACGGAGGTCGTATAGTAGCATTTTTTATTATAGGAGGGATTATTGGTAAACTTGGATCTGTCTTTACTCTGAATGTTTTTACAACTTTTGCTTTGGGAATTATTATCGGTATTGTTATGCTTATACTTGGTTTAAATCTTTTAGACATATTTCCTTGGGCAAAAAAGTTTCAAATTTCCATGCCAGATTTTATAGCAAAAAATGCGCATGGTGTTTCCAAGTTTAAACATGGATCGGCACCATTATTGATAGGTATTGCAACATTCTTTTTGCCTTGTGGCTTTACACAGTCAATGCAAATATACACACTTACCACTGGATCATTTTTGAAAGGAGGATTTACTATGCTCGCATTTGTATTGGGAACTTTGCCCGTATTGGCACTTATAAGTTTTGGATCATTTAGTATTAAAAATAGTTCAAAATCAGGAATATTCTTCAAAACCGCAGGCTTAATCGTAATTACTTTTGCATTATTTAATATTTTTAATAGTTTTTCATTAATTGGCGGATTTTTTGATTTTAAAAATATAAATAATAGTTCAGTGTCAACAATAAATTCTGATAATGTAATTATCGAAAATGGAAAACAAATTATAAATATTACAGCTAGAGCGGGTTATACACCAAGAAAAAGTGTAGCAAAGGCTGGCGTACCAAGTGTTATTAGATTTAATGCAAATGGTACTTTTGATTGTTCATTATTTGTGAGAATTCCAAGTTTAAATATTTCCAAAAGTCTTTCGCAAAATAGCGTTACAGATATAGATATAGGCGTACAAAAAGAAAAAACTCTAAAAGGAAGTTGTGGAATGGGAATGTATCTTTTTGAAATTAGTTTTATTTAATTAGAATGTTATAATTGGTAAATATGATTAATAATATATTTTCCAATTCAATAGGATCATTACCACATTTTAGCGGTTTTGGTTTGGGTATTTTAACAATTCTTTCACTATTACTAATAGCTTGGGTTCTTTTCTCAAAAGTTCTAAAGGGATATGCTTTATGGACTTCTGCAAAAAGAGATGAAGTTCCTTGGTTTATTGCTCTTCTTCTTATAAATAGTATGGGAATTTTAGAATTGATTTATTTGTTTTTTATCGTCGGAATGGGAAGTGGAAAAGATGATTCTAGCCCTAGTATTTAATGAGCAATAGTTAGCGCATCAATATTTGTATAGCCCGCTTTTAAAAGCTCATCGCGTGCTTCTTTTAATGTGCTTCCTGTAGTTGTAACATCATCTATTATTACAATTTTATCATTAAGATTTTCTTTAAAATTTACTTTAAAAATATGTTTAGTATTTGATATTCTTTCATTTCTATTTTTATGTGTTTGTTTTTCTATATCTTTTTCTCGTATTAATAAATCATAATTTTTTTTTAAAACTTTTTCTTTATCAAATTTGATTATCTGATCTATTATTAATTCGGTTTGATTGTATCCTCTCTCGCGTCTTCTTTTGGGTGAAATAGGTAAGGGAATTAGTGTAATATTACTTTTTGTTGAATATAAATTTTTATAAAGTGCATAACTCGCGCATTTTATTGCATGTTGATTTTTCTTATACTTGATTTGCCATATTAATTCTTTGATTATGGGGTTTTTGTATGGGAATAGGGCTTTAATAAAAGTAAATTCGGTTTTTCCGGCTTTTTGACCGTTTTCATACAGCCAGTCAACGGAATATGACCTTATTTGTAATTCCTCCACACTTGGTGGAAATATAAAATCAATTAAATACTCAAATAGTTTATGCATATTGGTATTTTACACTATTGTGATACGATAATGTTATATCTTAGTATTAATTAATAATAAGTTAACATTCATTACTCTTGTGATATAATAATCGTATGGATTTTTTTCGTAATTTATTTTCTATTTTTTCCAAAAAAAGCGAAAGCGTATTGGGTATTGATATTGGCTCATCTGCCATAAAAGTAGTTCAAATAAAAAAGAAAAGAGGAAGGGCTGTTTTGGAAACATATGGCGAGCTTGCACTTGGCCCTTATTCTGGATTAGAGGTTGGTAGAGCCACAAGTTTGTCTAATGAGAAAATTATTGAAGCATTAAAGGATATATTGAGAGAGGCCAAAACCACAACATCTTTTGCTGGGGTCGCATTGCCATTGTCTTCTAGTTTGGTGACTTTTATCACCGTTCCTGTTGTTCCTGAAAAACAAATGCAAGAGGTTATTTCTTTAGAAGCTAGAAAATACATACCTGTACCTATGAGTGAAGTTGTTGTTGATTATTCACCTATACCAAAAGAAGAAACTTATGCAGCGGATGATGATGATCAAGAAAAACAAGTAGAAAAGAAAACACAAGACTATTTGGTGGTGGCTATTCACAATGAATACATAAACAATTATCAGGTTATTTCTAGCGGATCCGCCATTCAGCCTTCATTTTATGAAATAGAATTATTTAGTTCTATTCGTTCGGTTGTTGAACAGGGAATACAGGCTGTAATGATTATAGATATGGGTGCAAGGATTACAAAATTATATATTGTTGAAAGAGGGATATTAAGAGCGGCACATATTATAAATCGTGGAGGACAAGATATTACATTGGCTATTTCAAAGTCTTTAAGTGTAAGTGTAAATGAAGCAGAAAATCTAAAGAGATTATATGGTCTAAATGGTGGTCCAGAATACAAAGAGCTAACAGAAATCATTACTATAAATCTTGATTATGTTTTTTATGAAGCAAATGCCACAATGCTAAATTATCAAAGAAAATACTCAAAAAATGTAAGCAAAGTCATTCTTACAGGTGGCGGGGTATTGTTAAAAGGCTTTACAGAATTAGCAAAAGTCAGTTTCCAAACCGAAATTGAATACGCAGATCCATTTAGTAGGTTAGAAACTCCAGCTTTCTTCTCACAACAGCTTACTTCTGCCGGTCCAGAATTCGCCGTGGCTATTGGTTGTGCGCTTCGTAGACTATCTGAAGCTGATTGATGGAGATATACACATGTTCGCTATCGATATTTATTGCAAAGTCTAGTATAATTTAAATAAATGGAGACAAAATTTCAAACATCGTTCATTCCAAAGAAACCACTTGTTTCTGATCAAAGAATTATTACCAACAATGGTGGTACTAGTATTTTGATGGTTATCGCATCTATACTATTTTTGATTTCCGTAGCGGGAGCTATTTTTACTGTGATTTGGATAAATGTTTTAAATAAAGATAGAGAGGGATATACAAAAGGCTTGGCTGATATGGAATCAAAATTTCCTATTGCAGATATTGAGAATTTGAGAAAAATAAATGCAAAAATTGATTTAAGCAAACAATTATTAAAGAATCACCTAGCAATAGAAGAAATTTTTTCTATCGTGAGTCAGTTAACAACAGAAGAAGTACGTTTCAATAGTTTTTCATTTTCTGCACCTGCAAAAGATACAGACGGGATAAACATAACATTAAGCGGAGTAGCAAAAAATTATTTTGCAATAGCATTCCAATCTGATGTTTTTGGTTCTTCTGATAAATACGGATCAACCAAAATTCTAAAAAACCCTGTGGTTTCTGGAGTTAATGAACAAGAAAATGGAACTATTAGCTTTGGTTTTTCAGCAACTCTAAATCCTGATGACATAAGATTCCAAAAGCTTATGAAAGCAAATACTGAGTCAAGCACTGCAAGTTCAACTACACCATAAATATATGAATAAAAACGCTACACCAATTATACTTTTAATACTTGCACTAGGAATATATTTTACCTTTACAAAAGGCAAAGTTACTGAGCTTAAGGCTATAAAAAGTGTGAATGCTAGTTATCAAGAAGCCATAAATAATTCTGCAAAACTGTTGAGGATACGTGATGAAATCAAGAATGACTTCAACAAAATCGATCCAAATGATCAATTGCGTCTAGAAAAAATGTTACCAAATAACATAGACAATGTTCGTCTAACACTTGATGTAAAAAGCATAGGATTGGCTAGAGGCTTGGTTCTTAAGGGGGTAAAAGCCAATGCACCAAATATAAATACTTCAAATACTGGTGTTTCTGCAACAAAACCAGCTGCACCTGCTGGAGCTGCTCCTACTACTGCAGCCTATGACACCGTTACTCTTTCTTTTAGTGTATCAACAGATTATTTAACTTTTCTAGAATTATTAAAAGATTTGGAAACGAGTTTAAGAATTATTGATATTACAAAAATTACTTTAACTGTGGGTGATACAAATGTTTATGATTACGGAGTAGAATTAAAAACGTATTGGTTAAAGCAGTAATATTATAAAAACATGCAAAAGACATCATCATCAACAAAGACAATAATAATATTCGTAGCAATACTTCTCATTGGTGTTTTGATGTATTTTTATACTTTAGGAAATGCAAATGATTCAGCTATTTCTTCTCTAGAGCAAACTGGTTCTTCTGGTAATGTAGACGTGGATATTATAGGTGCTAGAGTTCTTTCATTATTGAAAGAGATTAATAAATTAAAAATTGATAAAACTATTTTTGAAGATCCATTATACAAATCTCTTTTGGATCATACAGTGCCTATTCCTCCTCAAAATATCGGTAGAGCAAATCCATTTGAACCATTTTTTGGGGAAGTTGTACCTTTACGCGCCACAACAACTAGAGCTCGCTAAAATATATTTATGAGTGTAATAGACATACTTTTAAACAAAAATCTTATAAACAAAGATAATATAAAGGAAATAAAAAACCGGATATCAGGCGGGGAGCCTCTTGATAAGATTTTATTGGAAATGGGTATTCGTCCTGAAGACATACTTTCAGCACGTGGAGAATATTTAAATATTCCAGTAAGAAATTTGGGTGATACAACTGTTCCATTTGAGGCTTTGGATTATATACCAGAGGAGTCTGCTGCTCATTATAAATTCGTACCAATAGGCCTAAAAGAAGGAGTTCTTGAAGTTGGAATTGTTGATCCAGATAATATTGAAGCTAGAGACGCTTTAAACTTTATTGCATCAAAAAATAATGTTCCTTACAAGATTTTTATAATAAGTATTGATGATTATTCTAAAGTAATTGAATCATATAAAGGTATTGGTGGAGAAGTTTCTAAAGCTCTTTCTGAACTTGAAACAGTTTTGTCAGTTGATGTTGAAGGTTCTGTCGATTTGAAGCAAGCAAAAACTGATGAAGAATCAAACGCAATTATCATAGAAGATGCGCCTGTTGTTAAAATCGTGGCTACAATAGTTCGTTATGCCACAGAGGGAAATGCTTCCGATGTGCATATTGAACATATGCGAGACAAAATCAGAGTAAGATTTCGTGTTGACGGTACCTTGAATACAAGTTTAGTTTTACCGCCTCAAGTACATAGTGCTGTTGTCGCTCGTATAAAAGTTCTTTCAAATATGAAACTTGATGAGAAACGTAAGCCTCAAGACGGTCGTTTCTCGGCTCGTATTGATGGTAGAAAAATAGATTTTCGTGTTTCTACTTTTCCTGCTTATTATGGTGAGAAAGTCGTGATGCGTATTCTTGATCAAGAAAAAGGTGTAAAGGGTCTAGATCAAATAGGTTTGACTGGCAAAAATCTAGCATTGATTCGTGAAGCTATTGATCGTCCTTATGGTCTTATCTTGATAACCGGTCCTACAGGATCTGGAAAATCTACATCTTTGTACTCAATGCTAAATGAAGTTGATAGAGAAGGCGAAAATGTGCTTTCTCTTGAAGATCCTATCGAATACAATATGGACGGCGTTAGTCAGTCACAAGTTCGGCCTGAAATCGGATATACTTTTGCATCTGGACTTAGAACTACATTGAGACAAGACCCCGATATTATCATGGTGGGTGAGATCCGAGATAATGAAACTGCGCAGCTTGCTGTGCAAGCTGCGCTTACAGGTCACTTAGTTTTTTCTACTCTTCACACAAACAATGCAGCAGGAGTTATACCACGTTTGATTGATATGGGAATTGACCCTTATCTTATTGCACCTACACTTATTCTCGCTATTGCTCAAAGATTGGTAGGAACTTTTCCTCCTGGAGCTGGTAAGCCTATACCTGTAGAAGGTAGTATAAAAATGATGATTGACAAACAATTTTCAGACCTTCCAGAACAATACAAAAAGGATATTCCTTTTTCAGATACAGTTTATGGTATAGCGCCAACACCAGATTGTCCTAGAGGTACTAGAGGTCGTATGGCAGTTTTTGAAGTTTTGAAAATGGATAAAGAAATAGAGTCGATTATTTTGAAAAATCCAAATGAGCTTGAGATTTCAAGAATACTTAGACAAAAGGGTATGTTGACAATGAAAGAAGATGCTATGATAAAGGCATTCCAAAAGATTATTCCGTTTGAAGAAGTTAATAAGCTTTAGTATAATAAACATTATGGATATAAAACCAATTAGAATTTTATTTGTAGATGACGATAAGTTTTTATTAGATATGTATTCTTTGAAATTCTCAAAGAATAATTTTGAGGTGCATGTTACTGAAGGTCCAGAAGAAGCTCTAAAAGTTCTTAAGGAAGGTCCAGAACCTGATGTTATTTTATTGGATGTGGTAATGCCTGGTATTGATGGTATAGAATTACTTTCTATTATCAGAAGAGAAAAGTTAGTAAAGAAATCTGTCGTAATCATGCTTACAAATCAGGGTTTACCTGATGATATTTCTCGAGCAAAAGAATTGAATGTTGATGGTTATATTATAAAAGCTACTACCATTCCTTCTGAAGTATTATCTGAAGTACAAAAAATTTATTCCTCATTAAGGCAACAACAACAAGATGGATTATAAAAAAGAGATTCAACACTTAGTCGAATTAGTTATAAATGGCAATGCGTCTGATATTCATCTCGCAGAAGGTAGACATCCTTTTATTCGAGTGGCTGGTGTTCTTATTCCCATTGTAAAAAGAGAAAAAACCACTAGTACAGAAATGCAGGGTTATATAAACGAATTTCTTAATGAAAATAATAAGGTTTTATTGCAAAAAGATAGAGATGTTGATTTTTCTTATAGTTTAGATGATTCACGTTTTCGAGGAAATATTTATTATCGTCAAGGAGTACTTTCTATTGCATTAAGATTTATTCCTAAAAAAATAAAAACTCTAGAAGAACTAAATTTACCTCCGATTATTGAAACTTTTACTAGGAAACAACAAGGATTTTTTCTTGTTGTGGGTCCTATTGGTCAAGGTAAATCTACAACTCTCGCTTCACTTATAGAAATGATAAATCAAACGAGAAGTGAGCACATTATGACCATTGAAGATCCTATCGAATACGTTTATGAATCAAAAAGATCTATTATTGATCAAAGAGAAATAAGAACAGATACGCCTGATTTTAAAAACGGAATGATTTCTATGTTCAGACAAGATATTGATGTTTGTTTATTGGGAGAGATGAGAGATATTGATACTATTTCTACTGCTGTAACAGCCGCAGAAACTGGTCACCTTGTTTTTTCTACATTACACACAAATAACGCATCACAAACCATAAACCGTATTATTGATTCATTCCCACCTGGCCAACAAGATCAAATCAGAATACAGCTTGCAGGAAGTTTGACTGGTATTTTTTCTCAAAGATTGATTCCTAGAATTTCTGGTGGTCTTATTCCTGCTTATGAACTTTTGATTAACAATAATGCCGTAGCAAATCTTATTCGTGAAAAAAGAATTCATGAAATAAGTACTGTTATAGAAACTAGTTCAAATGAGGGTATGATAGATATGAATCGTTCTCTTGCTGAACTTGTCCGTTCAGGTGAGATAACAACCGAAAGTGCCTATCTCAATTCCTTTGACCCTAAAATCCTAGATAGACTTATTTAATTAAAAAAATGTTATTTATATATCAAGCTGTAGATCAAACTGGGGCACCGAAGTCTGGAACAATAGACGCTGTTAATGTTGATGTTGCTATTTCTTCTTTACAAAGAAGAGGTTTTGTTATTACTTCTATAAATGAAGATTCAGATCGTAAAGGTGGCTTGTTAAATGTAAATATAAAATGGCTTGAAAGAGTTTCAAATAAAGACGTCGTTATTCTTTCTCGCCAACTCTCCACGCTTTTTGAGGCACAAGTTTCTGCGCTTAGAGTTTTTCGTTTATTGGGTTCTGAAACTGAGAATAAAGTTCTTGGTGCTAAACTTTTGATGATCGGAGATGATTTGCAGGCTGGAAGTCAAATATCTGCAGCCTTAGCAAAACATCCTAAAGTTTTTTCTGAATTTTATATAAGTATGGTAAAGGCCGGTGAAGAATCAGGAAAGTTAAATGAAACTTTTAGTTATTTGGCTGATTATCTAGATAGAACGTACGAACTTGTATCAAAAGCAAAAAGTGCATTGATTTATCCTGCATTCGTTATGATGACTTTTATTACCGTTATGATTCTTATGTTTACTATGGTTATACCAAAGATTAGCGGTATTTTAGTCGAATCTGGTCAAGAATTACCATTTTATACAAAAATCATTCTTGGTATAAGTACATTCTTAACATCTTACGGCTTTGTTATTCTCGGAGTGCTTGTAGTCGTAGGCTTTTTCGTTATTAGATTTATTAGAACTCCTTCTGGTAAAGAAGTATTTGATAGAGTAAAGCTCGGTGTTCCTTATATTAGTAATTTATTTAGAAAATTATATTGGTCAAGATTGTCTGACAATATGAATACAATGCTTGTTTCAGGTATTCCTATGATTCGCGCCCTGGAACTTACTTCATCAGTTATTGATAATACTATTTACAAAAAAATCCTTGCCGATTCTGTAGAATCAGTAAAGGCAGGAAAAGCTGTATCAGAAGCGCTTTCAAATAATAATGAAATTCCTGGAATTATGATTCAAATGATAAAAGTTGGAGAAGAGTCTGGAGAATTGGGAGCTATATTGAAAACATTGGCAACATTTTACTCAAGAGAGGTAACTACGGCTGTGGATGCATTGGTAGATCTAATAGAGCCAATAATGATAGTAACACTAGGAGTAGGAGTGGCGGTATTGTTGGCATCAGTGCTAATACCGATATACAATATAGCAGGGGCACAATAGGAGTAGGGGAGTTATCCACATATTTATCAAAACCTATTTTTTATGCTTCTGGTATAATTAAGGACATAAGTTTAATTATTAGTTTATTATTAAGTTTAATTTAATTTGTTATGAAGAATAATACAAAAGGTTTTACATTGATTGAATTGCTCGTCGTTATCGCTATTATCGGTATCTTGTCTTCAGTAGTGTTGGCTAGTTTGAATACAGCTCGAGTAAAGGGTCAAGACACAGCTGTTAAGTCTCAATTAGCTGGAATGAGAGCGCAGGCAGAAATTATTTATGATAAGGCAAGTACATATGGAGCTCAAATGACAGCTGCTACGGGAACTTGTGCAAATTCAGGAACTTGTACTTTTGGTGGTGCTACTACTGGTATCTGGGTTGACTCAACATTCATTTCTGCTATTCAAAATCTAGCAAATAGTGCACCAAATAATGCTAATAACTTTGCTGTTTATTACGGTGGAACTGCAAACGAGTGGGCAGTTGCTGCAACATTGCCATCTGACAAGACTAAGTCATGGTGTGTAGATTACAAGGGCCAAACAAAACAGATAACTACCCCTACAACAGCAGCAACATTCTTAGGTTGCATATAATTACTGATGTTATAAGTTGTAATTAAACAAAACCACCATCTGGTGGTTTTGTTTTGATCAGCAATAATTTCATTGTGCATTGGTTTAAATTTTTCACTATTTCTGCGTACTTTATCCACATAGAAATCAGGAAGTAAATATTGTTACTTATTCAACAAGTATGATACAATTTATACATAAGATAAAAAGTATTATTAAATTAACTATAAAATTATGAATCACTCAAAAGGTTTTACATTGATTGAATTGCTCGTCGTTATCGCTATTATTGGTATCTTGTCTTCAGTGGTGTTGGCTAGTTTGAATTCTGCTCGAGTAAAGGGTCAAGACACAGCTGTTAAGTCTCAATCTGCTGTATTAAGATCCCAGGCTGCTATTGTATATGATAATGGTAGCCTAAGCTATGGTGCAATGGCTACAGGAACTTGTGCAAATTCAGCAACTTGTACTTTTGTGGGTGGCACTGGTATCTGGGCCGACACGACTTTTAAATCAGCAGTTCAAAATCTAGCAAATAGTGCACCAAATAATGCTAATAACTTTGCTGTTTATTACGGTGGAACTGCAAGTGAGTGGGGAGTTGCTGCAACATTGCCATCTGACAAGACTAAGTCATGGTGTGTAGACCACAAGGGCCAATCAGAACAGATCAATACTCCTACAACAGCAGCAACATTCATAGGTTGTCCGTAATTGTCGATGTGATAATAAGTTATAACTAAACAAAACCGCCATTTGGTGGTTTTGTTTGTATGAAATAATTTGTTAAATATTATATAATATTTATTTCAAAGATAATTCACTTAATTAACACTACATATTTACTCTGAATCTTTATACATTCAGATTATTAATCACTTCCTATATCTGGTGTATTCACCTATATAATTTATATTAAATTTTTGTTATAATATACCCATGAAATATTTCTCAAAAAACAAAGGTTTTACATTGATTGAATCTCAAAGTGATTTGTTGCTATAAATGCTGCCAATATATATTAATTATGTTGAATTTAGTT
>CAIMDI010000035.1 GCA_903839695.1 Candidatus Tayloriibacteriota bacterium | reverse complement strand
TACCACCGTATTTATGTTTACAACAATACTAGAATACATACAGCACTTAAAATGTCACCGGTTCAATTTGCTTTAAAAATTCGCCAGGGATACAATTAACCTAATACAAGATTAGTGTCTAAAGAAATGGGGGAAGTACAATCCTTTGGTTGAGTGTTTATGTGAAGAACTGAAACTTTATGGCGTTCACAATTTTTCGATTATGAACCCAAGAAAGTGGAGAATTTTTAATATAAATTCTCCAAAAACTTTTCTGCTTACTTGAACCGGCAGATGACATCCTGCAATGGTTTGATTGTCTCCATTGTAAGATGATACTTCTTGCTGAGTTTAACGAGGCCGGTGAACACGTGAGTGTTCCCAGTGGTGAGCTGTCTTTCAAGCTCATCGTAATGTCGATCAACTGCGTCGCCGATTCTACTCATAGTTTTTCTCCGTATTTAATTGTTGACTCAAGGAACTCTATGAACCTTCGACTTTTATCGTCGGCTCAATGAAGTGGGGAATATTACTATTCCCCGTGGATTTTAGAAAGAAGAGTTCCACCAACTCATGCTGTTCAAGTGAAACAGACCTGCATCAAGGGAGGGCGGTCTTCATCTCCATCTTCGAACATTCGGTGTTCCTCGCGATCAGGCATGGTGTACTTTTCATTGTACTCCTTGTCTTCTTCGCGTTGGTTGCGGAAACCAGCTTGCACCAGTTTGTTCCGTACTGATTTGAGCAGCTTGCGAGGGTTTCGTAGTTCTCCCTGCAGACGATACTCAAAGATGAGGACATTCCGCTGATGGCCGATTCCGTCGCCAATTTCATTGGTGGTGATCAGATTCTTGCAGAAGTTAGGGCACGAGCGAATGAGATCTCCAGCAGATGTCCCTCTTAGGATGAATACCACATTGTGATTATTCTTCCCAAAGATTTCCAAGCTACCTTCGAAGCATTCGATCGCGAACTGACTGTTGATGACGTTGGTTTTCATCTTTTTTTCTACTCTCTCTTTGAATGAACTTGTCGGATGTTTTTAGAGCCCGACATTTGGCTCCCAGAACCTAATTTATTCTCTGTGTATAATATGGCATGGATAGACGGTATTGTCAAGGTAGCAAGGGGTAGATTCAATTCGTAAGTCCTCGCTTGTCGGAACAAAGAGCACATTTATATCCCGAATTAAGGGAATGGATTTTCTAAGATTATACAGCTAACAGCTGAGGAAATGGTTAGTTTTCGTTAGTTTTTTAAAAAGATTACTTGTAAGCCCTTCCCATTAATGTCCTCCTGTGGCCAGAATTTTGTAAGCTCGTCGATTTTCCACCTACCGACGTATCCAAGTTTATCCAATGTTCTGCCAGTGTAGTCTTTAGTCACATGATCCCACTCTTTGAGTATCAAAGTAGCTCCCTCAGAAATATCAAAATCATTAAGCCTTAATTCAAAGGTCTTTTTGCCATTCAAGATTTGTTGAAAATATTCAGGCAAAACTTTTTTCTCAATTTTATAATAGAATTATTCTAGTAGAAAATCATGAAAAATGATAAAATAAAAAATATGAAGATAACTAAACTTGGACACTGTTGCTTAATCATAGAAACTAAAGGAAAGAGGATTCTCACTGATCCTGGTAGTTATACAGTTGAGGCACATTCAAAAATTGAGAATATTGATTACATCCTTTTTACTCATGAACATCAGGACCACTATCACTTTGATTCACTCAAGGTAATTTTAGAAAAGAATCCTCAGGTGGTTATTTACTCAAACAATTCAGTAAGCGAACTTTTGAACAGGGAAGGGATAAAGAATATACAAATAAATCACAGTGACTCTGTGTTACTTGGAGAGATTGCTGTCGTTGGTATAGGAGAAAAACACGCACAAATGCATAAGAGCATTCCACTATCTTCAAACCTTGGATATTTTATCGATGGCAGACTTTGGTATCCAGGCGATGCATTCACAAACCCAGAAAGACCAGTTGAGATTCTTGCGCTTCCGGTTTCCGGTCCCTGGATGAAATTAAGCGAGGCAATTGATTATGCTCTACTTCTTAAGCCAAAAAAAGTGTTTCCTGTCCATGATGGTACAAGATTTGGATCAGCACATGTCCTACCAGCAAAGGTTCTAACTCCTCAGGGAATAGAATTTATTGTTATAGCTGAGGGTGATATTAGGGAGTTTTAAAGAATATTTTATTTTGGTATATAATATCAATAATCTCGTCTGTCATGTGTAGATGGAGTATCCGAAACCGTCTCGAAAGGGGCGGTTTTAGCATTTATACTAGATTATTACTAAAAAGCGGAAAGATTGGAGATATATCGCACAAAGGACTCCTTTTTGAGGAGCCCCTTAGCTTTAGATTTAGCGATCTTGCGATCACTTATATCTTAGCAGATTTTAAGAAAAAATAAAGGTTATCTACAGGTATGTTCTTGTCTAAATTAAGACAAGAATTTTCTCTTTATTTTTAGCTGTAAAAATGCTAAAATAGGCCACATAATGAATCCTGTTGCAAACCAAAACAAAATATATATCTATATCAAGTGTAAGAAGTGTGGCACTGAAATTTCTTGTGTTACTAAAAGCAAATTAACTCCATGTAAATGTGGGGCTATTTCTGTTGATGGATCAAATGACTTGGTAAGGGTTATTGGTGAGATAGATAACTGCGAAGAAATACAAAAATAATTATGGCAAACAAGAATCTTACTAATGAAAAAAAAGTACCGTATTTCTATACACTATATGTATTGCATTTTTCCCTCCAGTTGTAATATGGCACAATATTAAGTGAAGTCAATTTTTAATTTAAATAATCATTTATATGGCATCATCAACTTCAATACTCGTAAATAACAATAAGATTCTCTTTATTTTAAGAGACAATAAACCCGAGATCCCAGATCCAAATACTTGGCAGTTACCTGGAGGTGGTGTGGAAGAAGGTGAAGATCATTTCCAAGCTATACAGCGTGAGCTTAATGAAGAAATCTCCATTGTTCCTCAAAATCTAATAGAGTTGGGTACCGCTCCAGGAGATACAAAGGTTTTTTTCGCATACTTGAGCGATGAAGAAGTAAGGAAAATACATTTATGCAATGAGGGACAAAGGCTGGAGTTTTATAGCTTTGAGGATTCACTTAAGATAAATTTAACAAAGAAATTAAATTTTTATTTCACAAATTTTAAAGATGGGGTAGTTGAGCTAGTTAAAAATGGAAATGTAGATAATAAAGCTAGCTTAGGATTTATTGCTGATAAACTTTAGGGCATAGTTATATTTTCATACTAAATCTATTAGCTAAAAAATTATCATCTCGACCAAACCAATACCGAAGAATTACTAAGGACATCTATGACAAAAAGCATCAAGAATATCACGACAAGATACAACTCTTAAATATAGAACTTGAAGAACATGCGAAAAAAGAGCATTTTCGAACTACTTGCTTCAGAACCCGACCATAAATGGAAAAAAGCTAGAGTTTAAAATACGTTCCCCGTTTAATCTAGTGCTAAATTTAGCTGATAACCCTAACTGGCTCGACGTTGTGCGCGAGGTAATAACCTTTTGGAAGACCAATAAAGAGCACATTTATATCCCAAATTATAGGGATGGATTGTTTAAGATTACACAGCCGACAGAGACGGAGATGGCGGAGTTTGCTAGATAGTTGACTTCAAAAAGCCTTCGATCAATGATCTGAGTATGAGAAGTAAGACAAAGAAATTTCCAAAACACGCCTGCCAGTTTTGTGGCTGTGAGCGTAAATATGTAGAAACTATTATTGACGATGAGTTTATATGGAGTGAAAAAGAGCAAATGTATCAACCAAATGGATTCACTGATGCTTTTGAACACACAGGCGTCGTTAGTTGCGCAGAATGTAAACAACCTTGGACCGGTCTGTAACCTTTAATTTGAGGTCCTTATATTAAAAGTTAAGGGTCCAAACTTTAATACAGGCAAAAAACTAGTGAATGGATGCTAAAAACAGGGGCCCATTCACTACTTTTTGCTTATATTTAGTGAATTCGACACTATTGTTGATTTTGGTGAAATATGCTAATATTGTGACTGGATGTTAGGTTAAAACTAACTTCCAGCAACAATATGGATAATAAACCAACAAAAGGCGAATTTTTGGAGATCTTATTAAGATCACCCCAGACCATCTTTTCTACAAAGGATGTGGTTTTGATGTGGGGCGAACAAAATGAATCAGCTGTTCGGGTCCGTTTGAATTACTATGTAAAGACTGGAAAGTTGATCAGGGTCCATAGAGGATTTTATGCTAAAGATAAAAATTACAATCGCTTTGAGTTAGCGACACGTATCTACACCCCCTCATACATCAGCTTTGAAACAGTATTGACTCGTGAAGGTGTGAATTTTCAATACTATGGAAATATTTTTGTAGCATCATACATGAATCGAGAAATTACTATTGGTGATCAAAAAATTACCTTCGTTCGAATGAAGGATTATGTTTTAAGTAACTCTACAGGAATAGAACATACGAGTGGTATTACTACAGCATCACGTGAACGTGCATTTTTGGACAGATTATATGTATCAAAGGATTATCACTTTGATAATTTGCGTTCATTGGACTGGAATAAGGTTATGGAGATATTGCCAATTTATAACAACAAGCGTTTAGAAAAGAAGGTAAAAGAATATAAAAAAATCATATGACATTAGACTATTCAAAACATAAAAACATCTTATTGCAGATCTTGAAAGATATTTATTCCGATACCTCTATCGCTCCCTACTTGGGATTCAAGGGTGGTACAGCAGCCATGATGTTTTATGATTTGCCAAGACATTCAGTAGATTTGGATCTTGATTTGTTGGACGAGAGTAAGGAAAACGAAGTCTTTGAAAAGATAAATGAAATTGTAAGTCACTATGGAAAAATTACTGACTCGTACATGCAGAAGTCTAATTTAAGAAATGTTATATCTTACGAATCCGGTGCTCAAAATATCAAGGTTGAGGTGAATCGACGCCAATTTGGATCAAAGTATGAAATGAAAACATATTTTGGTATTTCAATGCTTGTAATGGTTCAAGAAGATATGTTTGCACATAAGTTAATGGCAATGCTTGAGAGAATCGGCAAAACAAGTCGTGATATTTTTGATGTACAGTATTTTGCAAAGAACAACTGGCCTATCAATCGAAAAATTGTAGAAGAACGATCAGGAGTTTCTTTTAAAGAGGCTTTGGAAAAGTGTATTGCCATGTTGGAGTCAATGGATAATAAACATATCTTAGATGGACTTGGTGAATTGTTAACTGACTCACAGAAGGATTCAGCTCGTGCAAAGTTAAAGCCTGACACCATCTTTTTATTGAAAGTAATGCACGATAACGAAAAATAATTATATGCCATCACTAAATTGGATTGGAAAAGAAGCTGTAGCAAACCACGACAAAGAGGTTCCTTTTCGATTGCTCAAAAAGATAAAAACAGCTTCAGTTGGTGATGAGTCTCAGAACCTGATAATTCATGGAGAAAATCTAGAAGGATTGAAGGCCTTAATGCCTTACTATTCAGAAAAGGTAAAATGCATATATGTCGATCCTCCTTACAATACTGGAAATGAAGAGTGGGTATATAACGACAAAGTTAATTCTCCTAAAATTAAGCAGTGGCTCGGCAAGGTTGTTGGTAGAGAGGCTGAAGATTTGACTCGTCACGATAAGTGGCTTTGTATGATCTACCCGAGGTTTAATTTACTTAAACAACTACTATCAGAAGATGGAGTTATATTTGTTTCGATAGATGATAATGAACAAAGTCATTTGAAGCTTTTATTAGATGAAATATTTGGCGAGGCAAACTTTATTGGACAAATTACAGTTGTAGGTAATCCTCGAGGTAGAGACTACGGAGGTATTGCAAGAATGCATGATTATATACTCGTGTATGCAAAAAACATCAACAATACTGAGCTAAATAATTTAAATGATCCAGATAAAGTCTTTCCTTATGAAGACGAAAGAGGTGGTTTTGAAATAAGAGAATTACGTAATAGAAATATTGCATTTCATATTGGCAATCGACCAAATCTTTACTATCCGTTTTATGTTAATCCTAACAATGAAGATAAAAATGGGTTCTATGAAATTTCATTAGAAAATAAAAAAGGATGGGTTGAGGTTGTACCAAAAGAATCTCAAGGATATAAAACTGTTTGGAGATGGGGTAAGCCACGTTCACTTCAATATCTTAATGCAGAGATTAAAGGTAAGAAGATGAAAGATGGTGGCTATCAGATTATTGAAAAATATCGAGAACGAACCAGAATGGCAAGATCAGTTTGGTGGGATAAAGATGATAATACAGAAAAAGGAACTCTTGAAGTTAAGAACCTTTTTGATTCGAAGGTCTTCAACTTTCCTAAGCCTGTTGAAATGATTAGAAAGGTAATAGAAATGGGAACTAATAAAGACTCTATTGTTCTAGACTCTTTTGCTGGATCTGGTACGACCGCACATGCTGTAATGGATTTGAATAAGGAAGACGGAGGAACTAGAAAATTTATCCTTATCGAAATGGAGGATCATGTTGCAAAGGATATTACCGCTGAACGTGTTAAACGAGCAATCAAGAAATACGACTACAAGGATGGCTTTGAATATTGTGAGTTAGATAAACCCCTATTCAATGAAACTGGTCATATTGAAACGACTTGTGACTTTAATCAATTCGCAACATATATTTACTTTACAGAGACTCAAAGAAATATTGATAAGAAAGATATTGATGGAAACTTTATTGGCGAAGATGTTAATAAAGAATTTTATCTTATCTACAAAGAACCAAAGACTAATGATTTAGATAAGGGCTTTATCAAAAAGTTAAGGAAAACCGAAGGTAAGAAAGTCGTATATGCCGACCGGTGTATGCTCGATGACGAAACACTTACTCAATACAACATCGTCTTCAAGCAGATCCCTTACGAAGTAAAAATATATTAATCATATGGAACTAAAAAAATATCAAAAGAATACACTAGAAACATTAGAAATTTTTCTTAAAGAATTAGGAAAGGTTGGTTTGAAATATGCCTTTATGGGTCTCACAGAGAAACCATACAAAGGTGAATCTTTTGGTGATGTTCCATTTGTTTGTATCAAGATTCCAACAGGTGGAGGTAAAACTCTTGTAGGTTGTCATGCAACTGAGAAGATTATGAATGTCGCTCTCAAGCACAAAATGGAAAGAGGTATCGTAATGTGGTTTGTACCATCTGAGGCAATCAAAACTCAAACACTTCGTAAGTTTAAGGATCGTAAGGACCCACATCGTCGAATCCTCGATGAGGCTTTTGAAAATGGAGTAAAAGTTTTCTCAAATGAAGAAGCTCTAACTATTCGAAAAGATGATGTGAATGATAATGTTTGCATTATAATCTCAAGTCTTGAGGCTTTCAGAAAGGAGAAGAATCTGCAAAAGAAGTATAAGGTCTACCAAGAGAACGGATCACTTCTTAGTCATTTCGAAAATCTACACAACGAAGATAACCTTGAAAAAGATGAGGAAAATACTGTAATAAACTCTCTCGCCAATGTGGTCCGAATGAGTAATCCTTTGATCGTGATTGATGAGGGTCACAAAACAACAACAAAGCTATCAATCGATTTCTTAAAGGATCTCAATCCAAGCTTTATTATTGAATACACTGCTACTCCAAGAAGTGAGAGTAATATTCTCGTAGATGTTCACGCATCAGAATTGAAGGATGAACAGATGGTGAAGATTCCTATCGTCCTAGAAAGCTCTGCTCAGTGGCAAAATGCCGTTGAGCGTGGTCTTGAAAAGAGAATAGAACTCGAGAAAGATGCAAAGAAAATTAAAGGTGAATATATTCGCCCTATCGCTCTCCTACAAGCGCAACCACAAAATAAAGATGGTAAAACAATTACCGTTGAGCAGTTGAAAACATTCTTACTTGATAGAAAGATTCCAGCTGAAGAAATTGCGATTAAGACTTCAGATAAGAATGAGCTTGAAAGCGTTGATTTGTTTAGTAAGACTTGCAAGATAAGATACATAATCACTGTAAACGCCCTAGCTGAAGGTTGGGACTGTTCATTTGCTTACGTGCTTATCTCTGTCGCAAATCTCGGTTCAAAGATTGCTGTTGAGCAGATTATCGGACGTATTATCCGTATGCCTTATGCTAAGAGAAAAGCTAACGAAGACTTCAATCGAAGTTATGTTTTTGCATCAGCTCAAAATTTCAATGAAGCAGCTAATCAAATAATTGGTGGACTTGAGAGTAATGGTTATAGCCGAGCCGATATCATTAGTGCAGATAAGAAAGACGCTGTATACGAGTTGGAGTCAAAGAAAGCTGTATCAGATACTTTGAAGGTTCCAATGATGGCGTATGAAGACGACAGACTATCTTTTGAAGATCTTGTTGGTGAAGATTTTGAGCTTTCAAAGCAGGATGCAAAGTTTGATTTTCAGGTACATTACGACAATGACGGTAGAGCTATTATTGATATTAAAAATGATGATGAATGGACACGTGGTGCACAGATGACACTCAAGCTCACTTATTCAGATAAGAATTTCACAAAGAATGAGTTGGTCCAATGGCTTGATAAAAAACTTAAATATACACTTCTCAATAAGTCGGATAAGGTAGCTTTTCTTGATAAAGCAATCGAATATCAACTCAAGAAATACACAATCTCAGAATTATCTGTAAATAGATATGTATTAGCTGAACAGCTAAATGGTGTTATACAAAATATTCTTGAGCAATATGCAAAAGAAAGATTTGATGGATTCCTAAAGAAAAAGAAACTTGTTGCTAAAACCTTTGATGCTTTTTCATCTTCCATAACTCTCAAGCAAGCGGTCCCTCAAGAATTTAATAAAAACTACTACGAGAAGATTGATAAGTTGAATGGTGAGGAGTTAACCTTCGTGAACAGACTTGATCTTGATGCTTTGCCTAATATTAAATATTGGGTCCGAAATAGAGAGAAAATGGATCCGTTCTATATCCAAGGTTGGAAAAAAGGTAAATTCTATCCGGACTTTGTAGCTGTAACAAAGAAAGGTGTTATTGTTGCTCTTGAATGGAAAGGTGGAGATAGAATCAGTAATGAAGATACTCAGTACAAGGTCGAAATTGGTGAGACATGGGAAAATCTTGGTGGTAGCAAACTACGCTTTTTTCTCGTTCACACAGGGAATGTTGAGGAGGTGTTGAAGGCGGTAAAGGAACTGTAATATTCCAAAATATTATATATAGACTATGACAACTGAGATCCTTATTTATTTTATAAAGGCAACCATCTCAAGTTATCTATTTTTGTATGCAGTTTGTCTTGTTATTTTTCTTGTAATACTTATTTGGATTAGGAAAAATCATGATAACTGGAATAAAGGATGGCTTTCAGAATTGATTGAAGAAAAAGTGAAACAGTCTACCAATGTAATAAAAGAAGAGAAGAAGGTAAACTATTCAGTCAAAAATATGATCGAATTGACTAGACTCTATTCAGTCGAGTATTACGATTTCTTCAAAAGAATATTAGGTAGAAAAATAATTAAAGATATCAAGGAATTTCATTTACCATCCTGGAGTACTCTTATTGTCACAATGACAGCATTCTTGCTTTTATTTATTATAAGTCACAAGGATATTCCGTATAATTCAATTCTTCAAGTCCATAAGTGGTTACCTTTTTTAAGGGGTGAACTACAAAGTGGAGATACTTCGAATATTGTCTCAATTATTACAGGACTAACTTCGATAGTTTTTGCCTTAGTTATCTTTATTGCTGAATCAATAAGAGATAGTAAGAATCCTGACCAAAAAAGAGTTTTACTTAGGATTAGTAATCTTTGGCCGTTAGTAGTTTTTACAATCCTTGCACTACTGAATTTTCTTATATTTAAAGCAACAATATTTAGCATTCTTTTCCCGATAATCATTGGAGGTCTCAGCATATATTCTTTCTGGAAGATTATTATTCATTTGGTAAATCCTGTAGTACAAGAAGAAGACAATAGTTCTTTTTTGAAAAAGCGCATTAAGGATAATATCAATGAATCCATACGAGAGCGTCTTGGAAATAATATCTTACTTGAAAAAGTTGGGTACGATAAAGAAATTAAATTTGAATACACTTTTTCTAAAAAATGGCTTACAGGGAATATCAATGATTACATTTTCATTGACTCAGATTCTGAGGGAAGGATCATAGATGTAAACTTAAAAGAATTACAAAAACTGGCAACCTATCTTAAGACTGAGGCTGAAAAACTTGGCTTTAAAATATATCCATCAGAGCCAACTCTGGCAACTTCAGTTACTGCTGTAACTCCCCGAAATAATCTACAGACTGAAACTTTAAAGAAGATCTACATCCTAAAACGCTATGGGGAATATATTCCGCCGACTTCTATTTTTACTGATGATAGTAAGATAGTTTTTGCCTTGCCAAAAGAGTTTGCGTTGACTGACTCAATTACTAAGTACGTTAAGGGTGTAATACCCCACATCTTTAGATTTTCTAAAGATAGACCTTCATCAGAGACATTCAGGAAAGAAATGAAGGGCATTAAGGATAGAGTTATTAATGCCATAAAATCTACTGCCCTAGGTACTGTTGAGGAATTGAAACAATCATACCTAGATCTTGCTGAAATTTTCCTGGAAACTATTAATCAATACGGAGGAGGATATTCTGCCGAACAAGCAAGAAAAGAACGGGGTAACTTCTTCGAAGGTTGGAATGAAATTCGTTGGCTCAGGCAAGATATTAGAGAACTTATGCAAATAGCCTCTGATAGCGATAATCAAGATATTATATCTGATATTATTTTCCTACCAACTGCTATTGCCATTAGAGCCCTTCATGTAAAAGACCATTTTCTTTTCCAAGAGTTCCTGTCTTTTAATTCTTATATTTACTATCTTGCTTCAAGTAAACCTGATAGCCAAATAAAATCATTCATGATTGAAAGATGTTGGAGACATCTAAAAGAAATTTCTGATTTGTATATTGAGCCAAAAATAAAAGACAGGGACCATTCTGTCACAAAAGAAGATATGGTCCAGTATAAAGAATTCAGCTTGTATATTTTTAAGTTATTCCAAACACTGATAAAAGCAAGTTTTGATAAACGAGATTTTAAATCCTTTGAAATATTTTTAACTCAGTTCTCTGGTCTATATAAAAGAATTGATAACGAATACCCAGATTCCAATCATCTAAAATCTAGCTTGGAATATATTACAGAACCCGTTCAAAAGGAAAAAGTAGAATTACAAATAGAAGCACTTGTTATTAAGGAAGAGGCCGTCGAGCGTATATCACTCGCAAAAAAACAAGTTGTTTTTGCACTCGCCTCTAAAATATTTGATCATTACAAAGAGGATCCAAGTGACTTATCAGTAAAGAAATTCTTTGACTTTATAAGTTCAAATATAAACTTATCTATTGAAGAACTAACAAAAGTATTCGACTCAGCAAGGAACTTTACCTCAGAAGATTATTGGGGGTGGGATGATTGGGAAACTATTGCAGATGGCGAAGTACACACCATAGATGTCCATTCAAAGTTTGATTACTTTTATTGTGTCAAATTGCTTGGCCTACTGAAGAATATGACTGATGCTCAAATATCTCAATTGGATATGCCATACAGCAGAGATTTGGCTTTTCTTGCTGAAAGCCGAGCAGACAATAACACTTTAGTAAGTAAGCTGAATCAAATTAAGGAAAATCCTCAAAATTGGCTGTTTGTCATCGATCAACAATCAATTGATAAGATAGATAAAAGCGTTGAACTACTTCAAATTATAAAACAAAAACAAGAAGCTAAGGAAAAGGAGTATCTAAAAACTGTAGAAATTGATCCTGACAAATTAATAGAATTTAAAGATAAAGTATTAAACGGATTTAATGTATCGACAAAGGTTCGTGCTTTGGTTAAAGAATATGATATTTATTTTGATAAAACTGCTGAAGAATCAATTAGTGGTATATCTTCCTATGGATACAATCAAATTGATGAAAAAGCAGCTTTTGTAAAAGATTGGTATGTACATTATGGTGGTTGGGGTGAGCAATATGGTACAGGTATGGCAAATTCAGAAGATCAAATATTCTTTGAAACCGTAGTTAACGGTTTAAATGAAAAAATTGAGATAACTAGCGATAAACTTATTGAAGTTATCAGTCAAAGTATAGACAAACACATATTCAGTGACCCGGTCGTTATACAATCTCTGGAGTACATGATTGAATATGATTCAATTAAAGGTTCAGAACACTTTATTGATAAATGGAAAAATGATTGTCCAAAGACAAAAATTAGCCACCTAAGTGGGTTCTTGGGTGTACTCAAATATGGCTCTAAAATAGTGCCAGTATTTGATATTTTTGTTCGTGAAAATAATCTTAACAATAAAGTTGTGGTAACGGATTTGTCTCAACTCGGTATCTGGGAACAGTATTTACCAATCGATAAAATAGAAGATACACAGTACATCGACGGGATTTTCTATTTAAGAATTTCAGATTTAAATACAGACAATGAAATAAGAAATAAAATAATTTCAGAAAACTCCGCATGGCTTCAAGAGCACTCTGACAAAGAAGGTTATCTTCGTCAAAAGGTTAATATTAGGATTTATCAAAAGTTCAGGTTTTTGATTACTGACCAATCTAAAGGCATCATCATGTCTGTTTCAAAGACAGTAAATAGCTAGCTGATTAGCCCCTAAAGCGCCCCGTGTACGCTTTTCAAGCCCCATATCGGGGCTTTTTACGTTTGTACCAAACCTCCCACCAAAATGGACCACGTAACAGATATTTACGGTCCAAAT
The DNA here is from genome assembly GCA_903839695.1 of Candidatus Tayloriibacteriota bacterium. GTDB lineage: Bacteria > Patescibacteriota > Minisyncoccia > Phycocordibacterales > PALSA-1337 > CAIOGI01. Next base: position 16,847 of record CAIMDI010000035.1, on the reverse strand, counting down.
TTTACAAATTGATTCCGCACGATTTTCCACATTTTTGGCGCTACATAATATTTGTATCCGATTTGGAGAAATTGATTGCACACACTTTTGCACATTTATTCTCCGGTAGGATTGATTTACGGTCCCAAAAGTAATGCACCTAAAAAATCACTTTTGAGACTTTAAGATATAAACATTCCCATTGCACGGAAAGAGCTGAGTCAACTTGCAATGGGGACTCAGCTCTTTCTGTTTTCAAAAAGAGCAAGCTCGCAAAGGTCGAAAAAACAAAACCTTATGATAAGCAAAAACGCATTAGAAGAATATAAAGAAATCCATCGACAGGAAACTGGCGAGGTATTTTCTGATGAAGTTTTGCTAGATGAGGCAATTAACTTACTCACTCTATTTGATCGAGTGTACAGACCGATTAAGAAAGAGTGGTTGAAAGAATATGGAAAGCAATCAAGAATGGAAACAAAACCAATCTCAACAAAAAAGAACAAAACTATTGCATGCCGAGAGAATGATAGAACAACTGAATCACAGTATCTCTCGCCCCAAGCATAAGTCGAATAGATTTGTAGTAGATAATGAATATGTTCAAAATGGATATTTGGCATATCTACCTCCAATCTGTACAAAATTGTATTACGCACTTTTGTCGCATTGTAATACTCGAACACAGACGGCATTTCCTGGTATAGAACGCTTACAAGAACAAACTGGAGAGAAAAATAGAAATAGTTTGATAACAGCAACAAATATTCTGGAAGACTATCGCATTATTGTGGTCCATAGGTCGGTTGGTGGGTCCCACAAATCAAACTTGTATCAATTCGTTAGCAGTAAAGAATGGCTACCTATCGAGAAAGCAAGAGGAAAAATAAACATAGTCAGTTATCCACAACGGTATCAAAAGTCAGAAGAAAACTATATCAAAAACGAAGAAGAAAATAGTGGCAATATTGATACCCTAACTAGATCTAGTAATAATTATATAAAGGATATAACTAGCCAGATTGATTTATTATCAAAGAAGATGCAGATAGGGTCCGGACTTGCTATTTGCAAACCTTCTGGGAATACTGTCGGTGTAGCCGTAATAGCGGGCAATTTACGGGCAGACGAGCATGTAAAAGTCGAAGAAAACTGTATCAATATTGATACAGTTGCAGAAAGTCCCTCCGTTGATAATACAACGCAAAAACAACGGTATCGTGGTATCAACAGTGATACTACGATAGAGAAGATAACCAATAACATGGGACATACACCCGATGACCCAAACATTAAAAGCGCATATGAATAATAAAACACCACCAATAAAATACTTCTTATACGCTCGTAAATCGAGTGAGGCGGAAGACAGACAAGCGGCATCGATAGATGCTCAAAAAGATGAACTCTTAAAGATTGCCCAAGAGCAAGGTCTGACGATAGTCGAAGTGTTAGAAGAATCCCAATCAGCAAAGAAACCTGGAAGACCAATATTCAACAGAATGCTTGAGAGAATATATAAGGGCGAGGCAAACGGAATCATTTGTTGGAAGTTGGACCGACTAGCTCGTAACCCTGTAGACGGCGGACAAGTGAGCTGGATGCTACAGCAATGTGCAATCGCACAGATTGTGACATTTGGTAGAACATACTATCCGACTGATAACGTACTCATGATGCAGGTAGAGCTTGGTATGGCGAATCAATACATCAGAGACCTATCAGTGAACGTAAAGCGAGGGCTATCAAAGAAAGTGCGTGAAGGTTGGATGCCAAGCGGTTGTCCTATCGGATACATGAGTACGCCAGATAGAAATAAAGGTTTCAAAACAATCAGCGTAGATCCTGAAAAGTTTCCAGTGGTCCGAAGACTCTTCGACCTTATGCTTACAGGCACATATACGGTCCCACAGCTTTGGAATATATCTAGAAAAGAATTGAATCTAAAGACTGTCCAGAAAAGAAATATCGGTGGCAAACATTTATCGAAAAGTGCAATGTATGCAACGTTAAATAACCCTTTTTATTATGGTTGGTTTGAATATCCTGCAGGCAGTGGCGAATGGCATAAGGGTGCACATGAGGCGATGATTACCGAGGATGAATTCAATAAGGTCCAAATGCTCATGGGTAGAAAAGGCAGACCTTGTCTTGAGAAGAACTTACACTTCGCTTTTACCGGACTGATGAAATGCGGAAGTTGTGGTTGTAGTATCACTGCTCAAGCCAAAGTAAAGAGATGTAAGAATGGAAACGTACATCATTATATTTATTACAATTGCACCAAGAAAAAGGTTGACGTGAAGTGTCCGGAGAAAGTTATAGAGCTCAAAAATCTAAACCTAGAAATCAAAGGCAAACTAAGTGAGCTCACTATTTCAGAGAAATTCAAAAACTGGGCTATCAAACATTTACATGAGCTCAGAAAGACTGAGGCTGATAGCGATACTGTGGTCCTAAAGGGTAAACACAAAGAGCTTGAAGAAGTAACAAAGAATTTGCAATCACTTACACTCAACTTCACCTCACCAAAGAATCAAGAACGTACACTGATATCAGATGAAGAATATCAAAATCTAAAAATGGGAATGGTGAAAAGAAAGCTGATCCTCGAAGATGAACTCAAAGTCACAAACAAGCAGGTCCTCGAATGGGTAGAGCTTACAGAAAAGACCTTTGACTTTGCTTGCTACGCTCACATTTGGTTTGAAAAAGGAGACGATAAGACCAAGCGAGCGATACTTTCATGTCTAGGCTCGAACCTCACCATAAAAGGCAAAAAACTCTTTGTTAATTACCATTCTTTCATAAAGACGATGATAAAAAGTCGAGAGGCGGTTATCAAAGAATTAGACTCCGCTCGAACCTCAAAACTATCAAGCCATATAAGACAAAACCCCACAAATTGTGAGGTTTCGTCACTAGGGCTCCCCAGTTTACATATTTGCCGAACTTACAAGGGTATATCAGTTATCAAAATTAAGCCTCATTAAATTAGAGAAAGTATCGTGTTATAATCTATAAATGAAAATCGCAACACATAATGTTGAATTCTTATTTAATGAAGGTGAACATAAGCATTCAGGTAAAAATTGGTACTATTCAAAAGAATATGTTGAATCTCGTATTGAGCATTTATCTAAATTATATTCAGATATTGATGCCGATGTACTTTTCCTACAAGAAGTTGCATCTGAGGATGTTATAAAAAGGGTAATTACTAAAACAGGTAAAGACTACTCATACTTTATAGCTACACCTGATAAATTTGGAGTTGGTAATGCTGTTCTTTATAAAACTAAAGATTGTATTTGCGAATCAATTTCAGCAACGACTGATTTTCCTGTTTTGGTTAAGGGTGATATTGATGCGTTAGGACATAGAATCCATTCACGTAGAGCATTTATACATTTAACTACCAAATATAATGACAAACCACTCCATCTACTTGGTCTGCATTTAAATTCACGTTTCTTTGTTCATCTTAGAGACGAGAAAATGATGCCAGTCGAAACATTGTCACAGATTGAAGCTGGTGATAGTCTAATTCGCTCTGAAGCTTTTCGTTTTATCCAAGCTAGAAAGATGCGCCAAGTTATTGATACTTTATTTAAAGCAGATATTAATACTCAAATTGCTGTGATGGGAGACTTCAATTCACTTGAAAGAGAAACACCATTTCGAATAATAAAGGGGGAATTTGAATCACACGATGATGCCCTTGTGTCTATTGCTTCAAGAGTAATTGATGAAGATAGATATTCTTTTGTAGGTGAAAATGGTAAAAAACTAATTGATTATATTTTAACCTCAAAAAATCTTGAACCAAAAGTAAAATCTTTCAAAATTTTAAATGAAGATTTGAAGAATCATAGTAATAAGCCACCTCAACCAGCCTTTATTGAGAGTGACCATGCACCACTAGTAATGGGGTTAGAGTAATATCTATTTTTACTTTCTAGTTAAGAACTAGATAATATATACTTTTCTATTTCTGCACTAAAAAATTTTAGATTCAGACTTCTTAATGTTTCTATATCTGGAAGTTGTGGGTAGGTTGACTTGATAAAAGGAAGACCTGCTGTTGAAAGAGAGTAGTATTCAAATTTCTTTTCACTTGTTTTATACCAGCGATTTAAGACTAAAATGTTATTCTCATCATCAATGGTAAGTTGAAGTATTCTTTTTAAATCGGGTGTTAGAAGTTTTAGTATCTTATCAAGGTCATGTTTGCACCTCGTTTTCAATTCTGAGGTTTTAATAACTTTACTAGCTAACAGTACAGATTTTAACATTAACTCAATTGAACGTGTAAATAAAAAATAACCAGAATAATTTATTCTATTACCACAATCTAATTTATATACATGGTCTGCTGCTCTAAAATAATCAGCAGAGAACTTATAGTAGCCATAAGGGTTAGTGTCGATATGTGCAGTTTCAACCTTTAATACATTGTCCATTTTATTTTAAATATAATTAAATTTACTTAATAACGGTTACAACTAATCCAATATTTCCTAATATACTAGCTACCTTCTCACATCTCTTATTTGTTCCTTCGTATACTACTACACTTCCAGTACTATCAGCTATAGAGGCTAAATTATCCGCCTTCTCTTTTGTACACTGAATAGCTCTTGTGATTTGTAGTGTAACTGCATCAAAGGTATGACAATTGCAATTAAATAGAATAGTTTTCCATCCAGATGATAGGGTAGGGTCTACAGTAAGAGTTACAATTATAGAATTAATTTCAGTCGTATTTAAGCTCATTGTATTAACTTTAAAACCTATACAGAAATTCTTTTATGAATAGAAACAGAGCCATTTGATTCACGAGGAAATACTCCATACTTGTCTACAAAGGTAATTTCTTTATTTGTGTGGTTTGTTTTTTGAGGGAACCAAGATGGAATTTTTTGTATATCAGTAAATGGGGAAGATTGAAATATTTTTTTGATTGTTTCAAAATCTTTTCCTTTAAATGTATCTGCTTTTTCAGATATAATTTGCCAATATGTAAGAATTGCTATTTCATATTCATATTTTGAACTATCATGATATTGTTCAAGATGCTCAAGAAGTTCTTCGGTTAAATCCCATAAAGAATCAAATATATGGTCAACTTCAATCATATCTCTCTCTGTATTATTAGATTCTTTTAAGTACATCATAAATGCAGCATTCAGATGTGGTAACCCTTTCTCAACATACAAGCCACCAAAAAGGTCTAACCAAGTATAATCAACATTTCCTATTAGATTAGGATAGTTTTTAAATTTGTTTTTCTGGTTTTGTTCCCATTCAATTTCTGCCTTTTCATTGATAATATTTTCTTTCTCATCTTCTTTTTGACGATAGATTTTCCAAAGTATGATAGCGATGATTATCAGCAATATATATAACATATTTATTTTAATTTTACTGTTAATAACAAGTAACACTACCAGCTCCAGGTGTCATTCCTCCAACCGAACTGAAACTACAATTTGTTTGTTTTATTAAACCTGCCGCATTAAGTTGTGCATTTACTACTGCTTGTGTAGCACCATTTGCTGCCCCTGCGGCTCTAATACTTTTGTATTGTTCTATTTGAGCATTGGTTGCGTCTAACTGTGCCTGATATATTGCATTTTGTTGGACTTGAGCTTGTCTATAAGCATCGTTTACTGCTTGAGCTCTCGTATTTGCTATACTATTTCTTGCATTAGATATTGCATCAGATAATGCTGTTGATTTATCTATTTCATATTGATTATATAATTTATTATATCTTGCAATAAGTACTTCATATTTCTCTAATTGAGATTTTACATTATAGGGGTCATTAATAATTTCATTATATACTAAATTAATTTGACCAAGAATTGTTGTGATATTTGAAAAAAATACATCCTGAACATCAACATAGCTTCTAAGATAATTACTATACTCACCAGATGAATTAGTGCTAATTTCATCAGAAATTGTTTGTCTTTCTTTTGTTATGGTTGTTATTGCATCCCGAATAGTTTTAACAGATGCATCACTAATTTTTGAATTTGTATCATTCTGAATATTTTTTGTTACAGCAATTGGGGTCTCTGAAAGAATCGATTTGTTTATAAACCCCTTCAAACCATTAGAAGTTGTAAACTCAATCCACTCTGCTAAATCACTTAATTTATATGTGGCCTGCCCCTGCATGGTAATTTCTGTATTTTGAGGATAATACCAAATTGCATCACAACCAGTAGAGGCACATGACCTAACTCTTGAATCATCGTACTTGATATAAAATTTAGTAATGATAGGAATTGATTTTTGAGTAATCAAGTTACTTTCTAATTCTTGGATTCTTTTTTCCAGTATTTCAGTTTTAGTATCTGTTTTATTAGTGAAAGACCAGTTATCAAACCAACTTGTTGGATTCCACCAAGACGCAAAAGCTAAGCTGGGAATTATTAATGTAGTTACAAAAACTAAGGAGAGTATTTTTTTCATATAGATATTTATACGTATTAAATACCTATGGAGGATATACAGAAATCCGCCACAGGTAGAGACCGAAATCTCTCATACAAGTTTCCCTGTACGGCGTATAAGGCGACCATGTGACGGGTTTCTGTGCCTTATACGACTTCTTTCACCATGCCAGCAATTACTTGCTAGTTTAGGCTACTTTCTTTATTAAATTGTAACTTTAATATACCATTAGAAGTATGTAGTGTCTAACGCTGATAGGTGTATAATGTTCACAACGTTCACATGTGCAACATATTGAGATAATATGGAGAAAAATTATATTAAGATTGAGTTTCCCACCAAGAAAAGGTGGCTTAAGAATTGGTGGCAAAAAAACATCAATATATTTTTATATGCAATTGAAAATGATGAGATACAAAAGGCAATTAAAGAATATAGAAGCTACTCCTTAACAAACGAGACTGCCAAAAATAAAGAAGATTTAAAAAGAGTTCTCAAACGAGTTTTTCTAAAAGATGTTGAGCGACACATAGACCTAACAAAGCTAAAGTTTGGCAATGGAATAGCGGTAAGAGAAGGGGATGATTATTCTATAATTTGTAAGAATGGTGGTACGGAAACTAAATGGAAACTTAGTAATCCATTTGAGATATTTGATGGCGATATAATACTTAAACCACAAACAAAACTTCGGTTAATTGAAATGCTATCTGACCCTGCTAATAATGGTTGGATTTTTGAGCAAAGATATTCTATTCACGAACAAACCTTTTCCCACCCGCCAACACACAATGTTATTGATACCCTACATAATCTTGGTTTTTTAAGGTCGTTGGAAATGCATATTCTTAGTCATTACAATCTTGATTATTTTGTATTTTGGCCAATGTTTTTCTATTATGCCTTAACAGACGATGTTGATTTTGTAATCAACAATGTTATTTTTTTAAATTATCCAATCAAGTTATTTCTTGTTGATGAGGAGGATTCTCAGATATTAAAGCTTAGATTGTATGGGGACTGCAATTTTGAGGAAATTTATGGCTTTATAAAATCAAATAAGAAAAAATTTAATAGATTAAATAAACTTATGGGTAATTCAAGTATTTCCTCTAGAGATATAAGCGATTACTATATATACAAAACTAAAAAGGAATTTGGTAAGAATGATATAAATGTAATAGGTGAACTTAGCAGAAAGAATGTATTTAAATTGAATAAAAATAAATCAAAACGGATTAATCCAGAAAAATCCTATAGTGATTATTTAAAAACAGCGACCATACAGGACAGGGGTTACCAAATGAACAATGAAAGTACCCGAAAAGCGTTTAAGAAGGAAATTAATAGGGTGAGAACGGTATCTTCTCAAGTCAAAAAGGAAATAAATAGTTTTAATAACTATAAAAAGTATCAAAATTATGAAGAAATTAAAAAAATTGTGGATGATATAAATAATTATACGTTGTAATACTTAATTAAAATAGAAATTTAATAATTAATACTACCTAGATGAGTAGTGTTAATTTTTTGCATTATATGATTTTACCATACTAGATAAATTAATATTAAAAATAAAAAATATATGAAAAATTGTAAATATACTAAACTTACTAACCTTAATTTGGTTACATTTTTATACGCAAACGGACATCAAATTGCTGGTATTAACCCCGTCAATGATACTCAAAAATCGTTCTCATTTATATCGTCTGATACTCTCGAAGAATTAATTTGGCTATATCGTTTTGGCCCAAAAGATGATGAACGTTTATTAGTAAATGTGCATCTATATGAGCGTGGAAGAAAGGAATTATTAGATTTACTCAAAAGTTAGAAATTAATATTAATTATATAGAAATACACATGCAAAATAACGATGAAAAGAAAGATAAGACAATTATTAAATCGTCTATAGTCACAGATGATGCGATATACGAAATGGTATATAACCGTTTAGTAAATAAAAGTTCATATTTCAAATACGAGCGTTATGGGAAAAAACTGACTAGTTTTATTGATGAAGTTGAAATTGATGGACTAAAATATAAACCAATTCAACCAACAAATGCATTGCTAGAAAAAGGTGTGATTCTGTTTCCATCTATTGCACAAGAGTATGAAAATGAGGAAGAAATCTTAAAAGAAATAAGCACATTTCTTCACAAGTATTTAGATATATCAGAAGTATTTGAACAGATTGCAACCTATTATGTTCTATTTACTTGGATGTTTGATAGATTCAATGAAGTTCCATATCTTCGTGCCATTGGAGACTTTGGTAGTGGCAAATCTCGCTTTATACAAGCCATTGGTATTCTGTGCTACAAACCTATGTTTACGGGTGGTGCAACTACTCCTAGTCCCATTTTTAGAATAATAGACCAAGTTAGAGGAACCCTTGTGATTGATGAAGCAGATTTTAAATTTTCTGATATGACCTCTGAAATTATAAAGATATTAAACACAGGTTATCAAAAAGGAATGCCAGTACTTCGTTCTGAGGGTAAGGGAGTCTTTGAAGTTAAAGCATATGATGTTTTTTGTCCAAAGATTGTTGCAACTAGAGAAACATTCACTGACAAGGCATTGGAGAGTAGATTTTTGGTGGAAGAAATGGGTGCTGGAAAACTTAGAGCAGATATACCTCGTACACTCGGTGCAGATTTTTATATTGATGCTGAAGGGATAAGAAATAAATTATTAATGTGGAGACTTAAAAACTATTTTGAGCCAATTGAGCGCCGTGAGGACTTAATTGAAGGTATTCATCCAAGATTAAATCAAATTGTGATGCCCCTTCTTTCAATTATTAAAGATGAACCAATTAGAAATCACTTAAAAGAATTTATAGTCAAATATAATGGTGAACTCACAGCCGATAGAGGGCTTTCATGGGAAAGTGATATTGTGTTCGCCATTCTCAAGCTTGAATATGAGAATTTCGGTGGCAAAGAAGTTACTGTAAAAGAAATTACTCAAGAGGTTAATAAAGATATTGATTCTAGCGAAGACAAATTACAAGCAAGAAAAGTTGGATGGTATCTTCGTTCAAGATTACAGCTAAAGCCATATAAAACAAGGAGAGGTTTTGTGTTGTCTTTTGAAAAGAATAGGAAGCGTTTAGACATGTGGAAAGTACGTTTCGGGATAACTGATGCAGATATTAAAGGTGAACATGTGAATGATGTGAATGTCCCAGAGAATGTAGAAGATGCGGGATTAACAGCTCAGGATGTTGGTTTTTAATAATTAGTAATTTTAATAACTATGTCAGAGGAAATAAAAAATGTAATTACGACAGAACAAGTAATAAAGAATTTTAAAAATCCAGATTTATTTATTGGAGACGAATATAAGGCAAAAGAATATAAAAACTTGCACAATTTAAGTGTACTAACACCCGTACAGGAAGACAGGAAGAAAAAGATTATTGATGAAATGTCGATATTATATGGACTAGAAAATGGTATTTGGGCTGCGAATATTGGTAGAGAAAAATACTATTCTGGACTCGCAATGATTAGAGCAAATATTGTTAAAGATTTCGGATGTAAAACATCATTAGAATTAATGTTAGCAGACAGGATTGTTGCTCATTATTGGAGAGCAATGAGAAACGATAGCGTTATTAATATGCTCACAGAAGAAAAAGATGGAGGATATTCTTTTAATCAGCAAAAGATAAATATCTTAAAAGAACTTCATAGGGGTGTTGAATTAGCAGATAGACAATTAAATACAGACATCATTTTACTTAAAGAGCTTAAACAGCCCCAATTTAATATAAATGTGAATACTAAAAATGCATTCATATCACAGAATCAACAAATTAATGTAGATAATAAAACCAATGAAGCCAAATGATTTAGGAAAAACATTCTTAGTTGAAGAGTGTCAAAAAATAAATATAAACTCTTTTGTTAGGTCGGCAAAGCATAATCTGATTAAAACCTTAATAAGTTCTGAGTTAGATGCTCAAGGAATCTCAATAGAATTATTAACATCAAAAACAGGCTTTGGAGGCACACGATACTGGTTTAAATGTCCATTGTGCAAGCAAAGAGTAGGAACACTATTTGTGCACGCTATAAGTCAAAATCTAGGCTGTAGAACCTGTTTAGGATTGGAATATAGGGGTAGAAGATATAAGGGAATGATAGAGAATATAACTAATTAATAATGAACGATTCACTCGTAAAAAACTCAATATTTAATCAAAATGAAATTGATAATTTTGTAGCTTTTTCGAGTACTCTCAAGAGGATTCATAACAGACTTATTAGTGAAGGATATGTAATTGAGCAGGGTAAAATCTATAAACCCGAAGGGGATAACAATAAGCTAGAGTGTGATAAAATTAAGACATAAATATATGAAGAAAATAGATATAAATATATATAAAGATTCCTATTTAATTTATAATAGAAAAAGTACTGATGATGCTGATAATCAGAAAAACTCTCTTACATATCAATTAAACGAAAATCAAAAGCATGCTAAGAGAAGTAATCTAAGGATTGCTAATATCACTATTCCTAACTTTTGTAAGAATGGAATTATTGATGAAAGTCATTCGGGATTTAAGCAGGATGATGACTTTGAAATAAATGCTGATGGTTCAATACAAACTACAGTAGAAAGACCTAAGTTCTTACAGTTGGTTAGAATGTTAAAAAACCATGAGATTAAAGGCGTAATATCTCTTTGCTGGGATAGAGCTAGTAGGAATGAACAAGATGATGTTTTGCTAAAGAAGCTGATGAGAAAAGGTTGTGATATTCAGTTTTCTCAAACAAATTATGAAAAATCTAGTTCAGGTGACTTGCATATGGGGGTGGATGGTATGTTTGCCTCTCACTATTCAAAAGTGATAAGCGAAAAAGTAAGACTTGCAAATGATAAACTAAGAGCTGAAGGAAAGTGTTTATACACTGCTCCAATAGGATATTTTGATAAAGGGTCTAGTGATAAGCCGATAGATATTGAAAGAGCTCCTATTGTTAAAAGAATCTTTGAATTATATTCAACTGGTGAATGGAGCTTTAGAGAACTTGCTAAATGGGCTAATAAAGAAGGTCTAACAACTAAGCCAACAAGAAAACATAGAACTAAAGATGAAATTCTTTCAAATGTAATGTTGGAAGGTAGAGAAAAGATTGCAAGACCAGCAACACATAAGACAATTGAGAATATACTCAAGAATCCTTTTTATATTGGTAAATTAAGAATAAAGGATACATATATAGATGGTAAGTTCCATCAACCTCTAATTGATGTAGGCATATTTAATAAGGTACAGGAGGTTTTAAAATCTAGATGTGTATCAATTCACTATTTTGATAAACAGTTTTCAACTTATAGAGCCTTAATTCGTTGTTCATGTGGTAGAGCTTTTTCAGCTTATGAGCAAAAGGGAATAATTTACTATCGTACAAGATGTGCTACAAGCTGTAATAACCCTGTAAAGAACTTAAAAGAAGAATATATTCATACGCAAGTTCAAAGTGTATTGGATAAGATATATTTCTCAGATGAAGAATTAAAAGAGATTCAAGAACAGGCTCATATTGGTTTGGATAATATTACAACGAAGAGAAATAAAGAGCTTGATGATTTATATGTGAGACAAAAAAGAGTATTTGCTGATTTGGATTTTATAACTAAAAATCGTATTACTCTTCTTAGAACTAATTCTATGAGTATTGATGCACTTAAATTTGATGAAGATAGATTGAGTGCTGAGATGAATGAAATAAATCAGAAATTATCTATTTACGGAGAAACAGCGCAAGAAATGTTGAAGTACGTACTAACCTTTTCCGAACTGGTAAAAAATGCGAGCCTATACTATAAATTCTCACTTGATAGTGAAAAGAGAGACTTGGCTACAATAGTGTTTACCGAACTTATCTTTCACGAAGGAAAGCTTGTAAAATATAACGCAAAAGAGGGTTTCGAAGCCCTCTTAAAGCGAAATGTGTCATCTTGCTCCGGCGGCAGGGATCGAACCTGCGACCTTTCCGTTAACAGCGGATTGCTCTACCTCTGAGCTACACCGGAATGTGTTTTTTCTTTGTTCCCAAGAAAGTAGATAAGTATTTGTGAGGGACACTTCGCAGGCCATGAAGATGGCCGAGAATAGCAATTCGATAGCAATCGAATATGCGTGTCCTGAACAAGTACTTATCTACTTTCCCTTTTCAAAGAATATGAATATACTATCAGATATGTATATAAAAGTGAAGATGAAGCCAGCTTCAAAAAAGGAAATGGTGGAAAAGGTCTCAAATGACCATTACAATGTTTCAGTAAAAGAGAAAGCTGAGGATAATAGAGCCAATGATAAATTGCTTGAAATCATGCATAAAATATTCCCCAATTCGATTATCAGAATAATTTCTGGCCATCATTCTCCAAGTAAAATCTTATCTATTGAAGAGAAGTAATCAAAGATGTATAATTGCCTTATATGAATATAAAAATAAAAACAACAACACTGAGTTTAACTCCAGCAATATCAGAATACGTAGAAAAAAGAATGTCTGCTATTTCTAAATTTTTTGATAATGACACAACAGTAAAATGCGATATCGAACTTGCCAAAACCACAAATCATCACAATAAAGGTGACATATTTAAAGCTGAAGTACATATTGTTGCTAAAGACAAAAATATTTATGCTAGTGTAGAAAAAGATGATTTATACATAGCTATAGATTTGGTTAGAGATGATGTTGTAAGAGAAATTAAAAATTCAAATGAAAAGCACCGTTCTTCTGTCAGAAAAGGAGGAGCAAAAATTAAAGAAATAATGAAGAATACAAAAAGTAATTAATGCACGACTTTTTACATCAAAACGTAAATCAATGGTTATGTATTATGCTTGTGGCATTGATGTGTTTTTGGACTTTATTATATTATGTCAGTCATAAGGCTGAAGCCTTTGGAGAATCTATAATAAATAATTCAGGAGTATTAAATAACTAAATCCGCATAATTCATTTCCTTTTTTCCTTCAGGTATTACTTTTTCAATATTTAAAACACCGTCTTTATAGCTCGCTTGAGTGATTTTAATTCTAATTTGTTTATTATCTTTTTCCATAAAAAAGAAAGCAGAAGGCCAGCCGTTATATGCTTGTATTTTTAAAAAGTTTTTATAAGGATTATCTTTTAAATCAATTAATCCATCTTCCTTTTTTATCATTTTAGTATATGTGGCGGAGGCATGGTCTTGTTCATTTTCTTTAATTTTACCCTCTATCCAATCAGGAAGAATAGATATCAAAAGATCTGCACCAGCTTTTACAATTTCTTTACCAAGTGTGTCAGCAATAGGTGGCCAAGGCTCAACTATTACTTCCTTTTGGGCAATTATGGGACCATGATCCATTTCCTCGTCCATACGCATTATGGTTACTCCAGTATTTTTTTCATCATTTAAAATAGCAGTTTCAATAGGGCATGAACCTCGAAGTTTTGGCAATAGTGAACCATGAATATTTATAGATTTTCCTTTAGGAATATTTAAAATAGAATTTGGAATAATTTTTCCATAAGCTATAACTACAAAAACATCACAATTATGATTTGTTAATTTTTCTATAAGTCCTAATTCTTTTAATTTCTCAGGTTGATAGACAGGGACATTGTGAGATAAACCCCAAACCTTAGCTGGAGGGGGAGTGATGATCATATTTCTACCTTGAGGCCTGTCTGGCATGGTAATTATAAAAGAAATTTCAAAACCCTCTTGAAATAGTTTTTCAAGAGTATATGAGGCGTATTCTGGAGTACCAAAGAATCCTATTTTTATTTTATTTTTTATCATCATTTGAATCTTCAGGTGGAATATCCTCTATATCATAAGCCTTATCAGTAAAAAGTATTCCATTTAAATGGTCAGTTTCATGTTGAAAAACTTGTGCAAGAAGACCACTAGCACCTCTTTCCACAATTTCTCCATTTTCATTATATCCTTTTATTGTAGTTTTTACTGATCTTTTGACTTTTCCATATTTCCATCTAACAGAAAGACATCCTTCTTCAATATCTACTTTTTGTCTGGAAAGTTTAACAATTTCAGGATTGATAAAAACAATATCTTTTCCAATACTTTTATAATCCTTATCTGCCTCTTTTAGAATACTGTCAGATACAACAAAAATTCTCAATGAAATTCCGATTTGAGGGGCAGCTATTGCTACACCATCTTTTTGTGTAGACAAGGCCTCTTTCATATCTGAAATAATATTTTGAATCTGGTCTGTTAAAATATCCTTTACTTTTACAGGCATAGCATCCTTACGAAGTACTGGATTTTCACTTTGAACTATGTTTATCATATATAAAATGTACTATAAAAGTGTCTCTGGGTCTACTTTTATCATAATTGATGGAGATAGAGAACGGATTTTGTCTATAAGATTAGAATCTGGCCACTTATTTTGAGGTATACGCATTAGTCCGTGTAAAACATGATTTCCCTTAACTGTTTGAGTAAAAGCGGGGAATACTTCGACTTCATAAGGATCAAGTATGTTTTGAGCAATTTCCATTTCTTTAACTATGTCGGATTTATTTCCTTCTAAAGTAATTTTTATAAGAGTAGAAAAAGGAGGATAATTAAATTTCTTTCTTTCATTAATTTCTTCTCTATAAAAGTCACTCATATTTCCTTTTAGACCATATTCAAAAACTTTCTCATCAAATTTTCTAGTTTGAACAATAAAACGTTTTGTTGTAAGTGTACGTATATGAATTAACATATATAATATTTTTTCTTGAATACGAAAATCGGGCAAAGAAAAAAGCGAATCAAGAGAGATAATCGCTGAATTATCAACTTTATCATGTAAATATTGAAGCATCATTTCTGTTCCAATAAGTATACTGCCAGGTTTAGCTTTAAACTTTTGAATAATATTTTTTATAGATTTTTCATTTTTTGTTGTATCAGAATCAATTTGAAAAATAGAAATATCCGGGAATTTGTCTTTTATTTTTTGAATTACTAAATCAATTCCAATTCCAACAATACCAAGTTTCCAACTACCACAAACCTTACAATACTCTTCAGTAGAGCGTCTTTCACCACATCTATGACACATAAAGAAATTCTTTTTATCAGAATTTAAATCAGTATTATCTGGTGATTTGTGAAGCACAACGGGAGAACTGCAATTATTGCAAGTAACAATATTTTGACAATCCCCACAAACAGTCGAAGGAGCCATTCCTCTTCTTGTAGCTAAAATCACCATTTGTTCGCTATCGTTTTTTGTTTGCAATATAAGTCTTTCTACTTCATCAGATAGTATTTTGAAGCTTGAATTTGTAGCTTTACTTAATTTCATATCAATTAAAGTATCGCTTGCTGTGCTCAATGATCTGAATTTAAAAGGAGAAGCTTGTACCAATTCATTTTGACTTTCTCTCCATAATGTTTCAACTCTTAAAAAACTATCAGAAATAAATAATTTTATATTCCTTTTTTCTGCAAGTTTTTCTGCGACATTACGAATATCAAGATAAGGTCTTTTTAAAATTTTATATGATTTACTGCTTTCTCTTTCGATTATTATGGTTTCAATATCATTTCGAGGAATAGAAAGAAAACCACCAGAAGCTATTATTACAACCGGATGATTTTCTTGCATTATTTTATTCCAATTTTCAATAATCTTACTTTCTTTTAGTGATCCATGAAGTAAAAATGCATATCCTTCAACACCTTTTTCCAGTAATTCAAAAGCTCTTTCAGCATCCTCAATAGTTGGCATTAAAAAGAAAAGAGATTTCTTTTTTGCAAATTCTTGGCGTATTAGACTTTTCCAAGTTCCGTATCTTTCCTCATCATTTCCTTGCACAACAAATTTTTCTTTAATACCAGTATTTTCAATTTTAGAATTTTTGTCATTTTCATAACCGATAAGTTTATTTGCATTTTTTAAAATATAATCAGGAACAAGTGAATTTATAACAGAACCCATACTAGTAGCATAGTATTCTGAAACATCTTTTAACATGTCCATAAAAGCTTTTGAAAAGAATTCAGAGCTTTTTATTTTATCGATTTTTTTTAAGGCAAAGTCTGCGTTTTTTATCTCACTCTTCATTTCCTCGGCTTTTCTAACAGAAATGACAATTCCATGCACTATTTTCTTTCTTAAGGGAACATCAACAATAGCCCCAACAGGAATATCCTTGGTGGTAAAATATGAAAGCGTATTGATACCAATGGCTCGGCTTATGGGTATAATCTCGATTACGTACATATCTATACAGAGTACAACAAAAGCCCAAAAATTAAAACACATAAAAGTTTAGTCTGTAATTGTTATAAATATTAAAAATGCGAAAATATATTTAATAAAATCTATTATAAATATTATTAAT
>CAIMDI010000034.1 GCA_903839695.1 Candidatus Tayloriibacteriota bacterium | reverse complement strand
TCATCTCATTGTTGACTTTTTGGGTTCCGATTTTAATTGCCACCGATACTGTGACAAATGCTGGCAATATGGCGGCAAATTATTCGGAGTCGGCAGCAAATTATTCAGTGATTGAATCATTTATTTTAGACACTGTCCCGTAAAGTGTGTAAGTTAGAAAAGTTGATTGATTCAACATTTCAATCTGGTGTCAAAAATAATCATAATTTGTTTATAAATAATTCCCCACTTTCTGATAGGTTGTGTCCATTTTTTTGTTGCTTCTCTAATAGCCAAATATGTTGACTTTTGAACTGCCTCATCCGTTGGGAAAGAGAGTTTGTTTTTGGTGTATTTTCTTATTTTTCCATTAAGGTTTTCTATTAAGTTTGTTGTATAAATTATTGTTCTTATTTCAACAGGGAATTCAAAGAAAGCGGTTAAATTATCCCAGTTATTATTCCAGCTTTTCACGGCATAAGAGTATTTACTCTTCCATTTTTTGGAGAAATCATTAAAGGCTGCTCTTGCTGCTTCTTGTGTAGGGGCCGTGTAGATTTCTTTCATGTCTGTTGTGAATTCTTTTTTATCCTTCGAAACAACATATTTCATTGCGTTTCTTATTTGATGAACTACACAAATTTGAGTTATAGATTCGGGGAAGACAGTTATGATTGCATCCGTAAATCCCTTTAAATTATCGGTGACGGTAATTAAAATATCTTCAACTCCTCTGGCTTTCATATCAGTAAGAACTGCCAACCAGAATGCAGCTGATTCGTTTTTGCCAAGCCATATACCAAGAACTTCTTTTAAACCATCTCTGCGTAAACCAACTGCAATATAAATGGTCTTTCTTATAACTTTTGAGTTTTCTCTAACACTAAAACTAATCCCATCCATCCAAGTTATCAGATAGATTGATTCTAAAGGTCGGTTTTGCCAGGCCACAATATCATTACTTATTCTATCTGTGATTCTTGAAATGGTGGAAGTGGAAGTCTGAAAACCATACACTTCTATAATCTGCTCTTCAATATCACTATTGGACATCCCTTTTGCATAAAGAGACACTATCACATTTTCAATACCTTCAAGCATGTTTGTTCTTTTAGGTATTATAATTGGATTAAATGTCGAATCCCTATCCCGAGGAACTTGTATTACGGATTCCCCTAGTGTAGTCTTGATCCTTTTTGAGGTATGCCCATTCCTGTAATTGCTAAGCTCAGATTTCCGATGCTTATCATAGCCTAAATGAACATCCAGCTCTCCTTCTAATAATTGCTCTAATCCCCTTTTGTGAATTTGATTCACAAAATCATTTAACTCATCTAACGACTTAAATTGCTTTAAAAATTCACTCATTAATAATTCTTCTTTTTTCATGTTGTGTGCGTATATTTTAAGTTTATAATAGTACTAAATAAAAGTTATTTCCGAAAATATTTTTCTGACCTTTTTGAATTAGGTCAAAAATATTTTCAGAATAACTTTTCTAACTTACACACTTTATGGGATACTGCCTATAGATGTTTTAACAAATTATATTGTAATATATGTTAATCCAAAAATAATTGCCAACAAAAGGTTTGAAGCCGGCCCAGCAATTGAGACTTTTATTTCTCCATATTTTTGGTCCTTAAAATTGTAAGGATTTATTGGAACTGGTTTTGCCCAGCC
>CAIMDI010000033.1 GCA_903839695.1 Candidatus Tayloriibacteriota bacterium | reverse complement strand
GGCGATTCTGATCAGCGTTATTGAAACCTGCCGTATTCGTCAACAGTCGCCGTGGATTTTTTTGGCGGCGGTAATTCGTCAACGGCGGGCGGGATTTTCTGTACCCAGACTTCCTTTGGTTAAGGGGTCTGAATAATTACAGATAATTTTTATGCTAGGTAGGTTTAATCGTGCAAGATAAAGAAGAATGTTATTGGTGATAGTTTCCTCCCCATAAAAAATACCTAACCGTTTCGCATCCTTCAAATTAATCCAAGTGTTATTAGCAATTTCTTCAAAATGTTCACAAAGCAAAGTATTCTCCTAATTTATTGGAAATAACTGGGGGTCAGGTACAAGTTATTTCACCACGTACATCGCATACGACGTAACTCGTAACCCGCATACAACGTAAGGTGCATAAGCGTGAGCGTCATACACCTAATTCGTGGTGGAACTTTGATTTGACAAGGGTTGTTGGGCGTAATAATGACTATTGTGCGTGTTGTTGGCGGATGGCGCTATAAATAACTGGCTCGATGTCGAAGGTCGGCGGTTATTTGGGTATGCCTAACACTATATGTAGTGACCACCCCACGAAATCGGGAAGAGCCATAATTTTTGTCGTGTACAGAGCTCGTTTTTAATTAGTACCCGTAAAATACTCACAAAAAACCAGAATCAAGACTAGCGTTAGCCAAGAATCATACTCTTCATTTTTTCTGCTCCATATAATAAATGATCAACTGTATAGGTCTGTCCTTGTTTAGATGGTGGATCAATGACGCCCTCAAAAGCCATTTTATGTATAACTAACATAACGTCTCTGTTAAGTTTTGTACTGTAAGATAATAGTAGTTCAACTGCTTGCTCATTAGCTTCAATTTGAAATTCCTTTGTTTGACCAGTAGATTGTTGAAACCCTCTGAATATTGTACATACATGATCATACAAGTCTCTATCTATTAGGCCTTGCATGTACATTCCCCCAGCTACCAGTCTTCTAGCATATGCATAAGCCATTTTTCTTAACGGATCTTCACCTAATCCAACCTTTTCTATGTATAAGGCTAAGTCATTATTTATATTTACAAATAACTCATGTTCAGAGTTTTCTTTTTTTTCAACTACTGATACTAACCTTACGTTGTCTTTTTTATTTCCAAGAATACTACTTAATAATCCCATTTTTATCTCCTATTGGTTTTTAAAATTAACCATACTTAAAGTATTTGTGCGCTAAAGTTATTTAATAATACATCCTTTATCTATACAATATTTTATCCATTTTTCTTGTTCAGCTGTAAGAAATAACTGAGGATTACCTGATGAAATATTTAATCTGGTAAGATTAGTTAAGCGAACTATTGATTCAGGTAATTCAATTATATTATTATCGCAAAGTGAAAACGTTGTTAATTTATTTAAAACTCCTATTTCCTCAGGAAATTTAGATATTTTTATATTACTTAGATCAAGATTAGTTAATTTAGGTAGTTGACATACAACTTTCGGAAACACTATTAGTGGATTATTAGATAAATCAAGAGAACTCAAATTAACAAGTTGTTTTATTTCTTTGGGAATTTCTGTTAAATTATTACCACATAAAGAAATATTCGTTAATTGTGTTAATTTTCCAATATCTGTAGGGAGTTCTGTTAAATTACTATATTTTAAATTGAGTGTAATCAATTTCGCTAATTTACCAATTTCTTTAGGAAGTTTAGTGATATAGCTTATATTGATAGAAAGTCTTGTTAGATTAGATAATCCTTCAATTTCTCTAGGTAACTCTGTAAGTTTAGTGTTGAATAATTCGAGTTCTGTTAATTGAGATAAGTAGCTTATTTCTTTTGGCAATTTAATTATATTACTTTTAAATAAAGTAATACTCCTTAGTTGCATCAGCCGTTCCATTTCTCTTGGAATTTTATCAGCACCAATATTATTCTCATCCGCCCAAGCAATCAATTCATCCAGCCACGCAACATCACTGACCAGCTGCGTTCTATTGGCTCTATTCGCCAGAATCTTATTGGTAATACTCAACAAACTGGTGGTTTTCTGTAAAGCCACCTCCGCACTGTCTTTCTTCTGTGGCAAATTGTTGTTACCGCTCATAAAAACCTTTGTGTGTATTTGTCATTACAGTTGCGATATTTTTATATCCACCTTTTATTAAAAGAATCAATGATTGCACTACAAATACCTATATCTTCAATTTTATTAATCATAAAAACAGATTTTCCTGCATCTTTTATTGATGCACCAATATGAAAGGTGTCTTTTTTATCAAAAATAATAAATCGGTCATGAAAATCTTTGGTTGTTTTTTCTTCAATCTTTAGATTTTTGTACTGCGTAAGAAAGAGATTTTTTTCATGGTCGTAATCAGAAGGTTTTTTAAAAGTTAGAATTTTAATTTGTAGGTTTTCAACTGTAAAAACTTTAAATAACTCAAAAATAATAAGGGACAGACCACTATTTATTACTGCTGTATCGTCAAGCATTGAGGTCGCCCGCAACCAATATTTGATGGCGTTGACCCTATTCTTTCCTACCCCCAAGTCAATGGTGGCTTCATCGGATGAAAAAATTTCAGGGTTTTTAGTAAAGGTTTGAAAGCCCTTGGTTAACCACGAGTAGCGTAGTGCAAAGGTCTCGTGGCGACCAAATGAGGCTTTCAGGTTTGAAAGGTTAAGTGAACGTTCCATATTTCAGCGGGCAATTAGTATTTTAGTAAAGCTTAATTATTTTGGGGATACTAACATCAAATCTCGAAAGCCTTTACTTATATTTATATCATCTGTATCAGCTTTATAAGCATCGCCGACTGGTTTGCAAAAAAACCTGTTTGATTGGCCGTTTTTAATGCTGAAGTTAGGCTCTAACATACGAGCCTGAAAAAAAGATGACTCTATTGAATTAGACTACGGCGGATTAATGTGAAGTGGATTCGGAGCGATAGCGCCTATCCACCATAAACTGAGTTACAAAACTGCCCTTCGCCTAGATTGCGCTGGTTCCCAATCTCCAGATTGGGAACCTAGAGGTCGAAGCTCTGGCTTCGTTAGACTGGAAGCTGGAGCTTCCAAGGCTGCATTCCCAAGCTGGAGAGACTGTGAAAGTATTATTGCACCTAATACCTTATAATATGCACACCATCCCGTAAAGTACCAAATTACCAAACACAATCATGACATCACGTCGCTATCAGCCCATATTAAACCGGCAACAAGAAATGTTGTTACCGCCTTGTGTCGATGAATACGTTAACCAGAACAATCCGGTTCGGGCCATTGATGCGTATGTCGACACGCTGGAT
>CAIMDI010000032.1 GCA_903839695.1 Candidatus Tayloriibacteriota bacterium | reverse complement strand
AATCTATTATAAATATTATTAATATAACAAAAATAAAATATGGATAAGACAATAATGAAAATACAAAGTGATTTAGACTCAATTAAAAAGACTGATAAAGATCTCGAATACTGGTCAGCGAGGGAATTGATGGTGATTCTTGGATATGCAGAGTGGAGGAAATTTGTCGGTGTTACTGATAAGGCCAAGGATGCTTGTATAAAGTCTGGTTATGCATGTGATGACCATTTTGTCCCCTCCGCCAATATGGTATTGACAGGTTCATCAGCACAGCGTCAAATAGAAGATATACTACTCACTCGCTACGCATGCTACTTAATTGCCCAAAATGGCGACCCTCGTAAACCTCAAATTGCATTATCACAAACATATTTTGCCTCCCAAACAAGAAAGCAGGAATTACTTGAGCAAAGAGAGTATGAAGATAAAAGACTTGAGACAAGAGAAAAAAGGAATTAAAGAGTTTAAAGTGACTCCAAATATTTCAAAACTCTATCTTGGCTTTTCTTAATCGCATCATTTCTATTCATATATTCATCTAAGGTTATTAATAAATATTCAAGCCCTTCATTTCCAAAGACAATTTTACTTTTAAAATCAGCTGGCAACTTTGCTACTATGAAATAGCTTTGTTGATCTGGTTTCATCATGCTTTGACGCGAATCAGAATATACTATATCTTGTTTTTTAATTTCTAAACCAAATTCCTCCATTACTTCTCTTTGCTCCATTGAAATTTATTGAATTATTGAATGTATCTTTTTCAATCATCTGAAATTAAATTAGAATTATAAATCCCTAAAAGTCTCAATATGCGCGCCTATAGAATTCAGTCTTTCTGCTAAATCTTCATAACCTCTATTTATATTGTATACATTTCTAAGTATCGAAATTCCGTCCGCAGCAAGCATTGCAAGCATAATAATAACTGAAGGTCTAAGTGCCGGTGGACAAAGCATTTCAGCCGCTTTAAATTTCGTTGGTCCTTTAATATAAAATCTATGTGGATCTGAGAGAATAGTATCAGCACCAAGTTTTTCTAATTCTTTAAAATATACAGCGCGATAATCATAAGTCCAATCATGTATAAATGTTTGTCCTTCTGCTTGAGCACCAATAACAGCAAAGAATGGAAGATTATCTATATTGAGTCCAGGATATGGCATTGCATGTATCTTTTCATCTAATGCTTTCAGTTCTGAAGTATAAGTTAATATATCAACTAAATTCGTTTTCCCATTATCTGCTTTATACCTTTTTAATATTTTATATTTGAATCCCATTTTTTCAAGCTTTAATAATTCTATTTCAAGAAAATCAATAGGGCATCTTTCTATTGTAATAGAAGATTTTGTCATTATGGCAGCTGTAATAAGCGACATAGCTTCTATAGGATCTTCACTAACAGAATATTCTACACGTATATCAATATTTTCCTTTCCATAAACTGTAAGCGTTGAAGTGCCAATCCCTTCAACTTTTACTCCTAATTTTTCAAGATAAAAACAAACATCTTGAACTTGATAATTTGATGAAGCAAATTTGATTATTGTTTTTCCGTCAATTCCAGCAGCTGCTGTAAGTATAGTTTCTGTTACAGTATCTCCAGCTTCATATAATATTATCTCAGCATTATTAAGCTTTTTATTTTCTACTATATAATGATCTGTTTTTGTTATTATATTTACTCCTAGTTTTTCTAAAGCATAAAAATACGGCTTAACAGTTCTAGATCCAAGTTTACAACCCCCAGCCTGTGGAATATTAAATTTCTTAAATTCATGAATTAATGGTCCAAGTATCATTATGGCACTTCTCGTCTTTGAAGCATTTTCTTTATCTATTTTTTCAATTAATATTTTCTTTGGCGGAATTATTATTAAATCATTATCTTTCCATTCAACTTTTACTCCAATACTTTCAAGTACTTCTATAATTCTATAAACTTCTTCAATTTTTGGTGCATTCTTTATTGTTGTAGTATTTTTATTTAAAAGAGAGGCGCATAATACACCGACAGCACCATTCTTTGATGTTCTTACTTTTATTTTTCCAGAAAGTTTATGTCCGCCCTCAATACGGAAATTCACCGTGCCTTTACCGGCAAAAGATATTATTTCTTTATTTAAAGCTTTACTAATTTTTGATAAAGTCTCTGTACTTAGATTCTGTTCACCTTTTTCAATTCTCGCTATTACACTTTGAGTTGTTCCTATTTTTTCTGCAAGATCATTTTGAGTCATTCTATTATCTTCTCTGGCTTTACTAATAATAGTACCGATATGCGAAAGGGGATTTGTTTTTAAATTCTTTTTATTTACATTTTTCATATTTATCAAGTATAGCATATATGCTATATACTATAAAGTATTGAAAATGTGGATAAATAAGGTATGATTGTCCTATATAGCTACCTTATGAAATTCTTTTCACAAAAACTTGGCATTGACCTAGGTACGGCGAATACGCTGGTTTTTGTGCCGGGCAAAGGCATTGTTCTAAATGAGCCTTCTGTTGTTGCTGTATCTGAACAAGACAAAAAAGTGTTGGCAGTTGGTTTTGAAGCAAAAGAAATGATAGGAAGAACACCAGATAATATTATTGCATATCGTCCTATGCGTGATGGAGTTATAGCAGATTACAGAGTTACAGAAGCAATGCTTAGATATTTTATAAACAAAGCTCTTGGATCTTGGAATTTTCTTAGACCAGAAGTAATGGTTTCTGTTCCGGCTGGTATTACTTCTACAGAAAGACGTGCTGTTATAGAAGCTACCATTCGCGCTGGTGCAAAGAATGCGTATGTTGTGAAAGAACCCATTCTAGCAGCTATTGGTGCAGGTATACCCATACAAGAGGCTTGTGGACATATGATAGTGGACATTGGGGGTGGTACTACAGATGTTGCAGTGATTTCACTTGGAGGTATAGTTGCTTCAACATCAGTAAAATGTGCAGGAAATCGCATAGATGCAGCGATTGCAGATTATATCAAAAAAACTTTCAATTTAGCTATTGGAGACAAGACAGCAGAAGATATAAAAATTAAAATAGGCTCAGCTATTCCATTGGAAGAAGAATTATCTATGCAAGTCAAAGGGCGAGATTTTATTTCTGGCCTTCCTCGTTCAACCGAAATAAAAACAAATGAAATAGTCAAGGCCATATCAAAAGAATTAAGAGATATGATAAAGGCTATTAAAGATGTATTACAAGAAACACCGCCCGAACTTGCTGCAGATATTATTGATCAGGGTATTATCATGACAGGAGGGTCATCTATTCTAAGGAATTTTCCAGAACTCGTTTTTCGCCGTACAGGAGTGAAGGCAAGATTGGCAGATGATGCATTATTTTGTGTGGCAAAGGGGACAGGAATAGCTTTAGAACATTTGGATACATACAAAAAAAGTGTAATGAGTAAGAGATAAAATAGTATTGTTTGAAATTAATAAGTACAGTTTTTATTAAATGAACCCATTTGAATATATAAAAAATCTAGAGCATCACGTATATTTTATTCAGTCTTTTAAAGACAGTGCTGATTATTTAAAATCTCATCTTAAAGATAAATTTGATATTTCTCATTTGCAAAACCCAGATTTTTATCATGAAAAATTTGAAGTACTCGGTATTGATGATAGTAGAAAAATAAAGGAAAATCATTTATCAAAGGGTTTTAAAGAGAATGGTAGAAGAATATTTATAATAGAAGCTTCTGGTATTACCCATGAAGCACAAAATTCATTACTTAAGATTCTTGAAGAACCAAATTCAAATAGTCATTTTTTCATAATAATGCCCACATCTGAAATATTATTGCCTACTCTTCGTTCAAGATTGTATATTATTAATTCTTTTGAAAATAAACATAATCCTGAAATATTAAATGAAGTAAATAAATTTTTAAAATTATCAAAAAAAGAAAAAGTAACTTTTGTAGATGAAATAGCAAAAAATATTAGTGATGAAAAAATAAATAAGATTTATGCAATAGAATTTCTCTCAGCTTTAGAATCTACTTT
>CAIMDI010000031.1 GCA_903839695.1 Candidatus Tayloriibacteriota bacterium | reverse complement strand
TTTCTTTTATATAAAAATTTTTATGCTATAATACAGGTATGTCATACGATTTTTCAAAATTTAAAAAGTCATTATCAGGTACAGAGGAGTGGATTAAAAAAGAATTATCAAATATCAGAACTGGTCAAGCTAACCCAGGTATTTTGGACGGGGTCAAAGTTGAGTCATACGGAGTTCCAGCGCCATTGGCCCAAGTGGGAAGTGTTATGACTGAAGGACCCAGAACATTAAGAATTGTTCCTTGGGATCTTTCACAGTCAAAGGAAATTGAAAAAGCTATTTCTCTATCAAATCTCGGTGTTTCTGTTTCTGTGGATGATAAAGGTTTAAGAATAAACTTTCCTGAGCTTACTTCAGAGAGTAGATTGTCTATAGTAAAACTAGCAAAAGAAAGATTGGAAGAGGGTAAGAAACAAATTCGTTTACACAGAGATGAAGTTATGAAAGATTTAAAGGCAAAAGAGAAAGCTGGTGGATTGGGTAAAGATGAGGTGTTTAGACATGAAAAAGAAATTCAGAAATTTGTTGATGAAGCAAATAAAAAGCTGGATGATCTTTATTCAAAGAAGGAAAAGGAAATAATATCATAATATATTAAATGACAATAATTATTTTTTTGATTGTATTAGCAATATTAATTTTTGTACATGAATTAGGTCATTTCTTGGTGGCTAGATGGTGCGGAATTAGAGTAGACGCATTCGCAATAGGTTTTGGTCCTAAAATATTTTCAAAAAAATACGGAGAAACAACATATGGTTTGAACCTAATACCATTCGGAGGTTATGTAAAAATTTTTGGAGAAAATCCAGACGATGAATCCATAAATGGTGAGGATAAATCTAGAAGTTTTGTTCACAAATCAAAATTAGAGCAAATCGCTGTTTTATTTGCGGGTATTTTCTTTAATTTTATTTTTGCATGGTTACTTATTACTTTTGCATTTAGTATTGGAGTTACGACATCTGTAGATAGTTATCCAGAATTTAAAGATAAAATGAAAGACGCGCATATCATGATTACTTATGTCAGTCCTGGATCTCCAGCTGAAAAGGCGGGATTAAAAGGTGGCGACCAGCTACTTGCTTCAAATGTTGAGGAAGTTCAGAAAAGTATAAATGAAAGTACTACAAATGGAGTCAATTTAAAATACAAAAGAGGGGCAGAGGAAATAACAACAAAAATAATTGCTGAAAATGGAATAGTAGAAGGGAAATACGCTATTGGAATTGCAATGGATAATGTTGCCACTCTTAGATTACCTATTCACAAAGCATTTTTGGAAAGTTTTAGATTTACAAAACATACTATAGAAATTACTTTTTCAGGATTATATGATTTAGTAACGGGCATATTTAAAGGTACAGCTAAATTATCTTCAGTCACTGGCCCTGTGGGTATTGCTGGTCTAGTAGGAGATGCATATAAGTTGGGCTTTACGTATTTGATTATGTTTACAGCTATTATTTCTATAAATCTTGGTGTTTTAAACATGATGCCGTTCCCAGCATTAGATGGTGGAAGAATATTCTTTGTAATAATCGAAGCTATTATTAGAAGACCTATAAAACCAATAATAGCAAATACCATAAATGCAATTGGTTTTAGTTTACTTATATTACTTATGATTGTGGTAACATATAGAGATATAGTTAGGTTGTTTATTAAATAATAATTAAAATAAAATATGACAAATTTAATTGAATCAATGAAGTGGCGCTATTCAGTGAATAAGTTTGATACAAACAAAAAATTAACAGACGCTCAGTTTGATGAATTACTTCAATCCATAATACTTTCTCCATCATCATACGGACTTCAGCCATGGAAGTTTATAGTCGTTAGTAATCCTGAAATACGCCAAAAGTTAAAGGAATCTGGATATGGACAAGAAAAATTTGTTGATGCATCTCATCTCATAATATTTGCAGTAGAAAAAAATATTGACGATACTCTAATCGACAAATATATGTCATCTGTAGCTTCTATTAGAAATATGCCAATTGACGCTCTAAAAGGTTTTGCAGATATGATAAAAGGTTCATTGGTAAACAAAACACCAGAGCAAAGGGTAGAATGGGCAACTAGACAGATATACATCGCTTTAGGTGTACTTGTAGCAGGCGCAGCGGCAAATAATATTGATGTAGGACCTATGGAAGGTTTTGATAATGGTAAATTTGATGAAATATTGGGACTAGACAAAATGGGATTAGAATCAAAAGTGGCGGCAGCAATAGGTTTCAGATCTATAGATGATGCTCACGCTTTAGATAAAAAAGTTAGATATTCAAAAGAGGAAGTGGTTATAGAAGTAAAGTAAAATTAAAGTTTAAAAAGAAAATGACTGGAGTAGGCCAGTCATTTTCTTTTTTTATATCTTTTTGTGCTATAAATTATGACTATTTTTCTAAATTATATTTTATTTACTTGTTCACTTTTATGAAAAGTTTTGTTTGAATAAGGTGTTAAAATATAATTTAAAAAATAGATAAATTGTTTTTTTATTTGTTATTTTATTTATGTCATAAGTATTAATTTAATTGCTTAAATTATTTGGTATAGTGGAAGTAGATTTTCACTATGTTTAGTCGACCATCCTAAACTATTCTACATACACTTACAATATTTACTACGTATGGAATTATATTTTTCTTTCACTTTTTGATCTAATTTTGTGGTTTAATTTTTTGAAAGAAAAATATACATGAATACGTACTATAATTGTAGTATATTGTAGTATAATTCTACTCTAGGGCATTATTTTTTCTTGCGTCGGGGGCTATACTTTCTTTATGATCTTGAAACACACAACACCTGAGGGTGATTTACTTCATTTAAAAAATGATAATGAGCTTGTTTCTATGACCTTAAAAAATCCTGAAATATTTGGTCAGATAATGAATAGATATTATCTAAAATTAAGTAGATATATTTACAGATTATCTGGCTTATTGCCTGATGAAATTGAGGATGTACTTCAAAATGTATTTATAAAAGCATATAGACATTTAAACGATTTTGATAGTAATTTATCATTTTCATCGTGGATATATAGAATTACTCATAATGAGGCAATAGACTATTTGCGTAGCTCAAAAAGAAAAAGTATTATTATACAAGCTGATCAGGATGATGATTTTATTCATAGTATTCCAGATAGTTCTATGGACTTTTTGAAGGAGCTGGATGATGATTTAATGAAAATACATGTATCTTCGATTCTACAATCGATTAATGAGAGGTATAGGACAGTTTTATTACTTAAATATATAGAAGAAAAAAATTACAGTGAAATATCCGACATTCTTGAAATACCGATGGGAACAGTGGCAACATTAATACATAGAGCAAAGGAAGAATTTAAAAAAATGCTTTCTGTTTCAAAATTAGATTTAAAAAATAAATGAAGAATAAAAATCAAAATAGTATAGAAAATAAAGGCGAAAATAGTATTTTACATTCAGGTTTTGAGTCTAAAATACTAAATAAAATTGCTAAAAATAAAATAGAACCAATACCAAAATGGAAATTAGTTTTTAAGGATTTAATTAATTGGTTTAAATATTTAATATTAGTTATTATTGCAAGTTTAATTCTTAGTATTTTTATTTATTGTGTTTTTGACACAAATACCGATCTACTTGAAAGAGCTGGGGTTTATATAGATGGTGTAAGATATTTTCTTTGTTGCATGTTTTGGTTGGCTGTATTCATTTCCATGTCATTACTGGCTAGGTATTGTTTTGCTAAGACTAATTACAGCTACAGAGTCTTGTTTAAGGCTACACATGCTACTATTGCTGTATTGATCTTGTTGGCATTAATATTTTACTATTACAATGTAAATGAGTTTTTAGAAAAAATTGTTGTAAATAATATACCATATTATTCTCAACATTTTAAAACAAAAATGACAGTATGGAGTCAGCCCGATAGAGGTTTACTTTCTGGAAAAATTACATACATATCTGAAGATAATATTTGTATCAATCCAAAAAACGTTTATGATGTTCCACACTTAAGCAATAAAATAAGTATTGAAATATCTGATTTTCACAATAAAAAATGGAATATAAAAACTGATGATACCTTGCTGTATTTTACAGGTTGTATTAGTGTTGGAGATGAGATAAGGATTTTTGGTAAAACACATGATTCAAATACTTTTGATGTAAAAGAAATATGGAGATGGTAATTTTCTTTTGATGGGTATTATACTTAAATAAAATAGTGTATACTAATGAAATGGCAAAAAGACAAAGTGCAAGTACAAATATGAAGACTTCCCGTTCCCATAAGACGAAAAAGCGTTTAGCTATAAAGCACGCTCGTCTAGCTGAGAAAAAGGCAAAAAAGGGAAAGAGATAGTTTTTATAAAAAATATTAACAAACAATAACAAAATCCTCTAAAGTGGGAGTTTTGTTTGTTTATATAACTTTATGTGTTATATTCATGTCCATGTCAAAAAGCGATACTATCCTTAGTTTTGATGAAGTTTCATTTGAATATGGCCACAATAAGCCTATTTTAAAGGATGTGTCTTTTTCTTTGCGTAGGGGAATGAAAGTCACATTAATGGGTCAAAATGGTGCTGGAAAGAGTACTATTTTTGGTTTAATAACAGGTGTCTCTAAACCTGAATCTGGAGAAATTAATATTTCAAATGGAGTTTCAATAGCTATCGCTAAACAGGTAATTGCTCGTGATCATTTGGATTTAACAATGCGTGAGTTTTTTGAAAAGAGTTTTAATAAAAAGATTTATGATATTGATGTCAAAATTGATGAAGTATTAGAGATAGTAAATTTTAAAGCACCACACGATAGAATCATAAGATCATTTTCTGGAGGACAACAAGCGAGATTATTATTGGCATCTGCAATTATTCAGGATCCAGATTTACTTTTACTAGATGAGCCTACAAATAATTTAGATAAAGCTGGTATTCAACATCTTACTGATTTTTTGAAGAATTATAAAAAAACTGTGATGGTTATATCGCATGATGCAGATTTTTTGAATTCATTTTCTGACGGAGTGCTTTACCTCGATGTGTATACAAGAGGGATTGAGCAATATTTTGGAAACTATTTTGATGTTGTGGAACAAATCAAGGCTCGTATTGAAAAGGAGAATATGAAAAATGCGCAACTTGCAAAGGAGATTCAAGAGAATAAAGACAAAGCAAACTTTTTTGCACAAAAGGGAGGTCAAATGCGTTTAGTAGCAAAGAGAATGCGAGAGAAAGCAGAAGAATTAGAGGAAGAAAAAGTTGATGTAAGAAAAGAGGATAAAACAATTAGACCTTTTGAAATACCTTCACAACCGGAGTTAGTTGGAGAAATAATTAAAATAAATTCATATAAAGTTATTATCAATCACAAAGCTACAAATCGTAAAACAAATATATCCTTAAAAAGAAATACACATTTATTGTTAAAAGGACCAAATGGTATTGGCAAGAGCACATTATTACAAAGTATTGCAGAGCGTGGACCCAAAAGCGGTGCTTTGATTGCATCAGATATTAGGCTAGGGTATTACAGACAGGATTTTTCTACATTAAATTTTGATGATACAGTTTTTGATTCATTGATGAATGTTATAAAAGATGCAGGCAGAGACGCTGGAGAAGAAGAAATGAGATCTGTGGCTGCAAGTTTTCTAATAACAAGTGATGTCATAAATACAAAGATAGGTAGTTTATCAGAAGGACAAAAAGGTCTTGTCGCTTTTGCTCGATTAGTATTAGAGAGACCAGGTCTACTTATTCTAGATGAGCCAACAAATCATATAAATTTTCGTCATCTTCCACTTATAGCAGAAGCATTAAATAATTATAAAGGTGCCATGATATTGGTATCACACGTGCCAGAGTTTGTTGAGAAAATAAGAATAGATGAAACTTTGGATTTGGAAGGATGATTTAACATATTCAAATATTTTGTTATAATGTGACCATTAGAGGTTACATCAATATTTTTTAATACCATTTTTTAGACGATAATCAGGTATTAAAAAACGCCACACATGGTGGCGTACTTTAATGTGCCTGTCTCTAGCTCAAAATTGGCCAGATAGGTCTGACGACCCGCAGACACACTTATATATTAGCGCAGTATTTTTTAAAGTCAATACTTAAGATGATTTGCATATGATGATAAAAAATATTTTCTAAAGTTCTTCATTTATAGTATTATTTCCTGCGACATATCCTGTTGTCCAACATAATTGCAGACTATAACCACCTGATGGTCTATCTATATTTAAAATATCACCGATAAGGTATAGATTGGGTATTAATTTTGATTGCATTGTTTTAAAATCTACTTCTGTTAGATCCACTCCTCCTGAAGAAACAATTGCTTTATCAGCACCTAGCAAACCACTTACTTGCATTGATAATGCTTTTATTATTTCAATAAGTCTCATTCTTTCTTCTCTTGTAATGCTGTTATTTTGTTTATTGGCATCAATTAATGATAGTCGTAGAATGGTTTCGACTAATGCAGATGGCACTAATGTATTGAGAGAATTTTTTATCATTTTTTTATCATCAATTTTAAATAATTCTTGAAGTCTAGAATTCATCATTCCATGATCAAAAGATGGTAATAAATCAAGGCGTATTTCAACCTCACCATATTTTAATAATTCGCCAATGTCTTTGCTCATATTCAATATTGTAGGACCGCTTAGGCCAAAATGTGTAAAAAGTAGTCGGCCTTTATGTGATTCTTGTTTTTGATTATTTTGGAAAGTTGTAAGTTTGATATCCTGAAGGGTAACGCCTTGCGCGTCTTTTACCCATTGATCAGCAATCATAATAGGCACAAGAGCATTGTCTGAAGGTATAATATTGTGACCAAGTTCTTTTAACCATTTAAATCCATCACCAGTTGAACCAGTTTCTGGTCTAGATGTGCCACCTGTTGCAAGTATATATTTTTTAGCATATATTTTTTTACCATTCTTGAGATTTATACAATTTATTAATTTATTTTCTTTTTCAAATCCTATAACATCTGCATTTGTTAGAATCTCAACATTTCCTTTCCTCATATAATCTACAAGTACATTTAAAACAGATTGAGATTTATCGCTTTCAGGAAATACACGATTACCAGCTTCAGTTTTTGTGGCCATTCCTTTTTCATTAAAAAATTCAATTGTCTTTTTTACATCAAATTGAGAAAAAGCTGAAAATAGAAATTTGTCACTGTCTTTGTATTTACTTAAGAATGTTCTAATATCAAATTGTGCATTTGTGATATTACATCTACCACCTCCAGTTATTAGAAGTTTGGCTCCTAGAGAAGGATTTTTTTCAATGAGAATTACTTTTAAATTATTTTTTCCTCCAATTTCTGCAGCTCTACCGGCAGCCATCATGCCAGCTGGTCCTCCGCCTATTATTGCAATGTCATATAATTCATTATTCATTTGATTAATCAAAAACAGAAACTAAATATTCATCAATATCTCTCTGATCCATATCATAAAAACTCTTTCCTTGATTGTGTAGATCAGTAGCAAGTTTTATTCCTATGAATCTCCAATGCCAAGGCTCAAAAACGTAGAATTTATTATTTTTGGGATATGATAATATATAACCATAACGATACGCATTGTTTAATAGCCATTTATATGACTCTGTGGTATCAAATCCATCTAAATTTCCTCCAAGTCCTGGGGTTATAAAATCTATAGTTGTTCCAAGTTGATGCTCAGAATATCCTTGATCTGCTGAAAATGAATTTGCTGATCCTGAACCATATACAATTGAGTATTGGCCTTTAAGGGATTTCTGTTCATTGAAAGATCTGAATGCAGAATATACATAAAGTAAATTATTTGCATTTTTGGCATCCTCAATCATTCTTTGTAAATATGGCAAAACTTGAGAATTTATTTTTAATATTTTTGTATTAGAATATTTGTATTGTTCTGGGATTTCAGAAAGTCTTGATGGGGCATAATTTTCATTTAAGAAAAATACTTTGGAATATTTTATAAGTAATTCAGGATCAGTTTTGCTTAACTTTTGTAATGTACTTACGGTATTTGATACATCACCGACTTGTTGGCTGTAATTTCCTAGTTTTTGTTCAATATTTCCTACATTTTGTTGCTCCTGGTTTATGGCTGTTGTTAATGCATCATGATTTTTGTTTATGTTTGTACGTAAATCACTTGTGGTTGATGCAAATTTGTTTTCCAGTGAATTTAATTGATTTGATAAGCTCAAAACTGTGTTTGAGACTTGATTGAATCTTACTAATACATAAGTAGAAATTATGGTAATGATGATTATTATACCTATCATTGATTCGAGTAAATACTTGGTTTTTACAAGTCTTTCAGTTATATTTTTTTTGTCCATGTGATATATGTTAACACAATGTAGGATTAAGTAAAAAAACAACCGTCATTGGGTGTAAGCCAAGACGGTTGCGCGATTTTCTCATTATTTTTCATAAGTTATGCATGCTCCTCCAAATAAGTAGTCTAATGCATTCTCTGCCCCGTATACTGAATCCTGATTTTCCATCAGGGATTGCAAGAACTTTGTATCATCACCCAATGTGACGATCATAGGTTCTCCGACATTATCCACTTGCTGTAAACCAGCAAGCATAAGAAGTCCATTACAAATGCACTTTCTTCCGTCAGCGTCCTCGATTTTACCGCCCTTGCGGACATAATCGTCTACTGGTTCGCTTGCACATCTGTAACCGATGCTACCGTCTGGTCTCTTGTATAGGGAGACCAATGCACTCTGATCACATACACGTTGCCTTTCTTCGTAGATGATATGCTCGGAAACAGTTCCGGGTATATTTGCCACCTTGAAGGGGAAACCTGTAGGCGACGCACGCATGTCAGTGATAACTTTCAACTCTCCATTGAATCCCAGCTTCCTTATTTTCCTTCGGATTTCTGGATCCATGCCCGAATCCTCTGATAGTGCGAATATTGAACCAACTTGTATTCCTTTCGCTCCGAGTTCGATTGCCCTTTTTAGGCCATCTGGTGATGCATAAGAACCACCAATCCAGAAGGGTAATCCAAGCTCGCTTAATTCTTGATAATTTACCCTATCTCTCTCGTCGTATATTTTGGTAACTTTGTCCCTTGGAGGGGCATTGTGACCACCCGCTGTATCTTCCTCTACCACGAAGCCATATATTTCCCCTGGCAATTTCTTTGCAAGCATTTTTGCCAAAGTATTTGAGGCGACTATGGGAAGGAATCCTGGTTTTTTATTCAATTTGATCTTTTTAACGAAAAAGGCTTCCGGATCAAATCTCATTGTGTAATCTTCGCTACCTATTACTGGAATTTTGTATATTGCCTCTGTTCCATTAAGATATGCGTTGAATACTGCAGGTATTTGTAAAACAATTCCAGCACCCATTGTGATGAAATCAACCTCCGCGAGCATTGCTCCATAAATTGCGAATAGATGGGGCATTGCGATTTTCTCAAGATAGTTCATGCTTACAGGGTTTGAGTGCCCCTCTTTTGCAAGCGTGACGAATGCGTAATTTGCACAAATGGTCAATTCAATCAATGACCGTGACGGTGTAACTGTAAAGACGGGGATTCCCTGAGAGATTTTCTTGAAGTATTTTTCAATAATTCTTTCTCCCATCTCCCGTATTACAGCTATGTTTGAGTTTCTCAAAACCCGACAGATTTCATCTGCTTTTTTTCCACCTTGTTTGAGCAGATTTGCCAATATTCTGTCTGCAGCTGTACCAGAACCAGTACCAAGAACTTCTTTTCCTGGTTTACTGTATAGTGATACTGCACGGACTAGTTCCCAGCCAGATATAGCGACACCCATACCACCCTGAATGATTTTAGGATAGAACATGCTTTTTTTCCTTTCTTTTTGTCAACGACCTTTAAGCCGTGATTGGCTAGTGTTGATCTTCAGTAATAATAGCAGAAAAGTAGATATAATGATGCATTAATTAAACAAACTTGACACTTTTATGATTTTAATATATTATTATATACTATAAATTATGTATAGAAAACAATCAAATTCAGGTACGCAATCTCGATCAAATGGACGATTTAATCAACGACCACAAGCTCGTTTTGGCAAATTTAATAATAAAAGTAGATCACATAACCGAGGACCAAAAGGTGAAAATATTTCCCATTCTCGTTTTATAAATAAAGCAACTGTTACTGAGGAAGTTGAAAATTTCATTCCTGAGCACAAATTCGCCGATTTTATTATCGAAGATGTGTTAAAAACAGCAATTATTTCTAAAGGTTATATAACCCCAACTCCTATTCAAGATAGGTCTATTCCTCATATTCTTAAGGGACAAGATATTGTTGGTATTGCAAATACAGGTACAGGAAAAACAGCAGCTTTTCTTATTCCTCTTATAGACAAAGTATTAAAGAATAGAAAAACTAAAGTATTAATTGTCGTACCTACTCGTGAATTGGCAATTCAAATTCAGAATGAACTTATCGGATTTACTAAGGGTATGAAAATTTTTTCTGTATGTTGTGTAGGAGGAGCATATATTGGAAAGCAATTATCAGAGCTTAGATATACAAATGAATTTATTATAGGAACACCTGGACGTTTAAAGGACCTTATCGAAAGAAAAGCAATTTATTTGAATCAATTTTCAACTATTGTATTAGACGAAGCAGATAGAATGTTGGACATGGGATTTGTTAATGATATGCGTTTCCTTATGGCTGGTATGCCCAAGCCAAGACATACTCTATTTTTCTCAGCTACTCTTTCAACTGAAATTGAAAAGATGATTGGAGAATTCCTGCATGAGCCAGTTAGAATTTCTGTTAAAACAAGAGATACTTCAAAAAATGTTGAGCAAGATATTGTCCGTGTTTCTCGTGGTTTAAATAAAATAGATGTTTTAAGAGAATTACTAGCAAAAGAAGACTTTACCAAAGTACTTATTTTCGGAAGAACAAAACATGGAGTTGAAAAGCTTTCTAGAGCATTAATTGAAAAAGGTTTTAAGGCAGAATCAATACACGGAGACAAGAATCATAGTCAAAGACAAAGAGCTTTGAAAGGTTTTAAGGAAAATGTTGTTCAAATATTGGTAGCTACTGATGTGGCAGCAAGAGGATTAGATATTCCTGATGTGAGTCATGTTATAAATTTTGATATTCCAGCAACTTATGATGACTATGTTCATCGTATCGGAAGAACAGGACGAGCAAATAAAAAAGGTAAAGCTCTAACTTTCGTTGAATAAATTTAAATCTTTCTTGAAAAAATATATCGCTATATGATATATGGTGTATGTTATAAAAAAAGCAGAAAATACGTCAATCGTATAATGTAGATGTGACAGTAAGACAGTAATTGCAAATATAATTGAAATTGTAATAAACATATAACGCATATGTTTACTTTCCCAATATATTAGCGCTAGTAAAAATGGAATTCCTGTATGACCTGAAAAGAATAAATCACCTCCAAAAGTAAAGTAATTTATAAAACTGTTTGGGTCTAATAATAGATGATTAGGAAATTGGTTTATATGTGTCATGCTTATGAACAAGGCACGAATAATAGTAAATAAAGCAATGCTTTTTAGAGTAAAGGGAAGTCTTTGTGGCTTTGCAATAGATATATAAATAAAAAATATCCAAAAAACATAAGTACCGTAAATGAAAATAAAATCTAAATCATAAACTCTCGTATTGCTTAAAATAATGTCAGTTACGGGATTACTAACACTTTCTTGTGCGTATGTTCCAGCAATGAAATTAATTATTAAGGCAATAATTAAGAAAAGAAGAGAAGAAAAAAAGGATATTAGGAAATTTTTATCGTGCAAATATATTTTATACTTATTAAAATCAGGTCTCATGTTTATGAGTTTATTGTAACATACATGTAAATATTTAGTTTTCAGCAATAAAATTACTAATTAATTCAGAAACTTCTGGAAAGTTATTTAGAACTAAAATATGGTTAGTGTGCTCGATTATTTGTATTTTTGAGTTCTTTATTTTTTGGGCTATGTCAAATACGTATTTTACTGGAAATATAGTGTCTTTTCTTCCATGAACTATTAGTACTGGTATTGTAATTTTATCCAATATTTTTTCTCCATTAAATAAATATGTTTGCTTTGCACAATATAGATAAACTCTGAGCCCAGTATTTTTTACATCTGCTATGGTTCTAGGAATATTCCAATCACCACTATTTTTGTACTTTGTGTAATCTATATGAATACCATTTTTACTATTTTTTAATTTAGGTAATATGCTTGAAAGGCCAAAGATTATTGGTTTAACAATCTTAGCTGATAATATATTGTTTATAGAATATTGTGGACTTAATAATATCACTTTGTTGACTGTGCTTTGATATTTGTCTAGAAATGATAAAGCAATAACACTACCAAATGAATGGCTAATAAAAATAACATTATCAATGTTTATGTTTTTTATTAATAAATATATATCTTCAGCAAATAACTCTATTTTATAGTCCTCATAACTTGTTGGTTTTTGTGATTTACCATGACCACGTAGGTCTAATGTGAGTATATTGTAATCATTTTCAAATTTATTTTCATAAGGTATCCATGCAGATGAACTACCGGATACTCCATGAACAAAAACCAATGTTTTTTTATTTGAATTATACTCATTTTTTCTATAGTAAATTCCTCTTTCTTTGAAAAAATATTCTTTCATTTTATATTAGTGATTTGTAGAAGTGAATAATATAATTGCTCTAACTTAATAACACTATTGTTTATATCAAAATTTTTGCTTATTTCAAAACTTTTTATACTCATTCTGTCTAAAGTCTCTTGATCATTAATGATTTTTAAAATTTGATTTGATAAATCTTTGCTATCTTTTGTTTCAAATAATAATCCATTATCTGCAACAAAAAAACGAGATGCGTTTTCTTTTGAATTAGATATAATTATCGGCTTACCACAAGCCATAGCCTCAAGAACAACCATACCTTCTAGTTCTGCTATCGATGGAAGAACAAAAACTGTACAAGCATTGTAGGCCATAACCAATTCTTCTTCTGTTACTTTTCCCATAAAAGTCACATTCCTAGAAATATTTAAATCAGAAGCAAGTTTCTTTAATTCCTCTTTTTGATAACCTGGTCCAACAATATGTAGATGAATATTATTGTTCCTACTTAAAATATATGTCATTGATTTTATCAATGTCTCAATATTTTTTTCTGGATGAAGTCTTCCAACATATAAAATATTTTTTGTTTTTGCTGGTAAATTCCATATTTCAAATATTTTTTTATGATCAACTTTTCGAAATATTTCTGTGTCCACTCCATTACTTATAACCATATTTGGTATAGTTTTATTGTGCTCATTAAATATACTTTTGGCGAATTCAGTTGGATATATAAGTATGTCAGCTTTTTTGTAAAGCCAGAAAAAATATATTCCTATAAGTTTGTTTATAATAGCCTTACCTGCTATTGCTGGTATATTTGAGGTGGTATTTTCTGGTTGGGCGTGAGAGTGTATGACAACTTTTATGCCAAGTGACTTTGCGGCGGTTATCGATATAAATGCAAGTGGTGTAGGTAATAAAACATGAAGAATATCAATTTTTTCTTTTATTAGTATATTTTTAACTTCTGAAAAAGTAGGGAATGCAAGCCTAAATCTATTTTCTGTTTTTGGTAATAATAATGATCTGAAACGATAAATTTTCATTCCTTTGTGTTCATGTATATTTGCACTATGAGGAGATTTTGATGCAATAAAAACTATATGATGCCCCTTATTTTTTAAACGTTCTGAAAGTCTCAATGTGGAAACAAAAACACCAGCAATATAATCTGTAATAGGATCACATGCCATTGCAATCCTCAGTTTTTTTGTATTTTCTTGATTCATTGGACTATTATATTTCTTTTGATTTAAAATAGCGATTAATATATCTGATTATATAAATAAAGATGATTAATAATACACTAACAAATACATATTTTATAGGTCCTGAAATTAAATTGTAAATATTTCCAAAGAAAAATCCTGCACAAACTAAAATTCCAGTCCAAATGAAACCACCAATTAGATTTAGAATCACGTAGTTTTTAAATGGAACTTTAGATATACCTGCCACGATAAGAACAATAAAAGCAAAACCTAGACCCATTGTTAACTTGGATATAATTAAAATCTTTTGATGATAAAGTTTAAATTTATTTTCTACTTTTTCTAGTATTTCTGCGGTCACTCCAATATAATGTCCATATTTTACAATCGTTTTTCTTGTGCCAAATCTGCCAAAACAATACCAACCGATATCCGCAGTAAAATCGCCAAATACTAAAGACAAATACATTGGAAGAAAATCAAATTGTCCAGTTCCATATAAGAATCCTGAGGAAATCATTATAATTGGCCCCTCAAAAATACATCCTATAAATAATAAGACATATTTTGATGAATCAATCCAGATTACTATGTTTTGAATAATTGACTCCATTTAATTGCAATTAGTATATCAAAGTCTATGATATAATGCCCAAATAGAAAATAATATTAAAATAAATACTTAATATAAATATATGGAAAAAATACCTAAAGCATTAGCCTTTGATTTGGACGGTACATTAGCACCAAGCAAATCTCATTTAGAAACAGATATGGCTACTATGATTTCTGCTTTATTAAATTTTTTTCCAATTGCTGTAGTGTCAGGTGCCTCAAAAGAGCAATTTCAACTTCAATTTCTAAAATATTTACCTCAGGAGAACACAAATTTAAGTAATCTTTACGTTTTTCCACAAAATGGCGCCTCTTTAGAGGTGTATAAAGAAGGTAAATGGATTGTTCAATACGAGGAGAATTTTTCTGAAAATGAAGCAAATAAAATTATTTCGATTTTGAAACAAGTTGAGATTGACTTTAACTTAAAAGAAACTTGGATAAATTCATTAAGATATGGTCATAAAATAGAAAATCGTGGTGCGCAGGTCACTTTTTCTGCATTAGGACAAAAGGCACCGCTGGAATTGAAGGAAAAATGGGATAGAAATCAAGAAATTAGAAAGAAGATTAAGGCTTTTATTGATCCATTGTTGCCAGAATGTGAAGTCAGAATTGGAGGTACAACTTCTATTGATATAACAAAAAAAGGTCAAAATAAGGCATTTGCAATAAACAAATTCATGGAGTTATTGGTTATTGATAAAAAAGTTGAGAAAATAGAGAAAAATCAACTGTTTTTTTATGGTGATGCTCTGTATCCGGGAGGTAATGATGAGATTGTAAAAGAGACAGGGGTAGTTTGCGAAATGGTTAGTAATCCACAGGACACAATCAATCATCTCCGTGCTATACTTCAGTCATATGAAGAAGATAAAAGATATTCGACCGTGGGGTAATTTTGTAGAATATACTCATAACGAATTATCGACGGTAAAGATTTTAACTGTACTTCCAAATCAAGAATTATCACTTCAATTTCACTCTCACAGAAAGGAGTTTTGGAAAATAATAAAAGGTAATCCGCATGTTGTAATTGGTGATAGTGAAATTCCCGCAAAGACAGGTGATGAATTTGAAATTTCAGAGGGTATTAAACATCAAATCAAAGCTATCGATGACGAGGTTGAAGTCCTCGAGATTTCATTCGGTGATTTTGATGAAAATGATATCGTAAGAATAAAAGACAAATATGGTCGTGCATAAAAAAAGCATTTCGAAAGGAGCTTTACTGGGAACATTTATATTTAAAGGCAGAATCGGTTTATTAGAAAAAAGCTCCACAAAAAATAGTCATTTTAGAATATCATGGAGTGATGATGGTATAGTTTTTAATACTGATTACGAAGAAGTTGTATTTTCGAATGGAATAGTAAATCATAATGCAGATCATTGCAGTAATTTCCGTTTTTCATATATTGGTAAAAAGATTCTGGTTACTTATATTCGTGAATTTAAACAAAAAAAATATAGGACAATTGCTGAATATAGAGACAAGTATGAATGGGAGGTTGTTTCCGAGAGTTTAGTTGCAAATAATTCTGAGTTTATAATTCTGTCTGAAGAAAAAGCAAATAAAGTAAAAATTGCTTATGAAGGAGGTGTCTTTATAAAAAGCTTAAAATCTAAGGATTTGGAGGTATGGGAGGAAAATGATTCTTTATTGTTTACAAATAGACATGATTGTTTTGATAAAGACACAATAAAATTGATAGGTATTTATACTTCCGATAAGGGTATATTGGTTTTTTATGAATCATTAATTTTTGAAAAAGATTGTTATAAGCCTAGTATTGGTTTGGTTATTTTTGATAAAAAAGATACAAATAGAATAGTTTGGCGTTCAAGAGATCCTATTTGGAAAAGTGAAGCCTGGTTTTCAAAAAATAATATTTGTGAGACATTGGGAATGATTGTAAAAGATGATAATTTATTTTTCTACTTTAGTATAAATAATTCAATAATTACTGTTAGCCTTTCTGAAAAAGATTTGTCTATTCATATACCCGTTAATGCAACTGTACTAGAAAGACATAAAAAAAATCCGATCATATCTCCACATTCAGAAAATAAATGGGAAAGTGAAGCTATATTTAACCCAGCAACTCTTATTGATGATAATGGTCATATACATTTGATTTACAGAGCTATTGGATTTGATGGAGTTTCAAGACTTGGCTATGGCTACAGTGAAGATGGAATACATTTTAATGGAAGATTAGATGTACCAATTTTTGCATTGGGTGACCCTAGAAATAGAGATAAAGTAATAAAAATTTATAATCCAAAACTTTATCCATCTGGTGGAAGTTGGGGTGGTTGTGAGGACCCTAGAGCTGTAAGAATTGACGGAAGAATTTATATTACCTTCAATGCTTTCGACGGATGGGATTTTATACGTATAGCTGCAGTTTCTATTAGTGAAAAAGATTTTTTTGATAAAAAGTGGAAATGGAGTAAACCTATTTTGATTTCACCACCAAATCAAATAAATAAAAACTGGGTTCTTTTCCCAGAAAAGATTAAAGGTAAATTTGCTATTTTACATAGTATTTCTCCTAAGGTGCAAGTTGATTTGGTAGATAAATTGGAGGATTTGGAAAAAGCAAAACATACTATAAAAAGTGAATTCAAACAAGATTCAACAAAGAAAGGTTGGGATACTTGGGTTCGTGGTGTTGGTCCTCCACCTCTAAAAACAAAAAAGGGTTGGCTTGTTCTATATCACGCAATGGATCATAGAGATCCAAATAAATACAAACTAGGAGCATTATTACTTGATTTAAAAGATCCTCAAAAAGTTATAGCCAGATCAAAAGAACCTATTTTAGAGCCAGAAATGTGGTATGAAAATGATTGGAAACCAGGTGTAGTATATTCTTGTGGGGCGGTAATAAAAAATGATATTTTGTTTGTATATTATGGAGGTGGAGATAAACATGTTTGTATGGCATCTTCACCAATAGAAGAAATTTTTAAAAAACTAAATTAATTAATTAATTTCTAAATGATATCTGTAAAAAGGTCAAAAAATAACCCAATTATTAAGCCTAGTCTAGAAAATGAATGGCAAGCCTATTCTACTTTTAATGGTTGTCCAATTAAAAAAGGTAAAAGTAAAATTTTGCTTTTTAGAGCCCAGTCAATTCCTAAGAAATTTGAGTCTACAACATTTTCACTTTCAACTATTGGGAAAGCAATAGAAAGTTCTTCTGGTAAATGGAATGTTCAAGGTCAACTTATCGTTCCTCAAGAACCTTGGGAGCGTTTTGGTTGCGAAGATCCTAGAGTAAATTATATAAATAATAAATACTATATATTTTACACCGCCATAAGTCTTTTTCCTTTTAGAGGAGAGGGAATTAAAGTAGCTGTTGCTATTAGTAAGGATTTAAAAACT
Source organism: Candidatus Tayloriibacteriota bacterium (assembly GCA_903839695.1). Lineage (GTDB taxonomy): Bacteria > Patescibacteriota > Minisyncoccia > Phycocordibacterales > PALSA-1337 > CAIOGI01. The sequence continues at coordinate 19,180 of CAIMDI010000031.1, read as the reverse complement.
ATTGAAGAAAGACATTTAGTGACACCTTTCAATGCAAAAGCGATGTCATTATTTCCAGAAAAAATAGATGGACAATATGTAGTAATTTTTGCTGCGCATACTGATAACGGCAATCTAGCCAAGATATCAATAGCCAGATTTTCAAAAATTGAAGATATGTGGAGTGAAAATAAATGGAATGAATGGCACAAAACTGTAGACAGTCACTCATTACAGATACCTAGAAAAGATTCTGAACAGGTGGAAATTGGTGCACCGCCGATAAAAACACCATTTGGTTGGTTATTGATTTATTCACATATAAAAAATTATTTTACTGAGAATGATAAAATTTTTGGTATTGGCGCTGTTTTATTGGATTTAAAAGATCCGCAAAAAGTTATAGCACAAACAAAAACTCCTTTTCTTGTACCCGAAGAAGATTATGAAAAAAATGGTACAGTAAAGAATGTTATTTTTCCTTCTGGAGCCGTTTTGAATGGTGATTTATTGACTGTGTATTATGGTGGTGCTGACACCGTTTGTGCTTATGCTGAAATGTCATTTATAGGTTTGCTTGCATCAATGAATTTTTTTGATTCAAAAGATATTCACAAAAAGATATCAAATTATAAAGGTTCGCATACTTTTAAAAGAATATTCAATGACCCAATATTATCACCTAGATCAGACCATCCTTGGGAATCAAGAGCTGTTTTCAATCCTGCAGCTATAAAGATCAAAGATACTTTGTATATTTTATATCGTGCTATGTCGGAGGATAATACTTCGGTAGTTGGGTATGCTGAGTCATATGATATGAAAAATATTAAAGTAAGAGGACCGCAACCTGTTTATACCCCAAGAGCATCATTTGAAGAAAAGAGAATACCAAATGGAAATTCTGGATGTGAAGATCCTAGACTAACACTTATTAATGATAGAGTTTATATGATTTATACTGCATACAATGGAATAGACAAACCGCGTATAGCTTTGACTTCTATTTCTGTATCTGATTTATCAAATGGAATATGGAAATGGTCAAATCCAATACTAATAAGTAATGATAATATCGACGACAAAGACGGCGCACTTTTTCCAGAAAAAATAAAAAATAAATACGCCCTTATTCATAGAGTAAATCATTCTATTTGTGTAGACTATTCATCTACATTAGAATTTTTAAATAGAAATAATTATATAGATAAAATAATTCTTAGACCTAGACCAGGAATGTGGGATAGTCAAAAGGTGGGCATAGCTATGCCACCTATAAAAACAAAATATGGATGGTTGCTTTTGTATCATGGAATAGGAGATGATAAAGTCTATAGAGTGGGTGCTGCTTTATTGAGTTATACAAATATTGAAGATGTTATAGCAAGAACTTCATATCCTATTTTTGAACCAGAAACTGAATATGAGAGAATAGGACAAGTAAATAATGTTGTTTTTCCTTGCGGTGCGGTGGTTAAAGATGATATTGTGTATATATACTATGGACAAGCCGATACATTTGTAGGTGTTGCAAATATAAAATTAAAGGATCTTTTTGAAATACTTTCAGTTTAATCTACATGAAAAAAATTATTATAATCACATCAGTTTTAATTTTTATTGCTATTATAATAGTATCTGTTTATTATTCTTCAAATAATAAAAAATTATCTGTTTTGTCTGTTGGTGTAAATACTGAATCTATATTTGTTATCTCTCCTATTAAGGACTCAAAAATCTCATCACCATTAAGTGTTTCTGGTAAGGCAAAAAGTAGTTGGTTTACTGATGGTAATTTTCTTTTATTGTTGAATGATGAAAATAACAATACTCTTGCCGAGGGCCATGCATCAATTCAAGGAGAAGCTTCCAAAGATGATTTCTCAAAATTCTTGGGAAATATGGAGTTCAATAAACCTATGAGTGGAAAAAATGGGTTATTAATATTAAAAAACGAAGTTGATTCTTATCAAGTACCAGTAATTTTTAAATAATATGACAGAAATAGTCAAAAAATCTGCACCGATAATTCTTGAAGAAATAAATAAAGCAAAGAGTATTTTATTGCATTGTCATCCTTCTCCAGACCCTGATAGTGTAGGGTCTGCTTTAGCTATGAAATTTGCTTTAGAAAGTTTGGGCAAAAAAGTAACCTTAATACAAGGTGATAATGAAATACCCAAAGCTTTTGAATTTCCTGGTGTTGAAACTATAGTCAAAAAGTCATACGGAGAAATAAATACGGCTGATTACGATCTTTTTATTTCACAAGATGCTTCCTCTAAAGGTATGATTTCTTTTTTGAAAGAAGTTATTTTTCCAGAAAATATGAAGGTGATTGTTATAGATCATCATGCAAGTAATGTTGGCTACGGTCATATAAACTGTATTGATGCATCGTATCCAGCAACAGCTCAAATGATATTTGATTTGTTAAAGGAAATGAATATAAAAATCACCCATGATATTGCCCTAAATCTTTTCATGGGTATATATACAGATACTGGTGGTTTTCAGTATGGTAATACAGACTACAAAACTTTCGATATTGTATCTGAACTTACTGAACTTGCTCCAGAATTTGCAAAGACAATATTTACTATGAATAATAGTAAAAGTAAAAGTGCTTTAATATTTGATGGTTTAGCGATTTCATCTATAACTGAATATTATAATGGTATATTGGTTATTGCATCAGTAAATTTTGATCAAATAACCAAAAATAATATAAATAAAGAAGAAATATATTCTTCAAATATTTCAAATGAAATTAAATCAGTAGAAGGATATTATATTGGTGCGTGTATGATTGAAACTGAACAAAATATTGTTAAAGTAAGCTTTAGAACCAGAGATGAAAATAAATATGATGTTTCTAGACTTGCGGTGGCTTTGGGCGGAGGTGGTCACAAAGCAGCAGCAGGGGTTAGACTAAATATGACCATGAATGAAGCTATTAATAAAGTGGTGGAAACAACAAAAATAATATACAATCTATAATCATGAATAAAAATATATACATAATTATTATATTAGTGGCAACTTTATTAGTAGGAATTTATTTTATTCTTCCATCATCCGAAAAAGTAGAACCTATTGTCGTTCAAACAACAGGAGTAAATACAAGTACATTATCAACAAAAGAATTACCAACAGCACAAATAACACCAACAAAAAACAATATGCATACAATAACAATTGAAACTAACAAAGGAAATATAGTATTTGAAACATATGATTCAGACGCACCAAATACAGTAAATAATTTTATAACTTTAGCAAATAAAGGATTTTATAAAGATGTTATTTTCCATAGAGTTATAAAGGATTTCATGATTCAAGGAGGTGACCCAACAGGAACAGGTCGTGGAGGCCCAGGTTATACTTTCAATGATGAGTTAAATTCAGCTACAGATTCATATAAAAATGGATATAAGAGAGGGGTTGTAGCTATGGCGAATGCTGGACCAAATACAAATGGTAGTCAGTTTTTCATAATGCATCAAGATAAGCCACTTCCAAATGCATACACTATTTTTGGACGAGTTATATCAGGATTAGAAGTAGTTGATGCAATAGCAAGCACTCCAGTTTCTGCTGATGATAAGCCGGTAAATAATATAGTAATGAAAAGTGTAAGTGTTTCTGAGAAGAAATAGTTTATAGTAAAATATTTAAAACTAAATATGCCAAATGATAAGTACAATTCTGTTTGGGTATCTCATTCATCTATGGGCGATTTTCTTAAATGTCCACGTGCTTATTATTTAAAAAATATATACAAAGACCCTAAAACTAAAAGAAAAATGGGTATAGTCACTCCTGCATTGTCTTTGGGTTCTGCGGTTCATGAAGTTGTCGAGGGTCTAGGAAATTATAAAGCAGAAGATAGAAATATTATTCCAGTTTTTGATCAATTTGAAAAAGTTTGGCAAAGATTTTCTGGTAAAAAAGGAGGTTTTTTAAATTTGAATGAGGAAAATGATGCAAAAGAAAGGGGATTGGCAATGATAAAAAGAGTTAAGGAAAACATGGAGCCTCTTTTGCTAAAAACAGTAAAATTAAAAGAAGGAAAAAACGGAATGCCACCAAATTATTTTCTTTCAGAGGAAGATAATATTATTTTATGTGGAAAGATAGACTGGCTTCAATATTCAGAAAAGGATGATGGTGTTCATGTGCTTGATTTTAAAACAGGAAAAAATGAGGAGAATGAAGATTCATTACAATTACCAATTTATCAATTGCTATTAAATAATCTTCAGAAGAGAAAAGTAAATGGTGCTAGTTATTGGTATTTAGATAAAGATGATAAACCAAAGTTAGTAGAATTACCTGATATAAATGAATCCTTTGACAAAGTAATTAAGGTTGCTAAAAGTGTAAAAAAAGCCAGAGAAAATAAAGAATTTGATTGTCCTAGAGGAGAAAAAGGGTGTTTTGCTTGCCAACCATTTGAAAAAATATTAAAAGGGGAGGCTGAGTATGTCGGTCCTGGCGAATGGCAAGATTTATATATTACTCTATAGACAAGTATCTACAAGTGTTTTATTATTTTTATAAAATTAGACCATACCACGGAAGTACGATGGATATTGCTCGAACTAGCCAGCCTTTTGACCAACTGTCAAATTTATGAGCAAACCTCTTTGAGGCTTGAAACGGGTGTACAATTTACCACGCACAGGAGCTAATCAACCTGAGCAAAAAATATTATGGCAGAGACAAAGAAGCCAGTTCCTTCTACACCACCAACACAAGCATAATGCTAGTGTCGAATGTAGGATAACAAAAAAGCCCAGTTTGATCAGCTGAGCTTTTTTTGTTTTTAATTATGATTTTATCTATGCCAATATATTACTTTTTATTATTCTGTTTTAAAAACTTTCATTCCTCTATAAACAGATTTCTTTCCCAATTCCTCTTCTAATCTCAATAATTGATTGTATTTTGCTACTCTGTCTGTTCTGGAAAGAGAACCAGTTTTGATTTGTCCTGTACCTGTACCAACTACAAAATCAGCTATTGTGGTATCTTCTGTTTCTCCTGAACGATGAGAGATAATAGATGTATATCCTGCTTTCTTTGCCATATTTACTGAATCAATAGTTTCAGAAACTGTACCTATTTGATTTAATTTTATCAAAATAGAATTTCCAACTCCTTTTTCAATACCCATTCTCAATCTGTCGATATTTGTAACAAATAAGTCATCTCCAACTATTTGTATTTTTGAACCAAGTTTTTCTGTCAGTAATTTGTATCCATCCCAATCATCTTCAGCAAGTCCATCTTCTATAGAAATAATAGGGTACTTAGCACACCAATCTGCATAAAAGTTTACCATTTCTTCTGAAGTTAATGTCTTGTTCTCACATGCTAAATGGTATTTGCCGTCTTTATATAATTCTGTAGCGGCAACATCTAATGCTATAAATACATCTTTTCCAGCTTTGTATCCTGCTTTTTCTATAGCTTCTAAAATAATTTTAATTGCCTCTTCATTTGAGGAAAGAGAAGGAGCAAAACCACCTTCATCACCTACTGTAGTTGAAAAACCCTTATCATGAAGAATTTTCTTAAGTGCGTGAAATATTTCGGCACCACATCTCAAGGCTTCTTTGAATGACTTTACTCCAACAGGCATAATCATAAACTCTTGAAAATCAGTAGACTTTTCAGCATGTTTTCCTCCGTTTAGAATATTCATCATAGGAACAGGAATTTGAATGGTATTTTTTGTTTTTGCTATTTTTGCAAAGTATTTGTACAAAGAAGTTTTTTGACTTTGTGCAGTTGCTTTAGCGAAAGCCATTGAAACTCCTAGAATAGCATTTGCACCTAGGCGTCCTTTGTTTGCTGTTCCATCAATTTCAATCATTTTATTGTCTAATGCTCTCTGATCAAATTCTTTATTTACTAAAGCTTTTTGAATAATTGTATTTACATTTTTTACTGCTTTTGTAACTCCTTTTCCATTGTACTTTTTAGCATCACCATCACGAAGTTCTACAGCTTCATGACTACCTGTTGATGCACCAGATGGAACTGCAGCACGTCCAAATGAACCGTCTTTTAGCTTTAGATCTACTTCTACTGTTGGGTTTCCCCTTGAATCTAAAATCTCTCTCGCAATTATTTTTGAAATCTTTGACATAAATTCTGTATTTATATTATTAATTCTATTAATTTTTTACGGCCTCTATTATAGCAAATATTGGTATTTCTTTCCTAATTTTATCTTCGGCCACCGATCTTGGGCCGGGATTACTTTTTTTATGTGATATCCATTCCTCAAATCTTCCAACAAGGAACCCTGCTTTATTTAATCCTTTAAAATATGTTTGTAAAGGCCTATGAAATGAAATCGTAAATCTTTTTTCATGTGTTTGCAATGTGCCTGGGTTCATTTCTATTCTTTCCTTAATATCTGACATATATGAATCAATTCTTCTGTACTGAGTTCTCGCTGTTTCATCCCATTGCCAGCTTGAGTTTTTGGGTATTCTGAATGCTGGGTGATTTAGTACAATATAAAATTTACCTTTCGGTTTTAAAGTTCTATATGCTTCGCGTATTGTGCCATTAAAATTTTCGATATTCTGTAAAGCGAGTATGATTATAGCTTTATCAACTGAATTATCTGGGCAAAATGTGAGCGCATCGGCACTTGCTACATGAAATGATATTGATTTAGATGAGTTTTCTTTTGCAATATTTATTAATTCTTTTGCTATATCTGATCCTATTGCTTTTACTCCTTTATCAGCCAATGCTCTAGAGAAAAAACCTTGTCCACATGCAATATCAAGAATTACTTCATTTTTTTGAGGATCTAAAAGTCTAAGAAGATTTGGCAAAATAACTTCTTTTTGATATGTTCCGTCTTTTTTTTCTAATAATTCATCGTACCAGCTTGCAACATTACCCCAGGATGTTTCTTTGTCTTTCATTTTGTTTTAATTTTTTATTATTTTTTTTGCTTCTTCAACTGACTCTTTTTCTTCATCAGAAAGTTCATATTCAGAAGAACCATTTTTAATTGGTTTAGAATAAACACTTACATTTTCTCTAGAATATAGACTGGAAATAACTACCCCGTCATTTTCCTCGCTCAAGAAAGTTGTGGCAAAGCTTTGATTTCCTCCAGAGCCATTGCCTTTGAAAGGGTTAAAACGTATGGTTTGAATAGCTTGAACACTTTTCTTTATTCTTTTTTCAACTGAAGTAAGGTATTTTTCTAAATCAATACGAAATTTTTCTAATTCAGTTATGGATTTATGTATGTTTTTTATGGAGTCGTCCAAATTTGTAGATGAAGATCCAATGAGGAATTTCTTTAATTTTTTATTTAAATATATAACAAAGCCAGTTAGAATCAGTACAATGACAATTAAAATAATAAGTAAAATTGATATATAATCTGTTGGAATATTCATAACTAGGATTATATACCATTTTTAATTTAGGGGGAAATGTTTAAACCGTTACAAGTTAATCTCGACTTATGTTTGATTTTCCTATATATTTTATGTATAACTTAAAAAACAATGAAAAAAATTTATCTAGATTATGCTTCTCTTACTCCTATCGACAAAGGGGTAATGAAACAAATAAATAAATATTCTACTGCAGAGTATTCCAATCCTCAGTCTTTTTACTCTTCAGCTGTTAGTTCCAAAAGAGCTATTGATGATGCTAAAGAAAGAATAGCAAATGTTTTGCATGCGCATTCTGATGAAATTTTCTTTACTTCTGGTGGCACAGAATCAAATAATCTTGTATTACAAAATAAAATAAATAGACATATTATTATAAGTTCTATTGAACATTCTTCTGTAATGAATCCTATAGAAGCCACGCATATTCCAGTAGATAACAATGGAATGATTGATTTAGAATTTCTCAAAAAATCTATTACAACAGAAACCACTCTTGTTTCAGTTATGCTTGTAAATAATGAAATAGGAACCATAGAGCCACTGGCTGAAATTGCAAAAATCGTTCGTGATGCTAGAAAGAATTTTGGTGGACAATTTCCTTTACTACATACAGATGCTTGCCAAGCCATAGTACATTTGCCTATATATGTTGAAAAACTTGGAGTTGATTTTATTTCCCTAGATGGACATAAGATTTATGGTCCAAGAGGTGTGGGTATGTTATATGCTAGACGAGGAACTATTGACATAAATCGTCCAGGTACAGCAAATCTACCGGGCATAATGGGTCTTGCATATGCTATAGAATTTAATGAAAAAATAAGAGAAAAGGAAACCGCAAGAATTTCTGAATTGAAAGAATATTTTATAAATGAATTATTAAAAATTGATCAGAGAATAAGAGTTAATGGTGATCTTGACCATTTTAGTCCACATATATTAAATGTTTCAATTCCAGATATTGATAGTGAGTTTTTTGTATTACAATTAGACGCTCGAGGTATTGAATGTTCAACAAAAAGTGCGTGTTTAAAGGACGAAGATGAATCCTATGTATTAAGAGAAATTGGTGCAAATTCAAAAAATTCTATTAGATTTTCTTTTGGTAGAAACACAACTAAGGGGGATTTAAAAAGCGTATTAAAAGTTATAACACAAATATTGCAAAAGTAGAAGAAAAGCATTATAATGCATTGCCTAATATCATATTTATACAATGCCTCCATTAAATAATTTTACAACTAAAGCAAAGGAAGCCCTACGCCGTTCTCATGAATTGGTGATAGAAAGGGGAATGAATCATGTTAATCCAATGCATTTAATGTGCGCTCTCATCTTACAAGAAGAGAGTATGGTTGCTTCTATTTTAGATAAATTAGAGATAGATACTATGCTCCTTACGGATCTTATACTTGAATACATAGAATCTCCTGAAGCTGGAAAAACATTGTCACCGACGTATCAAATTTACATTACACCTGAACTTGGAACAGTATTAGAAAATGCTGGGAAAATAGCTGCTAGTCTTAAGGATGAATTTATTTCTACTGAACATCTTTTTGTTGCTCTTTTTGATTCAAATGGTCCTACAAAGGATATTCTAATAAGATTTAAAATAGACAGAGCAAGTGTTATAAAAATAATCGAAGAATTTAAGACATCAAATTTTGTTATTGAACAGAAACCAAAACAATTTCGCACTCTTTCAAAATATGCCAGAAGTTTAACAAAACTTGCTAAAGAAAATAAACTCGATCCTGTTATCGGTAGAGATAATGAAATTCTTCGCATAATACAAATCCTCTCTAGACGAACAAAAAATAATCCTATACTTATAGGTGAGGCTGGAGTGGGAAAAACAGCAATAGTTGAGGGTCTTGCTATAAGAATGGCACAAGGCGATATTCCAGAATCATTAAAAGATAAAGAACTAATATCACTAGATCTTGGCTCGCTTATTGCAGGTACAAAATATCGAGGTGAATTTGAGGAAAGATTAAAAAATATTTTAAAAGAAGTTGAAAGGGCTGATGGTAAAATTATTTTATTTATAGACGAAATACATACTATAGTTGGTGCTGGTGCCTCTGAGGGGTCAATGGACGCTTCAAATATGCTTAAGCCAGCTTTATCGCGTGGTGAATTAAGAGCTATTGGCGCAACAACTCTTCGAGAATATCAAAAGCATATAGAAAAAGATCCAGCTCTAACGCGCCGTTTCCAACCAGTATATGTAAATGAGCCTTCTATAGAAGATGCTATAGCTATTTTACGTGGATTAAAAGAAAAGTATGAATTATTTCACGGTGTTCGCATTACAGATGATGCCATTGTAGCGGCTGTAAATCTTTCTAGTAGATATATTTCAGACAGATTTTTACCAGATAAAACAGTTGATTTGATAGACGAGGCTGCTTCGGCCTTAAAAATTTCTCTTGAAAATATGCCTCCTTTGCTAGAAGAAACAAGAAGAAAGATAATGAGATTGGAAATAGAAAGAGAAGCTTTGAAAAAAGAAACAAATAAAGAAGCTAAAATTAGAACTCACAAAATTGAGGAGGAAATTGCAAATTACAAAGAAAATACATCAGAACTTGAATTAAAATGGACAAATGAAAAAGAGACTATAACAGATATTAAAAAGATTAAAAAAGATCTTGAGATATTTCGTATTGAAGCAGAAGCAGCAGAAGCTCGTTCTGATCTTTCTAAAGCAGCAGAAATTCGCTATGGTAAAATTCCTGATTTAGAAAAGAATCTTGATACTAAAAACAAAAGATTAAAAAAACTCCAATCTTCAAGAAGAATTTTGAAAGAAGAAATAACAGAGCAAGATATAGCAGAAGTTGTAGCGCGTTGGACTGGTATTCCAATTACAAAAATGATTGAAGAGGAGGCGGAAAAACTTTCGAAAATGGAGGATACATTAAAGAAAAGACTGGTTGGTCAAGATGAGGCTGTAAAGAAAATATCAGATACCATAAAAAGATCAAGAGCCGGTATAGCAGATCCACAAAGACCAATTGGTTCATTTATTTTCCTTGGACCTACAGGAGTTGGAAAAACTGAGCTCACGAAATCCTTAGCAGAATTTTTGTTTAATGATGATAAAGCATTGATTCGTGTTGATATGTCAGAGTTTATGGAAAAGCATTCAGTTTCAAAGCTCATTGGGGCTCCCCCAGGTTATGTTGGACACGATGAAGGTGGCGGTTTGACTGAATTGGTTAGACGCAGACCATATTCTGTAATTCTTTTTGATGAAATAGAAAAAGCACATCCAGAGGTATTTAATATTCTTCTGCAAGTTCTTGATAATGGTCGTTTGACTGATTCAAAGGGAAGAACTGTTAATTTCAAAAACACAGTTATTATTATGACTTCAAATATCGGTGCTCAATTTATAGAAAAAATGGAGAAGATTGGTTTTTCATCAATAAATGATAATTCAGAAAAACAAAATTATGATGATGTAAAAAATAAAGTTATGTCTAGTTTGAAAGATTATTTCCGCCCAGAATTTCTAAACAGAATAGACGATATTATTCTTTTTGATATTTTGAGTAAGGAATCTATAGAAAAAATTGTAAAAATTCAGGTTGAAATTGTTTCAGAAAGATTAAAGACAAAGGAAATTGGTTTAACTGTGTCTCCTGAGATTTTGTCGTATTTAGCAATAGAAGGTTACAATCCTCAGTACGGAGCTAGACCATTAAAGAGACTAATTCAAAATAAAATTCTTACACCTGTTGCTTCACTTATGATTTCTCAAGGTGTCATTAAGGGTGGAAATATATCAGTTAGCCTAAAGGGTGATGAATTCATCTTTGATGTTAAAAAGAAGAAAAGATCAGAAAGTAAGTTAGTTTTGTCTGCTCAGGTTGAAGAAGTAAAATAAATTTGCTAGACTCTAAGAGGATAGTACATTTTTGCGCCGGTCGGATAGTGGCTATTCCAGGAGACTGTAAATCTCCGGCCTTCGGGCATCGCTGGTTCGAGTCCAGCCCGGCGCACAGCAAAAAAACCCGCAATGCGGGTTTTTTGCTATTAATTTGTTCTGTAAAGATTTACAACACAATATCTCTTCTCAAATACTGTGGAATATGAACGGCTATTTCATAGGGAATTGTATTGCATTCTTTTGCTATATTTTCGATAGAATTTTTGTCTTTTTTATTTGCACTTAACACTATTACTTCATCACCAATTTTTGGATATTTGATTTTGCTTATATCTATGGTTGTGATATTCATACTTACACGTCCTATTATTGGACAAAAAGTATTTGATATTTTTACAAAACCGTTATTTGATAGTCTTCTATCGATGCCTTCATTATATCCAGCTGGTATTGTTGCTATGGTCATTTCTTCTTTAGCATTAAATGTATTGTTATATCCAACTTTGTCACCAGTTTTTATTTTCTTTATATTTGTAATTATTGTTTTCATTTCAAGAGCTGGTTTTAATTGAAGATTTGAAATATTTGTTAAGCCATAAAGACCAATTCCAAGTCTAGTTATATTTGATTCAACATCATTAAATATATGACCTGCAGTTGCGCTTATGTGCCAGTATTTTAAATTTGGGAATTGTTTTCTAAAGTACTCAACCTGTTCATTCCAATTTCGTATTTGCATTTTTGTATGATTTTGATCAATTCCGTCAGCGTCCGAGAAATGAGAACAAATACCCTGTAAAATAATATTTTTATTATTTTTGATTATCATTGTAGCTTCATCTTTTTCAATTGTAGATATTCCTTGTCTATTCATTCCAGTATCAATCTTTATGTGAATATTTGTCTTTCTTTTTATGTCTTTGGAAAGCTCTTTTAATGCGTCGATACTAGATATTGTAAATATGATTTCTTTTAAATAGTTATTGAGAATAGCATCTGTCGAAGAATACCCGATAATTAATAATGGATTATAGATATTTTCATTTCTTAATGCACAAGCTTCGAAATATGAGTCAATTATAAAGAAGGGGATTTTCTCATTTTTTATTTCATTCGCTATCAATGATAATCCATGTCCATATGCATTACTTTTAAGTACTGGAGCAATATCACATCCTGGTTTTAGCTTTTTAAACTGATTTATATTGTTTAATATGGCTGATCTCGACACTGAGATATTGATCAGGGGTTTGGGGGTATTTTTACCTATTTTAATGAGTTTTTTAATCAATCTTTTCACGAATATATTGTATGCCTAAGATCAATTATATGCTATTGACATATAAACCATTTTGTGATAGGGTTTGCGAAGTTAACAAAAAGGGGCAAAACAAAAAAACGCCTCTTTTCCGACCTTTGACAAAGCAATAGAGTATCACATCAGGCTGATGTGGTATTTAGTGAGTCATTGAAAGGAAGAAAGAGAGAATCAATTATGCAAAATCGTTGGAAGGTGTGTTTTCTCATCACCATAAGTTTGGTGATGGGGTTGGTTATCGGCAGTTGGCTCCTCACGGGGCTTGAAGCCGATAAAAAACCGTCTGAACCTGTTGTTCAGACGGTTACGACCATCATCACTAATGTGGTGTTGGTGACAAATATCGTATCTGGGGAAATAAAAATCACAGACACGAACACAACGACGCCGGTCGTCGCTGTGAAGTTCAATACGAACAACACCTTGGTCCTCAATTTTGAGGATTTCAAGTTGGGATACGGAAATGGAAGCAGCAAAACTCGGTAAACAAACTCGGTAAACAAAATTAGTAAAATAGTGAGGAAGTATGAATAATAAATTGAAAATCGTTGCCACATTTGTGGTTATGGCACTCATGGCATTCTGTGGGATGGCGCAAGCTCAGGCCCCCGCAGATCTTTCCTTTTTGACAAACCGTGCTGCTCTGGCCTCGTGGGCCATCAAGCGGGTTAATATGATAAATGTCAATGTGTGGCATGAGGCAACCGGCAATCCAGAGGAAGGGAGTAAGTCGGTAACACGAGCTTTCACCTACACTGGGGCGCCTTCGCTCACAGCCATGGCTAGGGCCATATCTGGTTCAACCTTCGAGATCAAAACGCCAGTACCGGGAAGTATGACGTATGTCAATCTCGGTCTCTACAATCTCTTGCCTAATGGTATCAATCAGCAATTATTCCGTGGCTTTGTAGGAGGGAGAGCAGAGTATGATGGTACAAATTGGCGTCTACCATCCGAACAGGCCACTCCAAGCATGAATCTGATGGGGGAAATTTTTATCCCTGCATCAGGAGTGACCGCCGCTTGGATTGTGGAAACCAATAGTTGGGGTTGGCCATACAAGAGATCATTGTCTGTATGGCAGAGAGAGGGATTCTACTTCCGTTCCGTAGATGCGGGGGAAGTAAATCTGTGTTTGGAATTCGCCAATAATGGCGTTTCTGAAACAGAACAGTGCATGTACGATCTCCACAGTTTTGGAGTGAAGCAATCACTGTCAATTCTCTCGATCAAGGTTTCTTTGCGTGACAGTGAGGATGTTCGTGATTTCGCTAACAACCCTACAGAAATGTTTCATTGGCTCTTCACATATAAGCCGGTGGATGGGGCTAAAACCTTAGGGGTTGTGCCGCTGCTCATTGCCAATTACACAGTTACGACGACCACTCGGATCAAGGTATCGTCAGCGGTTGGATCTGCGAGATATTACACTGTCACGCGTATCGGTGATAACTTCAAATTCACCATTACGGTCCCTGCGGGCAGTGATTCTGTGTTGTACACTTTCCCACCAGGAATGTACCATTCAGTACCGGAAGGAATCGACGTCTCTGCTAGTTGGTGGGAAGTCACCGACGGTCAAGAGAATGGTGGTGGACTTGGAACACCTGTGAGTGCGCCACAATAAGTCGCGCATAATTCAAACTAACCGCTTAGAAGTCTTCGGACATCTAGGCGGTTAAATTTTGCCAATTTTTTCAAATAATAAAATAATTTTAGACTTATAATGCAAATACTGATAATTTAAAACAAATTTGCCCTTTTTCTATAAATAGTATATAGTATTGCAACTATGTCACAGATTCAACTTATACAATTAAAAAACAAAGAGACAGGAGAAGTATACATGTCTCGAAAAAACAAGAAGAAAGTAGAGCGTAAAATAGAGCTAAAGAAGTTCAGTAAAAAACTTCGAAAGCATGTAACTTTCAAGGAAGCAAAGAAATAGTCAAACAAATAGTAAAAGGCCCTTCGGGGCTTTTTGCTTTATGTCTAAATATTGGTATAGTAATAGGGTGTTTGAGAATAGAAGGGAGATTAGTTTAGTGGTAAAACAGGGATCTCCAAAATCTCTGACGGGGGTTCGATTCCTCCATCTCCCGCAAATAATTTGTAAGAATTTCTGACTAGCTATTAATAACCCACTCAATTTTTCTATTTTTCTTAAACCATACCATTTGTCTCTTGGCATAATGACAAATCTCAATTTCGAGCAATTTTATCATTTCTTCTTTTGTAATTTGCTTGCGTAAATATCTTGAAATAAATCTATATTCAAGTCCAAATCCATCCAACTTTTTCCACGATAATCCATTTTTGTGAAGCTTTTCAATTTCCTCTATCATGCCCGCATCAAGGCGCTTCAACAAACGAATATGAATCCTTTCTTTTGGTTTTTCATAAGGATAATTTAACCCTATCCACTTCACATCATAATCTGACTGATTTTTAGTCACCTTGGGGATCTTGCCGAGAGCAGTAGCGATCTCTATTGATCTAATTAATCTCTGCTTGTTATTTATTTCAGAATTATTTAAAGAAAGCGCAAACTTTTTATCCAATTTTTTAAGTAAAATAAAAAGCGCATCAACATTCATTTTATCAAGATTTTTTCTGAGCTCCTTATCATGCGGTACATCTGGATATGAAATATTATTAATAACTGCATCAATGTAGAAACCAGTACCTCCGCAGATAATTGGCAGCTTGCAACGACTAGAAATATCTGTAATAGCTTCTTGAGCAAGTTTTTTGTACTGAGCAACATTGAATTGTTTTTTAGGATCGGCAATATCAAGTAAATGATGTGGAACTCCTTTCATTTCTTCGGTTGTGATTTTTCCTGTGCCAATATCCATACCTATATATACTTGTCTTGAATCAGCAGAAATAACTTCGCCATTATGCTCGAGAGCGTATGCAACAGCAAAGTCACTTTTGCCGGTAGCTGTGGGTCCGACAATACATACTACTTTTATTTTACTTTTCATTCTGTGCCGAAGGAGAGACTTGAACTCTCATGGGTTGCCCCGCACGATTTTGAGTCGTGTGCGTATACCAATTCCGCCACTTCGGCATTACTTACATAGTCTACTAAATCTGGCAGGAAAATCAATTATGGGATAAAATACAAGCATGTCATCACAATTTTTTGGAGATTCAATATTTTGGATAGAAGTAGAAAAAATAAAACCAAATCCCTATCAACCACGAAGGGACTTTGATGAGGCACGTCTAAAAGATCTTTCAGAATCAATTCGCATGTACGGAGTTTTGCAACCTCTTGTTGTTACTCGTAAAGAATTTGTTAAGGAGGATGGGGGATTGGGTGTTGAATACGAACTCATTGCCGGAGAGAGGCGTCTTCGTGCATCAAAGATGGCTGGACTACAGCAAGTCCCAGCGCTTATACGAAATGGTGAGGAAAGCGACAAGATGAAACTCGAGCTTGCTATTATAGAAAATCTTCAGAGAGAGGATATAAATTCTGTTGATCGTGCCCGTGCATTTGATCGTCTAGCAAAGGAATTCGGCATGAAGCATATTCAAATCGCAGAAAAGGTTGGAAAGAGTAGGGAATATGTTTCAAACACAATGCGTATTTTGTCTTTGCCAGAAGAAATACTAAACGGGCTTTCAGAAGGAAAACTTTCAGAGGGACATACAAGACCGCTTCTAATGTTGATTGATAAACCAGAGGAGCAATTGACATTGTTTAAAGAAATAATATTCAAGAAACTTACAGTGCGTGAAGCAGAAGCTTATGCTAGAAAGATCGCACAGGACAAGGTGCGCAAGAAGTCACTTATAGATCCAGAACTTATAGAAATGGAAAATAAGTTAAAAGAAAGTCTTGGTACTCGAGTTTCTATCGAAAAGCGAGAAAATGGAGGAAGAATCACTATAGATTATTTCACTGCTGATGATATAAGGAATTTTCTTGAGAAAATTTCTGCACAAGGAATAGCCGCGGTAGCAGTTTCAGGTAAGGCTGAAGATGCTATTTCAAATGCTACACCATTGCAAGTTGGTGAAGTAGCTCCAGAAGAAGAAGGAAAACCAGTAGATGATAGAGCTCCAGCAGAAATAGTAGAAGAAGAAAATACAGAGGATTTGTATTCAGTTAAGAATTTTGGGGTTTAATTTTATCTAATAGAAAATTTATTTAGCAGCTTCTGTCGCAGGTTTCTTTGCCCATCGTCCTTTTCGCTCTGGCTTTGGTTTACTCAATATATCTATTGCACGTTCAAGTGTAATGTCATAAGGATTATCACCATCCTTTATCTTCAATGATCTAAAATCACTATCTTGAACTATGTACGGTCCGAAGCGGCCGATGTTTGCTGTGATGTTCTTACCAGTTGCAGGGAAGACACCGAGTACTCGAGGTAAACTCAAATATTTTACTGCATCTGCTACTGTAACTTTTGAAATATCCATACCTTTTGGTATTGATGACATGCGAGGCTTTAGTGGCTTCGGTGCTTTTTCTGGTTTTGGATCACCCTTCTTTCTGCGAGGCTTTTTTTCTCCGGGAATCTTTTTTACTTTTGGTTCATAGGCTCCAAGTTGTACATAAGGTCCATACTTTCCAACAAGTACAAAAATTGGTAGACCTGTAACAGGATCATTTCCTATTGGCTCGTCTTTTTTTATTTCTGTACCATCCATCATTAAAGCACCTTCACAGTCTGGATAAGTAGAACAAGATAGGAATTTACCATTTCTTCCGAGTTTGATAATCATATTTGAACCGCACTTTGGACATTTGTATTTTGCATCAGCTTCACCAAGATTTGTAATCTTTGCTTCTTTTTCTAATACTTTTATTTCTTTTGCAAAAGGAATATAAAACTTTTTTAATGTTGTGGCGTATTCTTTATCACCATTTGCAATATCATCTAGCGAGTCTTCCATCTCTGCTGTAAATGTATCATTTATATAATGCATGAAATTTGCTTCAAGGAATGAAGAAACTACATCACCAGTGTCTGTGGGTTTTAATGCTTTGTTTTCCTTTTCAACATAACCTCTTTCTTCTATTGTACGTATAATAGAAGCGTAAGTTGAAGGACGACCAATTCCTCTTTTTTCTAGCTCTTTGATCAATCCTGCTTCACTATAGCGACCAGGTGGTTGTGTAGCTTTTTCTTCACTTTTTATTTCACGTAAATTCAATAATTCCCCATTTGAAACTTTTGGCAATTCAACGTCTTCACCTGCGCCATCTGGATCACCCTTTAGCCATCCTGGAAATACTACTCGAGAGCCATTTGCTTGGAATTCCGGAATTTTGTCGGCAGGGTTTTCTGTCTTTATGTTCGCAGTAATTTTTGTTCTTAGCATTTCTGCATCGGCCATTTGAGAGGCTACTGTTCTTTCCCAAATCAATCTATAAAGTAATTTTTGTTCTTCATTCATTCCTGCTTTTTCAATTTCAAAATGAGATGGACGAATAGCTTCGTGAGCTTCTTGAGCGTTTTTACTTTTCTTTGTATAAGTTCTGAATTCTAAATAATTTTTGCCATATTTTTTTTCAACAACTTTGGCTATTTGAGCGAGAGCAACTTGGCTCAAGTTCGTGCTATCTGTTCTCATATATGTGATATGTCCAGATTCATAAAGCCTTTGTGCTATTTGCATTGTGCGTGATGGTGTGAAGCCAAGTCTTGAACTAGCAGCCTGTTGTAATGTAGAAGTAATAAAAGGTGCTTTCGGAGAACGCTTCATAGTGCTTTCATTTACTTCAGTTACATGCCAAGGATTTTCTTTTCCAAGTTTAAGTATATTTTCTACAATTTTAAAATCTGTTGGCTCCTCAGAACATGTCAAAGTTAATGGTATTTTTGTGGAACCTGTAGTTGTTGTTTCTGCTGTTATTACCCAAAATGCATGAGAAATAAAGGCGCGTATTTCTCTTTCGCGCTCCATTATTATTCTAAGAGCGGGGGATTGGACACGGCCCGCAGAAAGTCCGTAGCGTACTTTTTTCCAAATTAAGCCTGAAAGATCATATCCCACAAGTCTATCGAGTACTCTTCTTGCTTCTTGTGCCATTCGAAGATTTTCATCTATGCCTCGAGGGTGATTCATTGCTTCTTTTACCGCTTCTTCAGTGATTTCGTGGAAAACAACACGCTTAGGGTTTTTCAAATTTGCAGCTTCAGCAATATGCCAAGCAATAGCTTCTCCTTCACGGTCGGGGTCAGTCGCCAATATTACTTCTTCTGCCTTATCTGCAAGTTCACGTATTTCTTGAACTACTTTTTCTTTTCCTGGAGAAATCTCATAATGGGGAATAAAACCACCTTCTATATCAATGGCTTTTTTATTGCTTTTTGGTAAATCTCTAATATGTCCGATTGATGCTTTTACAGTATATTTGCCATCCAAATATTTGGAAATGGTTTTTGCTTTTGCTGGTGACTCAACGATAAGTAATTTCATGTTCAGTCTAGTATTACATGAGAATAGGTTAACTGGCAAATTTTAGTAATTATAATTTTATCATATTAATAATTATTTTTATTATAACTTAAT
>CAIMDI010000030.1 GCA_903839695.1 Candidatus Tayloriibacteriota bacterium | reverse complement strand
GAAATCTCCCAACGGGAAAAGATTGAGTTTCTTGCGGCAAATATTAGACAGGCGAATATTCGTCTTACGGAACTTGATAGACAGAAATCTGAATTCATTTCTTTTGCCAGTCATCAACTTCGTGCTCCTCTTACTGCCATGAAAGGTTACGCTTCTCTTATTCTCGACGGTGATTTGGGTGAACTTAGTAAAGAAGTTAGACAAGCTATTAGTCGTATTTTTGATTCTTCTAAAACTTTAACTATTATTGTCGATGATTATCTAAATATTTCTAGAATTGAGCTTGGTACTATGAAATATTTGTTTACTGTTTTGAATCTTAGAGAACTTGTAAGTAATGTTATTGGTGAATTGAAACCTAATATTGAAAAAAGTGGTCTTACTTTAACTTTCACAAATACTTCGGAAAATATTAATGAAAGATTTATGATTAATGCTGATGCCGATAAACTTAAACAAGTTATTGCTAATGTTATTGATAATTCCATTAAATACACCCCTAAAGGTTCTGTAAATATTAATTTATCCAAAGACATGTCTAGTCGTAAAATTCTTTTATCTGTAAAAGATGATGGTGTCGGTATCTCTCCTGAAGTTATGCCTAAACTTTTCTCAAAATTCGTCCGTGCTAGTAATGCTAATAGACAAAATATATATGGAACTGGTCTTGGTTTGTATATTGCTAAAGAAGTTATGTCGGCTCACAAGGGAAGGATTTGGGCTGAATCTGATGGGGAAGGTAAGGGATCTACTTTTTATATTGAATTGGATATGGTGATTTGATAATAAAAAAGCCCCTCGAGCATGTGTGTGCGGGAGGGGCCGTGTTGTTGTTACTGTAGAAGATTAATTTCCATCCACAGGACAACCTCTTTGAACTACTGGCCTTAGGTATTTATGTGGCATTTTACTGACACTTGGAACCACACGATTTGGGTATTCATTACCGACTGCTTCCGGGTTCTTCCATGGACTGGTTACCTCATTTCCAGATCCATTTCGTACCGTTGCAACGGCTTGATTACCTTTTACATTATTTGAAGAATTTTTACTTTGTCCTTCAACGTACGGTCCAAACAACAAAAGCAATTGTTCTTGCATACAATATAAATAATGCATTATTTGAAAAATAATGTCAAATACTAATTTTTATATAAAAAATAATTATTTTAATAATTTATCCACTACAGCTTTTACATCTGATCCATCAGCTTTTCCTTGTAATTCTTTCATTATTCCACCTATAAATTGACCTATTTTTTTAATATCTGGAACACCTTCTTTAGTGATTTTATTTTTAACTATAATTTCTATTTCTGCTTGGCTCATTGTCTTTGGAAGAAATACTTCTAATATTGAAAGTTCAGCTTTTTCCTTTTTTACCAAATCATTTCTTCCTCCTTTTTCAAATTGTTCAATAGAATCTTTGTGTTGATTTACACTTCTTTTGATTAGGGTTAATGCACTTGAATCATCTATTAAGGCCTCTTTGCTTTTTTTAGATATTAATTCATAAGAAAACATAGCTATAAGACCGCGAAGTGTGTTTAATTTTACTTCGTCTTGTGCACGCAACGCATCTGTTAATTGATTTTTTATAGTTTCATGTATTGTCATAATAATGTTATAATATCATAAATATAAAGACTTATGAATGTATTAATTATTGTTTTAATTATTTTAGTTACAATTGCCATCATAATAATGATAGCCAATAATTTTCGACATGTTCCACCGCCAGCTCAGGACAATACCGGTTTAAAACTCATTCTAGAACAATTAAACGAGCTCAGCCGCACGGTAGATAGTAAAATAGGAGAAAGTACCAGACATGTCAGAGAATCAATGCAGAATCAATTTTCAGAGTCTGCAAAAATGATTAGAGATGTTACAGAGGGCTTAACAAAACTAGATGAAACAAACAGACAAGTAGTCTCTTTCGCAGATCAACTCCAGTCCCTACAAGATATATTAAAAAATCCCAAACATAGAGGAATTTTAGGAGAATACTATTTGGAGACTTTATTGCACAATGTCCTTGCTCCTACTCAATACAAAATGCAATACACTTTTGCCAATGGTGAAATCGTAGACGCTGCTGTTTTTGTTAAAGACAAGATTATCCCCATTGATTCAAAGTTTTCTCTTGAAAATTACAATAAACTCGTTATAGAAAGAGATCCAGCTGAAAAGGAAAAACTCGAAAAGGCATTTGTAAATGATTTAAAGCTTCGCATACAAGAAACTGCAAAATACGTTAGACCTAGTGAGGGTACTATGGACTTTGCTTTTATGTTCATTCCTCATGAAGCTATTTATTATGATTTACTTATAAACAAAATTGGTGCTGTTACAGAAGAAACCGACAATCTCATTCAAAGAGCTGCAAATAAATACAAAGTTATTATCGTTTCCCCAACTTCATTCCTCGCATATTTACAAACAGTTCTACAAGGACTCAAAGCATTACAAATAGAAGAGACAGCAAAAGACATTATAAAAAGGGTAAGTGATTTGGGCACACATTTAAAGAAATACGAGGATTATTATTCAAAACTTGGCGCATCAATTTCTACTGTAGTCAATCATTACAACAATTCAGGCAAAGAACTTAAGAAAATTGATAAGGATATTTTAAAAATCACAGGAGAGGCGCCTGGTATAGAGTCTGTTACGGTTGATCACCCAGAGGAGATATAGGGAATACATAGTACTTGCATTTTAATAATAATAATGTAATATATATGTACTATGGAATTTGCAGTAATACAAACAGGAGGCAAGCAATACAAGGTCAAAGCAGGTGATGAAATAAAGATAGAAAAGCTTGTTGGAGACCATAAAGAGGGCGATAAAATCGTCTTTGATAAGGTTTTACTTGTTGATAATGGAAAAGACACTACTATTGGAACACCATTCATAGAAAAGGCAAAAGTTACTGCTATTCTTACAAAAATCGGCAGACTACCTAAAATTGACGTTATAAAGTACAAACAAAAGAGTAAATATTTTAAGAAAAATGGTCATAGACAACCATATTTCCAGGTTAAGATTGAGGGTGTAAAATAACTATATTTTACTAAAATTACTAAATTTTCTCTCTATTTTTCAGAGCATTTTTAATAGTATCTATATCAGAATACTCCAATTCACTTCCAGTAGATAAACCTCTGCCAAGTATTGATATTCGTATATTTGAATCAATATCTATAATCATTGTTTTTAAATAATTAATCGTATTT
Source organism: Candidatus Tayloriibacteriota bacterium (assembly GCA_903839695.1). GTDB lineage: Bacteria > Patescibacteriota > Minisyncoccia > Phycocordibacterales > PALSA-1337 > CAIOGI01. The sequence goes on along the minus strand of CAIMDI010000030.1, from coordinate 40,661 downwards.
TCCCCCTCAGCATTAACATTTAATGATAATATAATTTCAGTATATTTATTTTTTAATATTTTTTCCTTTAATTCCTTAATGCGCACTATTTTTTCTGGTTCCTTTTCCAAAATAGGAATTACTCCTCCTAAAATGAAATAATAACCATTATAAGATTTACTTTTTTCAATAGATTCAAAATCAATATCTCTAGATACTATTAGAAGTTTTTCATTTTCTCTGTTTTTATTTAGACAAATAGAACATTCTCCAGTAAAAGGGCTTTGAAAAAATCTATAACAAGAAGAACACATATGAGTGTTTTTTTTAATTTCTAAAATCAATCTAGATAATTCTTCTAGATGTGCAGTATTTCTTGTTAAAAGAAAATAAACAAAACGCTTGGCTTGTCTGGGGCCTATACCTGGAAATTCTCTAAAATATTCTGTTAATTTGGAAATTGGGTCCATGAGGTAATATTTGTATTAGAATTCAGCAGTTCCACTTCCGCCATTAAATTCTCCAAAGTCACTTTTATCAAGACTCATGAATGTTGTTTTCTTATCATCAAAGTATAATTCAGCATAACCTGTAGCACCATTTCTATGCTTTTCGATAAGGATTTTTGCAATATTTGGCTTTGCTTGAGCTGGATTTTTATTGTATTTATCCTCACGGTGAATAAACATAACCACATCAGCATCCTGCTCAATGGATCCTGAATCTCGAAGATCAGAAAGTCTTGGTTCACCTCCTCTAGATTCTACGGCTCGGCTCAACTGTGATAATGCGAGAACAGGAACTTCTAGCTCACGAGCTAATTGTTTTAATGATCTAGATATTTCGGTAACTTGTTGAACTATATTGTCTTGATTACGGCTATTTGTAGGAACCATAAGCTGAAGGTAATCAATAATTATGAGCCCCAGTCCTTTTTCGCTTTTTAATCTTCTTGCAACCGCACGCATTTTTAGAATATTGTTGGCAGGCTGATCATCAATGTAAATAGGTGCTTCAGAAAGACGATCCATAGCATCACGAATAGCTTTGAAATCATGATCAATAGAGAGATTGTGTCCCGTGCGTAATTTCCAAGCATCGACTTGGGATTCTGCAGCAAGCATACGGTCGACTAATTGTTGAGAACTCATTTCAAGAGAAAATATACCTACAGGAACTTTGTGATTTATAGCAGCCATTCTAGCAATATCCAATGCAAGGGAAGTTTTACCCATAGAAGGTCTCGCTGCAAGTATAATTAAGTCAGATTTTTGTAAACCAGCGAGTTTATCATCTAAGGCTTTAAAACCAGTAGGAACGCCACGCAATTCTCCTTTTGTATTGTGAAGATTATCAATTCTTTCCCAAGCTTCAACCAATGTGTCCTTTAATGCGACGAATTTGTGTGTACCAGTAAAATTTGTAACCTCGAATATCTTTTTTTCGGCTTTATCAAGAGTTTCTTCAATGTCCATTTCTTCATCAAAACCAAGATTACCGACAAATTCTGAAGCATTTATGAGATCGCGCATAATATGCTTTTTTTGAACAATTTCAGCATAATGCTTTGCATTTGTAGAAGAAGGAACACCATGGACAATTTCTGTAAGATAACTCATGCCACCTGCTTGTTCTAAAACATCTCGGTCTTTTAGTCTTGATGAAAGAGAAAGCAAGTCTATTGGAATTCCTTTTCCATGAAGTTCTATCATTGTAAGCCAAATGAGCTTGTGTCTGTCGGAATAAAAAGATTTTTCAAAAACAATGTCTATTATGTCGTGTATAACTTCAGGACGAATCATAACAGAACCAAGCAAAGCTTTTTCTGCTTCAAGACTTTGTGGTGGAATTCTTAAATCTTTTGTTTTGAAGTATGGCGATGTTGGTGTCATGTATGTATTTTACTTTAAAAGTAGTTATAAGCAAAAGTTATATGTGATAAGAAAGTTGATAAGGTGTGTATAAATGAGATATAATGATATTAAACATGGAAAAAAGAAAATTACGGATATTGATAGTTATGTTTTTTGTTTTATTATATTTTGTATCTATTCTAATATCCAAAAATTCAAATACAGTAAAGATAGGAGTACTCACTCCATTATCAGGTTTCAATAGTAAAATTGGAGAAAATCAAAAGAATGCTATATCTATGGCTATTAATGATTTGAAGGAAAAAGGAGTAAATATGGATAGATATAAAATTATATATCAAGATTCAATAAACGATACAAATAAATCACCATTAAGTGGCTATGAATCATTGAAAAGTAAGGGTGTAAAAATAATAATTACTGATGGTGATAATACAATAGATTTAATAAAGGCTAAAGCCGAATCGGATAAAATATTGGTTATTTCACAATCATCAAAAACTCCTGATTTTATTGATTATAGTCAATACACTTGTACTTTAGGTATAAATTCGAAAATTTTAGGTTCAAATATTTCAGCATTATCTTATGGAAATTTGAATGCAAAGGGAATTATCATTTTGGCTTCAAATAGCTCTTATGCTCAGGGTATAAAGGATCAAATTATCAAAACATATGCTGGAAGGGTTTACGAAGTAGAATCATTCGATTCTGTTTTTCTTGTTGATTTGAGCGAAAAGCTAACAAAAATCATGCAAAATATTTCTTATGCTGATGCAATGATAGTAATAGATGACATTAATCCAGACAAAGTTTTTGAAAAAATCAATGAAATGTCATTAAATAAGAATATTATTAGTGATGTTTGGACAATAAATAATACAAATTCAAATAGTAGGTCAAATCTTAAAAATATAAAATTTATTGATTATGAATTTTCAGAACAATTAAATTTGAATAAAAATCCTTTAGCAAGTGAATTTATTAATAAATATAAAAGTAAATTCAATAAAAATCCTGACTTATTGAGCGCATTAACATATGATAGTTTTAATGTTCTATACTCAACAATAGATAAAGTTGGTCCGAAACCACTTAGTTTATCTATGGAATTACTAAATACTCATAATTATAAAGGTGTTACAGGCACTGTTGATTTTGATACTTCATGTCAAAGTGTAAACAAAGAAACTGTTATAAGAAAAATAAAGAATGACGGTACGTTAGAGAATTTATAATCTTTCTTAATTTCGCTTTTTTAAAGTAAATCCTTTATCTGTATCATTTACATCATATCCTCTATCAGTAATTTCTTTTCGTATTGCATCAGCCATTTCCCAGTCTTTATTTTCTCTAGCTTTCTCTCTAGCTTCAGCTAAAACAGTAACTTCTGTAGGTATTTCTTCTTTTTGAATATTTACTACAGCATGAAGTCCAAGGCCAAGTATTTTATCAAAGTCCATTAATAATATGACTTTTTCTTTTGCTTCAACAGTATGATCTTTGATAAGTTCCCAAGCTAAAGCCAATGCTTCTGGAGTATTGAAATCATCATTCACTTTTTCTAGAAAATCTTTTTTATAATCTCTGGGCTCTAATGCTTTGTGTACATGTTCATATTCGTGTCCGGCACTTATGTCCTGCAATCGTATAAAAGTTTCTATAAAACGAATAAAGGCTGTCTGAGCACCTTTTACTGCTTCTATGGTAAAGTTTATTTGAGAACGATAATGTGAAGTCAATAACCAATATCTAAAAGCAAGAGGTGATATGCCTTCATTTTCCAAATCGGCAAGTTTGTAAAAATTTCCTTTTGATTTTGCCATTTTTGCATCATTAACATTCATAAAAGCACCATGAATCCAATAATTAACAAAATGTTTATCATAAGTGGCCTCTGATTGGGCTATTTCATTTGTATGATGGGGAAATATAAGATCTGTACCACCAGCATGAATATCTATAGTGGGTCCAAGAGCTCTTCCTGCCATTGCAGAACATTCTATATGCCATCCGGGTCGTCCTTTTCCAAATGATGCATCCCAGAATACTTGACCGTCTTCTTCGGTATAGAATTTCCACAATGCAAAATCTCTAGGGTTTTCCTTTTCATATTCGTCATTTGAAATTCTTTCACGAAGTGTGTGTGTATCTGTCGCTTCAATTTTTAATTTTGCGAGTTTTCCATAGTCTTTTGATAGTCCAATACTAAAATATATACCATCTTTTGTTTGATAAGCTATACCTTTTTCAAGTAAAATAGAAATCATTTCAATCATGTCTTTTATATGATCTCTTGCACTTAGAAGTTTGTTCGGAGTTAATATGTTTAATGAATGAATGTCAGAAATAAACAATGTCTCATAATGTCTAGTAAGTTCCTCAAGAGAAATTTTCTTTTCCTGACTTCTTTTTATGGTTTTATCATCCACATCAGTAATATTCATGACTTGAGTAACAAAATATTCATTGTACTCAAAAACTCTTCTGATAATATCGTACATCACAAAAGTTCTTAAATTTCCAATATGCACAGTGTCATAAACAGTTGGTCCGCAATTATAAATGCCTACTTTATTTTTTACTAAAGGTGTAAAAACTTCTTTTTTGCTAGATAATGTGTTGAAAATATTTATATCCATTCTTTTTATAGCCACTCTTTTTTCTTGAAGAAATAAAGCATACCAATAGTAGCCAATAAGACTATACAGGTTATTATTTCCCAATCATAAGGATTTCCGATAATAGGAGTATGTGTTGTTGGTAACATAAATAGATTTAGTAAAAGCATAAGAGGGAATGTAATGAAGGCCATAATAGAGAATAATCTCATATTTTCTGTTTGTTTTGTAGAAAGTAATGAATCGTTTGTATCTCTTAAATCATTTAGTAATTCACGATCATTCATGATTAATTCATGCATTGTTGAGTACTCTGTCCTGATATCCTCAATAAAACTATCAAAGTTTTTTCCAAAAAAGTCCTTTGGAACTATAGAAAAGGATTCGAGTACTTCTTTATGAAGTCTAGAAGTTTGTCTAAAATCTATCAATTCTCTAGATAATTCGGATATAACTTCAACCATTCTCTTTTCATAACCAAGAAAAATGCGATTTTCTACTTCATTTAATGCATCTTTGATATTTTCTAAGTCTTCATTCATATGGCTGTATATCTTTTTCATCATATAATAGAAAATCAAGCCAGCATGATCTCCTACTCCGTTTTTGTCCAGTATTGAATTTGTTTCAAAAACTCTAGCAAAATTGTGTAATGGTTCAACAACTTCAGTTCTGGAAGTAATAATAAAACTATTGCCAATTATGAAATCAACTTCTTTTTCTTTTACTATATATTTTCCATCTACTTTTGTTCTAATTGGAACATGTAGAGCTAAGAAAATATAATTTTTAAAAACATCAATTTTGGATTTTTTTATTGGGGATAACAATTCTTCACCGACTAGAGGATGTAGCCCGTGTTTCTTAATAAGTTCGGCTACATCAGTCTCGTTTGGTGATTCTGCATCAAGCCATGTGAGATTACGATATGTGTATGTTTTTATCATGTTGAATATAGTATAATCTATAACCATATGAATAATCAACAACAAAAAAAACTTACGGTCGCTATCGGTGCTACGATAGTTTTGTTTCTAGTTTTCTACTCAGGTAGTTATTATGGCCAAAGTTTAACAAAAATTCCTTTATCATTGGATGGTACTCCTGTCACCGCTGCCCAATTCGAACCATTCTGGAAAGTATGGAGTGTATTATCTGAAAAATTCGTTACAGCCACAACTACTGATTCACAAAAAAGAATATGGAGTTCCATTCAAGGCCTAGCTGCATCACAAGGCGACCCTTATACCGTATTTTTCCCACCAGAAGAAAATAAAACATTCAAATCAGATATAGCCGGAAATTTTGAGGGTGTAGGAATGGAAATTGGCATTAAAGATGGTTTTATAACTGTTGTTGCTCCACTTAAAAATAGCCCAGCAGAAAAAGCTGGAATGATGACTGGTGATAAAATACTTAAGATTAATGATGTTGCTACTACAGACCTTACTGTTGAAAAGGCTGTAAAACAGATAAGAGGTGCAAAGGGAACAGCAGTAAAAATATTGCTATATAGAGAGGGCTTAAAGGAACCTATGGAAAAGAAAATTATCAGAGATACTATAGATATTCCTACGCTTGAAACCGAAATAAAATCAGATATTTTCATTATTAGACTTTTCAGTTATACCGCTCAATCACCTGAATTATTTAGAAATGCTATAAGAAAATTCCTAGAATCTGGCAAAAACAAAATGATTATTGATTTACGTGGTAATCCTGGAGGTTATCTTGACGCTGCATGGGATATGAGTAGTTATTTTCTACCGATGGGAAAAGTTATAGTTACAGAAGACTTTGGTGGAAAAGGTGAAAATAAAGTTTATAGAAGTAAAGGATACGATGTGTTAAACAAATATTTTGGAGAAGGAAAATACAAAGTTGTTATTCTTGTAAACGGTGGTTCAGCGTCAGCTTCAGAGATTATGTCAGGAGCTTTGCATGAACATGGAGTGGCTACTCTAGTTGGTCTAAAGACTTTTGGTAAAGGATCTGTTCAAGAATTGGTTACTATTACACCTGATACTTCCTTAAAGGTAACTATTGCACGCTGGTTAACTCCAAAAGGTCACAATCTCTCTCATGATGGACTTGTTCCAGATGTAGAAGTAAAGATAACCCAAAAGGACATAGACGACAAAATTGATCCCCAATTAAACAAGGCAGTTGAAATTTTACAGGATAAGCCGTAATATACAGTATATGAAAATAATATTATTAAAGGATGTTCCTAAGGTTGGAAAGAAGTACGAAATAAAGGATATAAGCGATGGTTATGCTCTAAATTTACTAATTCCTAAAGGTTTAGCTATTTCAGCTACAAATGAGGCTATCAAGCGCATTGATTTAGAGAAATCTAGAGATGAAGGTGAAAAGAAAATACATCAAGAATTATTATTAAAAAATATACAGGAGCTTTCTGGTATAACTATAGTTATGACAGAAAAGGCAAATGAAAAGGGTAATCTATTTGCTGGTGTTCACAAAATGGAGATTATTCCAGCTATACAAAAACAAACTCGTATTCAAATAGACGCAGAACATATTGTTATGGACAAGCCTATTAAAGAGATTGGTATGCATGAAATCGTAGTTAAGGCAGGGGACAAGAGTATAAAGTTCAATCTAGACATTAAAGCTCAATAATTCCCATAAATATTATTCAAATATAATATTTAGCAAAGAAAAACACCTAATTTCATAGGTGTTTTTCTTAAATTATGTGTTTGTTTAAAATATATTTAGACAACGTGCACGATTTTCTTTCTTTTTATTGTGTTATCAAAGTGTTGCTTTCTTTTTGAACCAAATTCAACAACTCCGTTCTTTAGTGCAAATAATGTATGATCTTTGCCCATACCAATATTTTTACCAGGAATAACATCTGTACCTCTTTGTCTAACTATTATAGAACCAGTAGTAACAGACTCTCCATGATTTACCTTTATACCAAGGTATTTTGGATTTGAATCTCTACCATTTTGCGTTGATCCTCCTGATTTTTTTGTTGCCATAGTTTGAATAGTATAGCAAAAGATAGTTAAAATGCAAGTACTTAAGCTCACTTTCGGTTGATATATCAGTTTTTGAGCAAACCCAAATACGGGACTTTGACTTTATCTATTAAGCATTGTCCAAAAACCCTTATAAAATAAGGCTTTTCTAGCTTTTCTATCATTAAAATCCTTGACAAGAGAGTTTAAAAATGCTAGTATATATGTAATTCGGAGCGAAAGAATGAATAATTCATAAGCTCCGATTTAAATTATATGACTGAAATTACAACAAGTTTCGCACTTCTAGTTTCCTCAATTTATATGGCGACTTCAACTCAAGCAGTTGATTCTCCTGTTATAGTAAATAATTCCGCAATTTCAGCTGATAATTCCGCTACAAGTACAGTAACTATTGATCGTAAGACTTTAGAAAAGTATTTACGTGAAAATTTTTCAGATACTCCTATTCTTGTTGAAATAGCAAGATGTGAATCAACATTCTCTCATTATGATAAAAATGGGCAGGTTTTACGTGGAAAAGTAAATAGTGCCGATGTTGGTGTTATGCAAATAAACGAAAAATACCATTTAGATGATTCTGTAAAACTTGGTTATGATATCCATACCGTAGAAGGTAATGTTAAGTATGCTAAATACTTGTACAAAAAATATGGTTCTGAACCATGGAGTGCTTCTGCGCCTTGTTGGAGTAATTCACATATCTCAACAAACGATAGCAATATTATAGTAAAAAACTAATTCATATTTTAATTTGAGCATTTATTTTAAATAATGCTATAATTAAAAAATGAAAATATTACTTGCATCTGATCACGCTGGTTTTGATTTAAAAAACAAAGTAAAAAGTGTATTAATAGACGAAGGTTTTCAAATAGAAGACTTGGGTGCTAATGTTCTTGTCTCTGATGATGATTATCCAGAAATCATGTTGCCGGTTGCTATGAGAGTTTTGGATGATTCAGAAAATACAAAAGCTATTATTTTTGGAAAATCTGGTCAAGGAGAAGCTATGATAGTAAATCGTTTTCCAGGTATTAGAGCTGTTGTTTATTATTCAAAAAATGACGATATTATTCGTCTATCAAGAGAACACAATGACGCCAATATTCTTTCTATTGGTGCTGGTTTTGTTTCAGAAAATGATGCTATTGATGCTATTAAACTTTGGATTTCTACTCCCTTCAGTAAAGATGAAAGGCATATTAGAAGAATCGAGCAAATGGATAATATACAATAATCAAAATATAAATTATGGAAATACTACCAGCTATACTACCTAGAGATTTTGATGAAATAGAAGAAAAAGCAGAATTAATAAAGGGTGTTTCTCCTATTGTTCAAATAGATATTTGTGATGGAAAGTTCGTAGGCTCAACAAGTTGGCCATATAAAAAGGCTGATGAAAATTTTGAGAAAATCCTTCATGAAGAAAAAGGAATGCCGTATTGGGAGAATATAAACTACGAATTTGATTTGATGATAGATAATCCGACAGAAGATGATGCCAGAAAATGGCTTTCTGCTGGTGCCGAAAGAATCGTTTTGCATATTGAAAGTTCAAAAGACTTAAATCCTGTGATATCAGTATTATCAGGTTTAGTCGATATTGGAATTGCCATAAACTATACTACAGACATAAATGAAATATTAAAATATTCTTCTAAAATACAATTTATTCAATGTATGGGTATTAGGAAAATCGGCTATCAAGGACAAAATTTCGAGCCGGGTGTTGTAGAAAAGATAAAAAAAATAAAAGAATTATTTCCAAACACAATCATTCAAGTTGACGGAGGAGTTTCAGAAGAAAATGCTCAATTATTAAAGAATGCTGGGGCAAGTCGTTTGGTAATAGGTTCTGCACTATTTGAATCAGAAAATATTGTGGATACATACAACAAATTTAAGCAAATTTAGTGTTATAATAATTCAATCATGCCATTATCAGATGAAAAAGTTCAATTTCTCTATGAAAAAGCTTATTCTATAAGGCAGTCTATTGTTGAAATGCTAATTGAAGCAAAAAGTGGTCATACTGCGGGATCTTTGGATATGGCAGATGTATTTTCTTATTTATATTTTTATGCATTAAAACATAATCCACAAAAGCCTGATTGGCCTTATCGTGATAGATTAGTTTTATCAAATGGACATATTTGTCCTGTACTTTATGCAACAATGGCGCATTCGGGATATTTTCCTGTTTCAGAATTAAAAACCTTAAGAAAATTTGGTTCAAAACTTCAGGGACATCCGCATAGAGAATTTTTGCCAGCTTTAGAAAACTCATCTGGACCACTTGGTTCTGGCTTATCACAAATTGTTGGAATGGCTTTGGCAGATAGAATGGATTTTGGAAAGACATCAGGTAAACAATTTGTTTGTCTTATGGGTGACGGTGAATTGAATGAAGGACAAAATTGGGAGGCTATAATGCTTGCTGGAAAAGAAAAAATCCAAAATATAATAGTTATTATTGATAGAAATAATATTCAAATTGATGGTTTTACAGAAGATGTAATGCCTTTGAATCCGCTCGCAGACAAGTGGCGTGCATTTAATTGGCATGTTCAAGAAATTGACGGACATAATTTTAGAGCTATAGATGAAGCATGGGGTCAGGCAAAATCAGTTTTTGATAAACCTTCAGTTATTATTGCAAATACTATTTCATCAAAAGGAATACCAGCTTTTGAAAGAAAATATGAATGGCATGGAAAGCCACCAACTTCTTCTGAAGAAATAAAAATTGCTAGAGAGTCTTTAGGAATTACAATCAAATGATAAATCCAAATCAAAAACTTAATCCTAAAATTTTTGACAAAGATATCGAATCTGCTCCTATTCGTCGTGGTTTTGGAGAAGGTTTGGTGCTAGCTGGTGATACAAATAAAAATGTTGTTGGGCTTTGTTCTGATCTTTCTGAATCAACAACTATGAATTTATTTAAGGATAAATATCCAGATAGATTTGTAGAAATGGGAATTGCGGAACAAAATATGGCTAGTGTTGCGTCTGGAATGGCTGCTATGGGTAAAATTCCTTTTATTACTTCATATGCAATGTTTAGTCCTGGAAGAAATTGGGAACAGATTCGTACTACTATTTGTTATAACAATAGAAATGTAAAAATTGCAGGATCTCATGCTGGAGTTTCAGTCGGTCCTGATGGCGGAACACATCAGGCTATAGAGGACATTGCTATTCTAAGAGCTATACCAAATATGGTTATCATATCTCCATGTGATATAAATGAAGCAAGAAAAGCAACTATTGCATGTGCATTAAACAATAACCCTACTTATATTAGATTAGCTAGAAATAATACCCCTGTTATAACTTCCAAAGAAAGTCCTTTTGAAATCGGAAAAGCACAATTACTTTTTATGCCAAAAGATAATAAAAGAGCAGAAATTGGAATCATTGCTACGGGTGCATTATTACACAGAGCATTAAAGGTGGCTTTTGAATTAGAAAATGAAGGCAAATTGGTAAAAGTATTAAATCTTTCAACTATTAAACCTTTAGACGAGGATTCAGTTTGGAAATTGGCACATGAAACTGGTGCTATAGTAACAGTTGAAGAACATCAAATCCTTGGTGGTATGGGTTCGGCTGTCGCAGAATGCCTTGCAAGACATTATCCTACACCTATGGAGTTTGTGGGTATAAAAGACAAATTTGGTCAATCGGGAACACCTGAAGAATTGATTGAACATTATGGAATGGGTGAAAAGGATATAAAAAATGCTATAAAGAAAGTTATGTTGAGGAAGACTAAATAATCTGATAGTGTTGAAATGTGAATATATTTAACCTTTCAAAATCAATGGTTCCTGCAGGAGATCAGCCAAAAGCGATTTTCTCTTTAAATGCAGGCTTAAAATCTGGAATGAAGAAACAGACACTTTTCGGTGTTACTGGTTCAGGTAAGACTTTTACTATGGCAAATGTTATTGCTTCAAATAACAAGCCAACTCTTGTTATAGCACACAATAAAACTCTTGCTGCACAACTTGCACAAGAATACAGAGAATTTTTCCCAAATAATGCCGTGCACTATTTCGTGTCATATTATGATTATTATCAACCTGAGGCATATATGCCAGTTACTGATACATATATTGAGAAGGAAGCAATGATAAATGAAGAAATAGACAGATTACGACATGCGTCTACACAAGCACTTTTAACTAGAAAAGATGTGATTATTGTTGCGTCTGTTTCTTGTATTTATGGTTTGGGAAGTCCAGAAGAATATGAAAAAGTGAATTTAAAAATTTCTAAAGGAATGAATATGGCTCGCTCTGAACTCATTCGCAAATTAATTGACATACATTTTGAAAGAACAAATGCAGATATAAACGCAGGTCAATTCCGAGCATTGGGAAATATGATAGAAATAATGCCTGTAAGTGACAGAACAATATATAGAATTGAATATCAAGGCACAGTTATTTCAGACATAATAGAATTGGATCCCATAACCATGACCGTAAGAGCAAATCATGAAAATATTTTTCTATTTCCTGCTAAACATTTTATTAGTTCAGAAAAACAATCAAAAAGTGCTTTAATTTCAATAAAAAAAGAATTAGAAATTAGATTAAAAGAATTAGAAAAATCAGGAAAATTATTGGAAGCTGAAAGATTAAAAAGAAGAGTAAAATATGATTTAGCCCTTATTCGTGAAGTAGGTTATTGTAGTGGAATAGAAAATTATTCTAGACATTTTTCTGGTAAAAAAGCTGGCGAGGCACCGGATTCCTTGCTATCGTATTTTCCACGAAAAGCAAATGGTGAGGCTGATTTCCTTACTGTTATTGATGAATCACATGTTACAGTGCCTCAAATAGGAGGAATGTATGCTGGTGATGCGTCTAGAAAAGATACTCTTATAAATTTTGGTTTTAGATTACCTTCCGCAAGAGACAATCGCCCTATGAAATTTGAAGAATTTGAGGAAAAAGTTGGACAAGTTATTTATACAACAGCAACACCAGGCAAATTTGAGCGTGAACATAGTGATCAAATAGTCGAGCAAATAATACGACCAACAGGATTAATTGATCCTGTGATAGATGTAAAACCTGTTGCACAAAAAGGTGAATACAAAGGTCAGATTTTAAATTTTGTTGAAGAAGCAGAAAAAGTAATTAAAAAAGGTGATCGTGTTATAGCTACAACTCTTACGAAAAAAATGGCAGAGGATTTGAGTGAATATTTAAAAGAAAAGGGAATTAAGGCAGAATATTTACATAGTGATATAAAAACAATAGATAGAATTACTATTTTAACTGAATTTAGAAGGGGTAAATTTGATGTTTTGGTGGGAGTAAATCTATTAAGAGAGGGATTGGATTTACCAGAAGTTTCTTTGATTGGAATTTTAGATGCAGATAAAGCAGGATTTCTTAGATCTGAAACATCATTAATTCAAATAATTGGACGTGCAGCTAGAAATGTTAATGGAAGAGTAATTTTGTATGCTGATTTTATGAATGATGCCCTAAATTATGCAATAAATGAAACAGATAGAAGAAGAAAAATTCAAGTAGAATACAATACTAAACACAAAATAACTCCTAAAACTATTATTAAAAAAATTCAAGATATAACAGATCAATTGAGAACAGAGCACGATAAAGCAGTTTTGGAAATGGCTAAAATAGACGAAAGTTTGCTTAGAACTAATCCACAAAAATTAATTAAACTTAAAGAAGAGGAAATGGAGAATGCTGTGAAAGTATTGGATTTTGAAACAGCTGCTCTTATTAGAGATGAGTTGATAATGTTAAAAAATAAATTAGCTAAAGAATAGAAAAACCCACTGCGATAGCGCAATTGCCAAGCCAACAGTGTTGTGTGGTATAATTATGCTTATGAAAGAAAAAATACTATTAGCAATTAGTGATGTTGTTTTAACAAATATTCTTGTTGAGAAATTAAGACAAGATGGATATAAAACTTACACAGCCCTAGATGGTAAAGATGCATTAGAAAAAATGAAATCTTTATCACCAGATTTAGTTTTAATTGACATTGTTCTTTCTGGAAAAAATGGTTATGAAGTTTTACAAGAAAAAAGTTATGACAGAATGATTACTAAAATTCCTGTTATTGTCGTTTCAAATTCTGGTGTTCCTATAAAAATGCGTCTTATACCCTCAACACCAACAATAAAAGACTATTTAATTCAAACACATATAGAACCAGATGAAGTTTTACAAAAAGTCGCTAAAATCTTCTCTAGAAAATACTCTCCAAGACAAGAAGGTTCAAAAACAACTCTTGTAGGTGGTGGCACCGGTAAGAAAGTTCTATGGGTAGAGGACGATAAATTATTATCAAATATTCTCTCTAAAAAGTTTGAAACAACTGGTTTTTCACTTCATAGAGCAAGTAATGGAGACGAGGCAATGGAATATTTATTAAGAGAAATACCAGATATTATTATTTTGGATATTATTTTACCGAGAATAAATGGTTTGGATGTATTACAAACAATCAAAATGGACGAAAGACTTAGAAATGTTCCAGTTATAATGCTTTCAAATATGAGTAAACAAAGTGATATTGAAAAGGCAAAGTCTTTAGGTGCAAGTAAATTCATGGTTAAGGCTGCCGTATCTTTGGATGAAATTATTACAGAAGTTTCAAATCAAATAGCAAATAAGTCATAGTATTTGCCTAATCCTTATATCTTGCTATAGTAATACCCAAGGAACAATGTTCCGATAATTTTGTCTGTATGATTAAAAAAACATCAAATATTAAGTATATAAACGAGCGCGGTGATGAAAAAATCATTGTAAAAGGCGCTAGAACTCACAATTTAAAAAACATCACAGTTGAAATGCCTAGAAATAAAATGATTGCCATCACCGGACTTTCTGGTTCCGGTAAATCATCATTGGCTTTCGATACTATTTTTGCAGAGGGACAAAGACGTTATGTCGAATCCTTATCGTCTTATGCTAGACAATTTTTAAAACAAATGCAGAAGCCTGATGTAGATGAAATTATCGGTTTATCTCCAGCTATTTCTATTGATCAAAAATCAAGATCAAATAATCCTAGATCTACCGTTGCTACAATTACAGAAATTTACGATTATTTGCGTATATTATTTGCACGTATTGGAAAGCCACATTGTCTAACTTGCAATAGAGAAATACATAGAATTTCAAAAGAAGAAATTTTAAATACTATTATTAAACAAGTTACAAATCACAATAAAGGAGGAAAAAAAGTAATGGGTGTTGAAATAAATGATCAAAAGGTGAGGATTTTTGCACCTCTTGTTGTGGGTAGAAAAGGGGAATATTATCAATTGCTTTACGATTTGCTTGGTAAGGGATATGATCGTGTGAAAGTTGATGGAAAAATAATGCGTTTGCGCGAACAAATTATACTCGACAAAAATAAAAAACACGATATAGATGTACTTGTTGATGAAATATACTTAAGTGAGTTTAAAAATAATTTAAAAGATAAAAACAAACAAAAAGATAATGCTATTGAAAGACTCTCTGAATCGCTTGAAAAAGCTATTGAAGAGGCTCAGGGCTTGATAAAAATAGAGTTTCCAGATGGGGAAAAGCTTATGTCTACAAAGTTTATGTGTCCTTATGATGGTTTTTCTTATCCTGAAATAGAACCTAGATTATTCTCATTCAACTCACCATACGGGGCATGTACAGCTTGTAATGGCCTAGGTACTAGAGAATTTTTTAGTAATGAAATTTGCCCAGTATGTAAAGGTGCTCGTCTTCGTGATGAGGCATTATTTGTAAGAATTGATGGAAAAAATATTGTTGAAACAACATCAATGTCTATTGAAAAGGCTAAAGTATTTTTTGATGAAATTAAAATTTCAGATACAGAAAGAGAAATTGCAAAAGTTATTTTAAAAGAAATAGAATCAAGATTACAATTTATGTTAAATGTTGGAATAGAATATTTAACTTTAGATAGAAGAGCTCACACTCTCTCTGGAGGAGAAGCACAACGTATTAGACTGGCTTCTCAGCTTGGTTCAGGGCTTGTGGGAGCATTATATGTATTGGACGAACCAACTATCGGCTTGCATCAACGCGACAATGATCGCCTAATTAAAACACTGACTAGTCTTCGTGATTTGGGTAATACCATTATCGTTGTTGAACATGATGAAGATACTATGTTTTCTTCTGATTATATTGTAGATATTGGTCCTGGAGCTGGTGTGCATGGTGGCGAAGTTGTTGTTTCAGGATATTTAGACGAATTACTTACAGCAAAAAATAATGATTCAGGTTCTCTAACCCTTTCATATTTAAGGGGCGAGCAAAAAATCGCAGTACCAAACAAAAGAAGAGAACCAAAAGGTAAAATTATTGTAAAAGGTGGAAATATATTTAATATTAAAAACATGGATGTTGATATGCCACTTTCATGCTTAAATGTAATTACTGGAGTTTCTGGTTCTGGAAAATCTTCTTTTATGTATGAAATATTACACAAAAATCTACAAGCTAGACTAGAATTTAGACATAGAACTGCAAATATATTCAACTGCACAAGTTTTACTGGTAGTGAATATTTGGGTCGCACAATACTTATCGACCAATCAGCCATAGGTCGTACACCTAGATCAAATCCTGTTACATATACTGGCGCATGGACTCATATTAGAGATTTATTTGCTGCATCTTCAGAGGCGCGCGCTCATGGATGGGGTCCTGGTAGATTTTCATTTAATGTTAAAGGGGGAAGATGTGAAGCTTGCCAAGGAAATGGTGAAATAGCTGTAGAAATGCATTTCTTGCCTACAGTTTATGTTCCATGTGAAGTATGTAATAGCAAGAGATTTATGAAAGAAACTCTTGAGGTAAAATACAAAGGCAAAAATGTTTACGATATATTGCAAATGACTGTAGAAGAAGGATTAAAATTCTTTGAAGATATTCCTGCTGTTTCAGATCGTTTGCAAACATTAGGTGAAGTTGGTCTTGGATATCTTAAACTTGGTCAATCTGCAACTACTCTTTCTGGTGGTGAAGCGCAAAGAGTGAAGATTTCATCAGAATTATATCGTGCACATTTACAGAAAACTATATATTTACTAGACGAACCTACTGTAGGTTTGCATTATGAAGACGTAAAAAAATTAATTGAGATTTTACAAAGATTAGTTGATAAAGGCAATACTGTTGTTGTTATTGAGCACAATCTTGATCTTATCAAGAATGCTGATTATGTTATAGATATTGGTCCTGATGGTGGTGACAAGGGAGGAAGAATAATAGCAAAGGGTACACCGGAAGATGTATCAAGAAGTGAAAAATCCTACACAGGAAAATATTTAAAGAGGGAGTTAAATAAATAAAATGAAAATTCAAGATTTTAAAAAATTAAATTTTCCTGATTCTCCAGGAATATATATTTTTAAAGGTGAAAACAATAATATATTATATATTGGACGCGCCACATCATTAAAAGATCGTGTTTTGAGTTATTTTAGCAAAGATTTGATTCAGACCAGAGGATTATTGCTTGTGGATATGGTTATTAAGTCTTTAAATATTGAATACATTCAAACTGACTCTGTATTGGAAGCTATTATTTTAGAAAGTAATGAAATAAAAAAACATCAGCCATATTTTAATACAAAAGAAAAAGACAATAAAAGCTATAATTTTATTGTTATAACAAAGGAAGATTTTCCAAGAATAATAATTGCCAGAGGCAGAACACTCGATAAATTAAATGAAAAGGAATTAAAATTTAAAATTAAATATCAATTCGGTCCATATCCTCAAGGCACACTTTTGCGTGACGCTTTAAAAATAATAAGAAAAATATTTCCATTTCGTGATGAAAAGGCTGGCCTTAAACATCAAGAATCTTTTTATCGTTCATTGGGATTATCTCCAGATACTGATTCTATTGAATCAAAAAATGAATATAAGAAAACTATAAGAAATTTGGTTTTGTTTTTTGAGGGTAAAAAAGTACAACTTATAAATACTTTGGAAAAAGAAATGAATGAATATGCTATAAAACAGGAATTTGAAAAGGCAAAAAAAGTAAGAAATACTATTTACGCATTAAATCATATTCATGATGTATCTTTAATAAAAAGCGAAATACAAACTAATTCCTCAGGATTTCGTATAGAGGCCTATGATATTGCTCATATGTCTGGAAAAAATACTGTTGGTGTTATGACTGTAATGTTAGACAATGAAATTAAAAAAGCTGAATATAGGAAGTTTAAAGTAATTAATGATAAAAATAATGATATTGATGCATTAAAAGAAATACTTTCAAGAAGACTAAAACATAGCGAATGGAAATTACCGAATTTAATTGTAATTGATGGAGGTCAAGCACAAATAAATATTGCAAATAAAATTTTTGAAAATATTCCAATAGTTTCTGTTGTAAAAAATGATGCACATAAACCCGATCATATATTAGGTGATGAAAAAATAATAAATATTCATATAAAATCAATACTCCTAGCAAATTCTGAAGCTCATAGATTTGCTATTTCATATCATAAGAGATTAAGGAATAATTCCTTCTTAGAATAAAGGGGGATAACTAATTTGCAATAAGTTGTACATATGTTATAAATACTATGTTGGAGTCCATAGTTAGTCCTTTGTTGTCAGACGGTTTGTTCATATGTATCGGTTGGCAAAGTTGTCCGTTTTTTCCTTTTGAGGACAACTTTGAGGGGTAGAGCTCATCTCTACCCCTTTTTTTGTATTTGTATTGTATAATGAATACATATGCATAGAATACGAGTTGGAGTTATTAGAGGTGGACACAAAGACGAACATGAAATTTCGTTGAATACTGGTTCTACTGTAATGAATAATTTACCTTCCGAAAAGTACAATGTACGAGAGATATTTATAGATAGAAATTTAAATTGGTTTAGTAATGGTATTAAAGTTAATCCTTACGAAGTGCTTATGCATGTAGATGTTGTATTCAATGCTTTGCATGGTAAATACGGCGAAGATGGAAAGGTGCAACATATATTAGAAACACATAACGTTCCTTTTACAGGTTCCGGTTCTTTTTCTTCATCGCTTGGAATGAATAAATTTTTGTCAAAACAGGTATATTTAAAAAATAATATAAAGACACCTCAATATAGAATTTTAGAATCTACAGATGATATTGATCAAAAACTTTATGATGTATTTAGAGCATTCCCATTGCCATTAATAGTTAAACCAACATCAAATGGATCTTCTGTTGGAATTTCACTTGTTAATGATTTTAAATCTTTAAAAAATTCAATAATAAATGCTTTCAAACATAGCGATTCTGTCATAATTGAAGAATATATAAACGGACGAGAGGCGACATGTGGAGTTATAGATTCATTTAGAAATATGCCATTTTATGCTTTACCTGCTATAGAAATAATAAACGATAAAGGAAATTTTTTTAATTATAATGCAAAATATGCAGGACAAACAGAGGAAATAGTACCAGGAAATTTTACCAACGAAGAGAAAAAACAAATAGAAAAAATGGCCATAGAAGCACATAATAGCCTTGGATTAAGACATTATTCACGTTCAGATTTTATTATTCATCCAACTAGAGGTATTTTTATATTGGAGACAAATACTTTGCCCGGATTAACAGACGAATCCTTGTTTCCAAAAGCATTAAAATCAGTAGGTTCATCAATAGGAAATTTTCTAGATCATATAATTCAGCTTGCAATAAGTAAAAAATAAGGTAGAATAATTTAATCAAAATTAGCTTAAGAATAATAAGATAGTTTTGTTAAATATTAAGCATATATGGGCCCGTAGCTCAGTTGGTAGAGCAATCGCTTTGCAAGCGAAAGGTCAGGAGTTCGAATCTCCTCGGGTCCACAACGAAAGAAAAAGCTGGCATAAGCCAGTTTTTTCTTTTGTCTTGGATCTTGAGATTAGATGAGAAAGCCGGAGGACACGAAGGTGTCCGAGGCGGGGTCGATAGCCGAGCCAGTAGGCGAGGACTAGTGACCGAATCTCCGTAAGCGACGGTGAGGCTGAGGGGCGAAGTCTAATCGTCGGAGAGTCCACCACAGAAATTTGACAAAATCCCCAATCCCTATATACTTAAAGAGTCCTTAGAAAAAGTCGCGCTTCGCGGCTTTTTCCTTTGTTATTTTTCATATTGTAATATTTATCTACTTTTTAATCTGAAACTTGAGATTATCTATTTCAATAAACTTAACTGGTGAGCCACTCTCTTCTGTAAGTTTACGCAGTTTTGTAGAGAGTCTTGATGTCGAGTATCGTGGTCCTTTAGGTATCATCTTTGCACTGGAAACAATAGTAACCTTACAACCATTTTTAACTACCTTTTCAATCAAGAACTCAAAATCTCCATTGACTATTATTGCAACTTTGATAGTATATAAATGTGCCTGCGGGCGTAAGCCCCTTCTCGGCTAAGGATTTCCTAAGCTGAAGGCAGGTACAACAAAACAGCTATCGAAAGATGGCTTTTTTGTATATATTTCCTTTGACTTGGTCATAAGATTGTTCAACTTATTTTCATGCATAATATTTCGTAAGATTATAGCATAACTATAAAAGTCGAAACCCTTTTATCTCTCAGTGAATATAGCCCTATAAATAAGGGTTATTTGTATCATGTATTCAATTTACTTGACAAAAAAAATGTATATGCTATACTGTTACCAGTTCATTGATTTAGTTGAGGAAGTCGTTTCGCGGAACCTCAACTTGTGTACAGCGATAATTCCCGTTGTGATAGATTGGCTAACGGGAATGAATGCTCCAATCTCACCAAGGGCGGTACCACCCTTGGTGAACGTTTAATTATTGTGACGGACGGAGGACACCATCAGAGTCATGCTTAACACGCTGACTCTAAGAGGTTAAGATCTAGAACATGGTCTTAACTTAGTGTTAGAATGTTCCACCCCTTGCTTCGGCACGGGGTGTTACTTTTTATAATGGAAGTTCCTTGGCTATTCAGTTACAAAAAACACTGAAGTCCACTAGATATATCTATTGCTCAAAATTGATGTTATAATTTTTGTATGAAAAAATATGTAAAGCCTATAATCATAATTTTGTCACTCATTGTATTAATATTTGGTGCTAGATATTATTTTTTAGGGCCATCTCTAAGTTGTATGGAGGACAGAGGAGGTGTTTACATATATATTCCAAAGTCAAATTTACCAGTTTATGAAAATGAAATTAAAAATGGAGATAAATGGAAGGTAATGGATCATATTAGTAAGAATGAATCTGTCTATGCTGAGATTTCAACAAATTGCTATGCTAAACAATCATATATAATAAAAAGTGAAAAAGGATTGATTGATGTAAATTATAAAACATTTAGTAAATATTTAACAGAAGAATTTAAATCAGCTAATTATCCTGATATAAGTCATGCTACGGATTATTGTACGTATGCTGTTCGACTCGATCAACATGGTAATAGTCCAATTTTTGTTAGTGATAATTTTTGTAGATTTGAATGGTAAAATTTAGTACTACAAAATTAAATAAATTAATCACAAATATTGGCTCTCATTGCAAAAATAATTAATTAGTATAAAATAGTCTCAATGAATAATCACAAAGCACAAAGCCTAAATTTCGCCTTTAGTTTCTATTATAGAAAACTCTTTGGAGCTTGTCTTTGTGATTAATGAAACTAATTGATTCCAAGAAACAGGCTCCAAAGCGAGCCTGTTTTCTTATCCAGCAATATTGTTTGACTGGAATGATAGAAAAGTTCTTAATGCAATAACCATAGGAGTAATTATGAAATGTTTTAGATACAGTTTTAGTACCGAGCCCATACCCGAAAGCCAAATTAAAAAAGGAATGTTGGTCTGGGTAGAAAACGAGAATGAACAAAGAGAAAAAGAGGGTAATAAGTGTAAACGTGAACTGGTCCTGCGTGAGTTTAATGGTGAAGCATTTGTCTGTGCGCAAAATTTGCTACAGATACCGATGTGATTCACTTGAATCAAAACGCGATAGCCCTTGTGGCGACTCGCGTTTCTTTTTTTGCATATTTTTGATATTATTTACTTACAATTATGAATGAAAATTTATACATTAAAAATGAGTCTGCTGGGAATAAAAAGATTAATGAATACATAAATCGTATTAAGGCGGGCGAAGACAAGAATGCTATTTTTGAAGGTCTTCCCAACTCATTTAAATCAAGTATTGAGGAAGGTCTTAAAGTTCCTGCTGGAGGGGAAAATATAGATGATGAAATTGGTATACCACCACAATATAAAGGTCTGAACTCTGAAACTTTATCGTTTATTTGGACTAGCCCTATTTACATTAATGAGGAAAAAAATATAAGATTCAATAACCTTAAAAGTAAA
This sequence comes from Candidatus Tayloriibacteriota bacterium, assembly GCA_903839695.1. GTDB lineage: Bacteria > Patescibacteriota > Minisyncoccia > Phycocordibacterales > PALSA-1337 > CAIOGI01. The sequence continues at coordinate 18,778 of CAIMDI010000030.1, read as the reverse complement.
ATAATTAACCAATTAAGAGAAAGAGAGTTGCAAGAAGCTCGAAAAATAGAGGCAAATGATTCAGATAAAATAAATCTAACTAAAGTAAGAGAAGAACTTGGAGTAAATAATTTAATACCCTCAGAAGTTCCTGTTGATGATATAGAAAGAAGAAAGAAATTATCTGGATGGAGAGCTAGCTATGAATTAGCTATTATTGCTAATCAACAAGGTTTAGATTTGTCTAAAATTTCAAGGGAAGAGTATGCTGAATTTGCAATAAAAAATTTATTGGCAATAGATGATTCACAATTAAGGATGGCTCCTTATCAAAGAATGGCAACATTAGTTAATGAAGTTATTTCTAGTTCAAAAGAAAGACAGGCAAAAATTAATAAAGATATTGATCTTTCTTTTGCATTATTTTCAGAGGAAATTCAACGTAGAGCAGGAGAAGCAGATCGCTTTTTATTTGATAATATTAAAATTAGACAAGGAACTAAAGATTCAAATTCATGGTTATATTTTGGAATTAATAATGGTATAGGGAATAGTCAGGGGGAAACTTATAAGTCATATATTTCTGTTAAAGATTTAAATTCATTAACACCTGAAAGATTTAAAAACCTCATGATTGCATTAAGAGATGAAGGATATAATGGAGATATAAAAATTTTTCAGGATTTAGCATCTCAAGGTATTAAACTTAATGATCAGATTGTAATGCATGGATCATCTGAGGAAGATGCAAAATTGGCATTGAAAATAGCTGAGAAATTCTTTGGTGATGATATTGATCAAAAAAGTTTTGGTAAGGATCAGGTAATTGACGGAGTAAATAAAAGTTATAGTGAAATTCTTGCAGAAAAAATTAAGAATTCGATAAATAACCATACTCCATAACAGAAATCAATATCCCCACCCCCACTTCACTATTTTCTATATTTAATGTACTATTTCCCGTGGATTAGTATGCAATATCATATACAACTTATGGTGTGCGCCAGCATTACCCTTCGGGTTTGATGCTTGGTAGGCTAAAAAAGTAAATTATGAATGAAGAAATAAACATAAATCTGTCAGGATCAAATCCTGTAGGAAGTACATCGAACGCTCTTAGCAAAAATATGCAAGGGATAATAAACATTTACGAGATGACCCACTGCCATCGAGTATTATGTGAAACCTGCGGAGGGGTCTCAAGTCAATATGCGACCATAACCGAGTAGATAATTCATTAAATTGAAAATCAAAAAAACATAAAACCACTTTCCTCAATAGGATTGTGGTTTTTTCATGGCTTTATCCACAGCTTGCTCTTGCAAGTGAACGAACGTTCACTTATAATATATTCATAATAAAATTATAAATTAATAAAATATATGAGCAAAATTAAATTAGCTATAAATGTAAAAAGGGAATTGAAAAAATTAAATCACGAAATTGATTTAAAAATTATCAAAGGTTTACCATACAGAGCTGAAGCTCGCAGACACAGATTCTTAACTACTCAGTTTTATACTTTCAGTAGTCCTAGTAGAATTAGCTTTTTTCGACGCACATTGCACATTTTTGCAAGTTTTGTTCTATAATTAAACGATATGGACGAATACAAAAATAAAATACTAAATTTCTATGAGTCAAAGAAGAGAATGCCCAGTTATAGTGAAATAATGGACATATTGGGTTTCAAATCCAAAAATGCTGTATATAAATTAGTAAATAAACTCATTGATGCCGGAATTATAAGTAAAGATTCAAATGGTCGAATCATTCCCAATAATCTTTTTCAAGAAGTAAAGTTATTAGGCTTAGTTGAAGCAGGTATTCCGTCCGTAGCTAGTGAGGAGGCTTTGGATACAATGAATTTAGATAATTATCTCATCAATAATAGAGAGTCTACTTATTTATTAGAAGTAAAAGGAGACTCTATGATAGAAGAGGGAATAAAGGAAGGAGATTTGGTTATTGTTGAAAGAAAAAGTGATCCGAAAGATGGAGATATAGTTATAGCTGAAGTTGACGGTGGATGGACTATGAAATATTTTAGAAAAAAAGGTAATTCTGTATATTTGCAACCAGCCAATAAAAATTATAAACCCATATACCCAGAGCAAGATCTAAAAATTTCAGCTATTGTGAAAGGCGTGATAAGAAAGTATTAAAGTGATACTATATCATTATACCAATAACGCTTTAATTTAAATATATGAGAATTGAACAAGATTTGAAGCTTGATTATGATGATGTACTGATTAGACCCAAAAGAAGCACTATGGTTTCTCGTAAAGATGTTATTTTGGAAAGGACTTTCACATTTTTCCATTCTCCAAAAGTTTGGACAGGAATACCTATAATGACAGCAAATATGGCGACCTCTGGTACATTTGAAATGGCTAAAGTTATTTCAAAGTACAAAATGATAACTACTTTTCACAAATATTATTCCGTTAAAGATTATACAAAATTTTTTAAAACCTTTGATAATCCTGATTATATAGTTTATACATTGGGAATTCGAGACGAAGACATAGAAAAACTCAAATTAATGATTGAGAACAAATTAATAAATAAATTCTCTTTTATTTGTATAGATGTTCCAAATGGTTATTTGCAGAGATTTATTGAAACCATAAAATTTGTAAGATCACTTTGTCCAGATCATATTATTATTGCAGGAAATGTCGTAGCAAATGAAATTTCTGAAGAAATTATTTTAAGTGGTGCTGATATAGTGAAAGTTGGAGTAGGTTCTGGCTCTGTTTGTCTTACAAGACGTATGACAGGTGTTGGCTATCCTCAAGTAAGTGCAGTAATAGAATGCGCAGATGCTGCACATGGTATGTCAAATCCAGATGGCAAATGTGGCTTAGTTATAGCAGATGGAGGACAAAGAAACCCTTCATGTGTTGTAAAAGCCTTTTGTGCTGGTGCAGATTTCAATCTATGCGGATCAATGTTTTCTGGCTTTGAGGAAAGTGGAGGAAAAACGATAATGAAAAATGGTAAGAAATTTAAGGAGTATTTTGGTTCATCGTCAAATAAAGCCCTAAGTGAATTTTATGGCAAAAAGGATGCGCATAGAGCATCAGAAGGTAGATATGTGATTATGCCTCATAAAGGTAGTATTCACACATTTATACAAGACTTATTTGGAGGAATAAGAAGTGCGGGAACATATATAGGTGCTAGAAAGCTAAAAGAATTTTCAAAGCGGGCCACATTTGTAAGGGTAAATAGACAATTAACTACATATTTAGAACAATACGATCAAGAGAAATAAATTTGAATAATCAAGATAAATGTGTTAGTATCCTCGATATTATTAATAGTGAATTAGATAATAAAATTTAAACATGAATGCTTCAGTAATTTTTGCAATTGTTTCTTCGGTTTTAGCCATAGTTTATGGACTTCTTTTAGCAAAAAATATTCTAAATAAGTCAGCGGGAAATGACAAAATGAAAGAAATTGCACTTGCTATACAGCAAGGAGCAAAAGCTTATTTAAACAGGCAATATCGAACAATTGCTATGATAGCGATTGTATTATTTATTATTTTAATTCCTACACTAGGAATGAAAACAGCACTTGGATTTATTGTAGGAGCTGTATTTTCAGGTCTTGCAGGATACATAGGAATGAATGTCTCAGTTAGAGCAAATGTTAGAACAGCTGAAGCTGCTAGAACAGGACTTGCAGAGGCACTTTCTCTCGCTTTTAATGGTGGAGCAGTAACAGGATTACTTGTTGTAGGATTAGCACTTCTTGGTGTTTCTGGTTTTTACGCTATTACTCATGATGTTAACTCTCTTATCGGTCTTGCATTCGGTTCATCTCTTATATCAGTATTCGCAAGACTTGGAGGAGGTATTTTTACAAAGGCAGCAGATGTCGGTACTGATCTAGTGGGTAAAGTTGAAGCAAATATTCCTGAAGATGATCCCAGAAATCCTGGAGTTATAGCAGATAATGTTGGAGACAATGTAGGAGATTGTGCAGGTATGGCAGCAGATCTATTTGAAACTTATGCTGTAACAACTATCGCAGCTATGATGCTTGCGGTTATTACTTTCGGTGTTGGATATGAAAAAGCTATTCTATTTCCATTAGTTTTGGGTGGTGTAGCTATTATTGCATCAATTATAGGAACTTGGTTTGTAAAATTAGGAAAGTCAAAAGATATAATGAATGCAATGTACAAAGGTCTTGCAGTAGCAGGTGTTATTTCTGCTTTTGCATTTTATTTTGTTACAAAGTACATGATGTTTGATAATGGAAAATATTCAATTATCAATTTATTTGGTTGTGCTGTTGTAGGTTTACTTGTTACAGCTGCGCTTGTGTTAATTACAGAATATTACACATCAACAAAATACTATCCAGTTAGATCTATTGCTGAAGCTTCAAATTCTGGTCATGGTACAAATATCATTCAAGGTCTTGCTATTTCAATGAAGTCAACAGCATGGCCATTACTAACAATTGTTGCTGGTATATTGGCTACTTATCAACTTGCTGGTCTATACGGTATTGCTGTAGCTGCAATGAGTATGCTTTCAATGGCAGGTATTATTGTTGCTATTGATGCTTATGGTCCTATTACAGACAATGCAGGAGGTATAGCAGAAATGTCCAATCTTCCAAAGGAGGTTCGAGATGTTACTGATCCTCTTGATGCAGTTGGAAATACAACAAAGGCTGTTACAAAGGGTTATGCTATCGGTTCAGCAGGTTTTGCCGCTCTAGTTCTCTTTGCTTCATATACACAAGAAACTCATGGATTAAAATTTGAATTAGGTGATCCTAAAGTTATTGCCGGTTTATTTATTGGAGGTCTATTACCTTATTACTTTGCTGCATTGTCTATGGAAGCTGTAGGAAAGGCTGCAGGACAAGTTGTAGATGAGGTTAGACGTCAATTCAGAGAGATTAAAGGTATTATGCAAGGAACAGCCAAGCCTGATTATGCACGTTGTGTAGATATCGTTACCACAGCAGCTATAAAGCAAATGGTTTTGCCAGCATTAATTCCTGTTCTAGCTCCTATTCTTGTAGGATTTACACTCGGCCCAGTTGCTCTAGGAGGTCTATTAGTAGGTTCTATAGTTACTGGATTATTCGTAGCTATTTCTATGACATCTGGAGGAGGAGCTTGGGACAATGCAAAAAAGCATATTGAACAAGGTAATCATGGTGGAAAAGGTGGTGATGCACACAAAGCAGCTGTTACAGGAGATACAGTAGGAGATCCTTACAAAGATACAGCAGGACCAGCTATTAACCCAATGATAAAAATTCTAAACATTGTTGCTTTGTTGATTGTATCTTACATTCTATAATTATTTTACACACGGTATGAAAATGGAGACCATTATAAAAATATTTCATTTTACTTTCTGGATAATTGGTGCAATATTCATACTGCCTTGTGTTTTCGTTGCTACTACTATGTATTCCAAATGGGAGAAGTGGGCAGAGGATTTCTAAAACCAAATATCGGTAATTAATAATTAAATAATAAATGTGTTAAAATAGCTTCATACTAGCTAATTACACATTTATGGACTACAAAAAAGAATCGCTTAAAAGACATTTAAAATTTAAAGGAAAAATTGAGATTAAGAGTAAATTTCCTCCACTAAGAAATAGAGATGATCTTAGTATTGCATACACTCCGGGTGTTGCAGAAGTTTCATCGTTTTTAGCAAAGAATCCTATTAAAGCCAGAGAGTATTCTATAAAAGGCAATACAATTGCTGTTATTTCTGATGGTTCTGCAGTTTTAGGATTAGGAAATATCGGTCCTTATGGTGCTTTGCCAGTTATGGAAGGGAAAGCATTACTCTTCAAAGAATTTGCTAATGTAGACGCGTATCCTATTGTTCTAAATACCCAAGACACTGAAGAAATTATTAAAATAGTTAAAGCTATTTCTCCAACTTTTGGTGGTATAAATTTAGAAGATATATCTTCACCAAGATGTTTTGAAATTGAGGAAAGATTGATTAATGAATTAGACATTCCTGTTTTCCATGATGATCAACATGGAACAGCTATAGTGGTTCTTGCTGCTCTTATAAATAGTTTAAAATTGGCTAAAAAGAAAAAAGAAAATATTAAAGTTGTTGTATGTGGCTCAGGAGCTGCTGGAATTGCCACCACAAAATTACTTATAAAATACGGCATAAAAAATATTCTATTGGTAGATACAAAGGGTATTGTCTCAAAAAGTCGAAATGATTTGAATGATGTCAAAATCAAAATGCTTGAAGTAACAAATCCTGAAAATCTAAGTGGTGACTTGGCAGAATCAGTCAAAAATGCAGATGTATTTATAGGAGTTAGCGCACCAAATGTTTTTAAGCCTGAATTAATAAAAACGATGGCAGATAAGCCTATTATATTTGCAATGTCCAATCCTGTTCCAGAAATAATGCCAGATTTGGCAAAGAAATCAGGAGCATTTATTGTCGGTACAGGTAGAAGTGATTTTCCAAATCAAATAAATAATGTAATGGTTTTTCCTGGATTATTTAGAGGTGTTTTGGACAATAATATTCAAAAAATAACTGTTGAAATAAAGCTAGCGGTGGCTGAGGGTTTGGCAAATATTCTTTCTAAAAAGGAATTAAGTGTAAATAAGATATTGCCAAGTGTATTAGACAAAAAAGTTGCCAAAAAAATCTCATTAGTTATTAAGAAATTTAAAAATACAAATACAAAATAATAATATGTTATTATAGTATTACATGCATAATTTGTACCCTGCAAAAAAGCATAAGTTTTGGAATTATATACAATCCGTTAAAATAGGTATTTTCCTTGCTTCCAAAGACTTAAAAAGGGCAAATAAATGGACTACACTTCTCATAGTGATAGTTATGACACTTACTTTTTTGAATTTAATAATAGTAAGTGGAATTCTAATTGGAATATTGGAAGGCGCGACAGATGCAAATAAGAGTAGATATACCGGAGATTTATTAATTTCTACTTTACAAAATAAAACATATATTGATAAAAGTGAGTATATTAGGAGTTTATTGGAAAATCACCCAAGTGTTGATAAGGTTTCAATGCGTTATCAAAGTAGTGGTGTTATTGAAGCAAATTATAAAAATCGCACACGTTTAACTGATTCTGTTGATAGTGCGGCTGGTTTAGTTTTTGGAATTGATCCTGTAAAGGAAAATGAAGTAACAAATCTTTCAAAATATATTATTGAAGGCGAATATTTAAGCCCTTCAGATACTGACAAAATACTGATTGGTGCAAATTTGCTTTATAGATATACACCTATAGACTCACCCGGATTTTACACTATAAAAGATATAAAAATCGGATCAAGGATCAGATTGATAGTTTCCGGTACAACAAGAGAAATGACTGTAAAGGGAATAATAAAAAGTAAATCTGATATAGATCAAGGTGTTTTTATAAATGGAAGGGAATTGAAGAAAATAATTGGACGGGATGATAATAATGTAGATGCAATAGCTGTACGAATGAAAAAAGACACCGATCCATTATTACTCAAGGCTGATTTGGTTAATCAATCAATAGACAAATATTCAAAAGTTCAAACTTGGGAGGAAGCACAACCAAAATTCTTAAATGATATGAGAGTTACATTTAGTTTATTGGGTGACATTATCGGATCTATTGGTTTGGCTGTTGCTTCTATTACAATATTTATTATTATTTTCGTAAATGCCATTACTCGTAGAAGATATATCGGAATATTAAAGGGTATTGGAATACATTCTTCTGCTATTGAAATATCCTATATAATTCAATCATTATTTTATGCACTTTGCGGAATATTTCTCGGATCAATACTTATATTCTTCATAATAAAACCATATTTTGTTATTCACCCAATAAATTTCCCATTTAGTGATGGTATATTGGTTGCAACATTTATAGGAACTTTAGTAAGAGGTATAATATTATTTACTGCAACATTAATAGCTGGATATATACCTGCAAGAATTGTTGTAAAACAAAATACATTAGACGCCATTCTTGGAAGATAATTTTATGATAAAAACACATAATCTAACAAAAAAATATAAAAGTGGAGGTGGCGAACTTATTGCTTTAAATAATGTATCTTTCGAATTAAATGAAGGAGAATTTTTAGCTATAACAGGACGATCTGGATCAGGGAAAAGTACACTTCTATATCAATTGGGATTATTGGACAGGCCAACTTCGGGGTCCATAACAATAGAAAATAGAAATGTATTATCAATGACTGAAGATGAAAGAACTTTCATGAGACTTTCTGAGCTCGGATATATTTTTCAGGATTATGCTATTTTACCTTCATTAAATTCCATTGAAAATGTTATGTTGCCATTGCTTATGATTGGATTGGATAGAAAAGACGCTAGATTAAAGGCGGAATATGCATTGGAAAGAGTTGGCTTGAAAGAAAAATTAAATAATTATCCAGCACAACTTTCTGGCGGTGAACAACAAAGAGTTTCTATCGCTAGGGCCATAGCTCACGAGCCAAAAATCATTTTTGCAGATGAACCAACAGCCAATCTAGACACAGAAACTTCATCTATGGTTTTTGAATTGTTTATTAAAATTCACAAAGAAGGTCAGACTATTGTTATGGTTACTCATGAGAAAGATTATGCGGCATTAACGGATAGGGTTATAGAATTATCAGATGGAGTAATAATTAATGATTTTAAGGCTAAATAGGAGTATGATATTACCTACATGAAAGACACGACGCCTACAATATTTATAATTTTTGGAATAACAGGTGATATTGCTTCAAGAAAAATTTTGCCAGCATTATTGAGTTTATATGTAAAGAAAAAAATTTCATCTAAATTTGCTATTATTGGTTTTACTCCAGAATATATAAACAAAGAGGATTTTAGACAATCTATTAGAGATAATATGGGCATTTCTCCTGGAAAGTTTAGAGAGGAGGATGTAAAACATTTTGTTGATCATATATTTTATGAACAAGGATATTATGATAGGCCGGAATCATATTTTTCACTATTAAAACGTCTAAAATGTCTTGATGATGGTTTTAAACAATGTTCAAATAAATTATTTCACTTATCCGTCGCTCCTTCATTACTAAAAAATATTGTTGAGAATTTATCAGTTTCTGGCCTATCAATTCCTTGTGAGGGTAATGGTGGTTGGACAAGAATAATTATTGAAAAGCCTTTTGGTTATAGCGAGACTTCAGCAATTGAAATAAATAATAAATTATTGAAAATTTTTACTGAATCACAGATTTTTAGAACGGATTATTATTTAGCTAAAGATGTTATTCAAAATATATTGTCATTTAGATTTTCTAATTCAATATTTGAGCCACTTTGGAATAGAAATCATATTGAGAAGGTGCATATAAAATTATATAAAAGTTGTGGAATTGAAGATAATGGCTCATATTATGACAAAGTTGGTGCTTTACGTGATATTGGACAAAGTCATTTGTTACAGATCCTAGCATTACTTTCTATGGAAAAGCCGAAAGTATTTGATTCAGAACATTTTAGAAAAGAAAAAGCAAATATATTTAAAAAACTTGTAATTATAAATAAAAAGACTATTCAAAATTGTTTTGTTAAAGCGCAATATGAGGGTTATAAACATGAAAAAAATATAAGTGAACATGCTCAGACAGAAACATATTTTAGATTAAAAACAAATATAAATAATAAAAGATGGAAAAATATTCCTTTCTATCTTGAAGGTGGTAAGGCTTTGTCAGAATCAAAAACAGAAATTGATGTCTATTTTAACAATAAAAATATAAAAATTAGCGAAAATGATGAACAAAATATACTAACTTTTAGAATTCAACCAGAAGAGGGAATAAAAATTCGTTTTTGGATAAATAATTTATATAGCGAAGAAAATAATGATTCAAAAAATTTGAAATTTAAATATTCAGATTCCAAAAATTTCATATTGAATTCAAATTCACATGAAAGGATAATAATAGATGCTATGGATGGAAATCAAACATTATTTACAAGTATGAACGAGCAAGTGTATACATGGAAATATATAGATTCAATAATATCAAATTGGCAACAAATACCTTTAGGTATATACAAAAAAGGCTCACGTGATATAATCTAAAAAATAATATGTTTCAAAATTTCTTATTAAAAACAATGCTTAAAAAGCAGATGAAGAATGTTCCGCAAGAACAGCAGGATCAGATTTTTGCTATGATTGAGAAAAATCCTGACTTTTTTATGAAAATAGCACAAGAAGCTCAAGAGAAAATAAAAGGTGGTATGGCTCAACAAGACGCCATGATGGCGGTAATGAAAGCGCATGAGCAGGAGTTAAAAGAAGTCATGGGAAAATGAGTAAATATATTTCTAGAGCAAGCTTAATTATTTCAAATTGTATTCCATTATTTGGTGTTTTTTTCTTTGGTTGGGATTTGTACTCATTGTTCATTCTATATTGGGCAGAAACTTTAATAATTGGTTTTTTTGCTGTTATTAAAATTTTAATTCAGTGTAAAGATTCAAAAATATTTTCTGCATTATTTTTTATTCTTCATTTCGGATTATTCATGATGTTTCATCTGGTATTCATTTTTCAAATATTATCAAATAGTTTTGGTGTGATCACAGGAGATTCTCCATTCCCTGATTTATATATAATATATATAAATTCAAAAGAGTTGATTGTACCTTTTATCATTTTATTTATTAGTCATCTTATATCATTTTTTTCAAACTATATTTATAAAAAGGAATATTTAAGCAAGGATGAAAGTCAGTTTTTTGCTCCTTATGGGCGTGTAATTTTAATGCATATTGTTGTGATAATTGGAGGGTTTTTGAGTAACGCATTCCATAATCATATTTACACTTTGTTATTACTTGTTGTAATAAAAACCATAGTAGACTTAATTTTTCATAATAGACAACACAGAGATAAAAGCATTAATGTAAAAAAAATAAAGACAGCAAATGTTTGATACTTTGCAATTTTACAATTTCCCTGTAAACTACTTTCATGTCATTATCAATAGGTATAGTTGGATTGCCAAATGTTGGTAAATCAACATTATTTAATGCTCTAACAAAAAAGAGTGTTCTTGTTGCCAATTATCCTTTTGCCACCATAGACCCTTCTGTGGGTGTTGTTGCTGTTCCTGACGATAGATTAAATAAATTATCAGAATTTTCAAATACTCAAAAAACTGTTCCTGCTGTTGTAGAATTTGTGGACATTGCTGGTTTGGTTAAAGGTGCTTCAGATGGGGAGGGTCTTGGTAATCAATTCCTTACAAATATTCGCGAAACTGACGCTATAGCTGAAGTCGTTAGAATATTTGAAGACGACAATATCATTCACGTTGATGGTAAAATCAATCCTTTAAAAGACATTGAGGTTATTAATTTAGAATTAATTCTTGCAGATTTGCAAACAGTTACTAAACGCTTATCAAATATTGGAAGGGAAATTAAACAAGCTAAAAAGGAAGCTATAATTGAAAATGGTTTACTTGAAAAAATAAAAGCGGCATTGGATGCTGGGCGATTGGCGTCTACTGTTATTGCTGATGAATTTGAAAAACCTTTTATAAAGTCACTTCATCTTCTTACATCCAAACCTATTATGTACATTTTAAACAAAAAGGCTGGTGGTAAGAATTTAGATGAAATAAATGATGAAAGATATAAAGCATTAATAAATTTTTTTAATGAGAATAAGGCAAAATGGGTAATAGTTGATGCAGGAATTGAGCATGAACTAAAAGACATTGACGATAAAGATAAAAAGGAATTAAGGGAAGGCTTGGGAGCAAAAGATGATGGAATAGATGATTTAATTAAAAAGGGTTATGAATTACTAAATTTGATAACATACTTTACAACTGGCGAAAAAGAGACAAGAGCTTGGACTATAGGTCGTGGTTGGACAGCACCAGAGGCAGGAACAGCTATTCATGGAGACTTCAAAGATAAGTTTATAAAGGCAGAAGTAATAGAATGGGATAAGTTAATAGAGTCAGGGTCATTTGCTTCGGCACGTGAAAAAGGTTTGTTAAGAACAGAAGGAAAAGAGTATATAGTAAAAGATGGAGATGTGATAGAGTTTAGGATTTAGGAAAAAAAGAATCACCCTAATCCGAAGACTTTAGGTGATCCAACCACACGTACATCTCTTTATAGAGATGACTGCGGAGACGGTTCGAAGAGAGCTACCCGTCAAACGTAACCAACTCCAAGTTGAACTTGTTCTCTTAGTCATCGTTACGTTCTGCAATTACAATACATTATATTAATGAAAAAGTCAAAAATTGAGAAATTTAGTAATTATTGAGTTTAGGATTTAGGTAAAAGAAGAGCCACCGCCGATTGAATCGGAAGCGGCAATGGTGAAATCTTATGGTTAAAGAGGCAAAGGAATTGTTTGCTTCTCAGAACAAATCATACTCCTTTTATCTTTCTGCGAATACTAACCCGTCGAAGTCACCAGATACACTATATCATAACTGTAAATTGTGTCAAGTAATTGTTGTAATATATTTTACTAATTTGACAATACAAGTACTATAATTGTAGTCTAATTAACAGACTTAAAGATCGAAACCACTTGTGTGGACTAGGTCAAGTTATAAACAGCTCACTGACAATCAACAATAAGAAAGGAAAATTATGTTAGAACAAGAATTTCGTCCCCTGGTCGTGTTATACGGCTATCAGAGCAAAAGAAATACTCTAAGTTTTGTGGGTCGAAAAGGACTCATAACACTAAGCGGTAAAAGCGTTACCATTCAAAAGATTTTGTGTATGTGTAACGGATTCAACACTGTTGCGGATATAACCAAAAAATTATGGACGATTAATTACGAAGAAGTGGTCGGATTTTTGTTTCTCTTTGAAAAACAAGGGATTATTTGCGATAGTAGGGATCTCTATCTGAAGTTCCACGAGGATTCGGCCAATCCGCTGAAATTCTCGCGTGACCTCGGTGTTGATGGTGTTTCGGATATGCTTCTGTCTGAAAGACTACGAAAGCGTGATGGTAAAACAATTCAAATCTCTAGCCCCATCGTAAGTAGTATTCTAGATATAATTCATAATCGTAAATCTACACGAACTTTTCAATTCGGACAGATTCCAATTGCACAGATATCAGGAATACTTGAAGCTACATACAGTATTGGTAAAAACAAACACTGGAGCGTGGCTTCCGGTGGCGGTATGTATCCACTTGATTTGTACTTGATTGTTCCTGGTGACAGTCAGCAAGTGCCTAGGGGTATCTATCGATGGAGTCCTGAAGAAAGAAGTTTGATCATGATAATGGGTAAAAATCCAAGCATATGGTTATCCAGAGTTTTAAATGCCAAAACACTTTTGGAAAATGCCGCATGTGTTCTATGTATTGCAGCAAATTTCAGACGTTCGACTATGAAGTACTCAAATTTGGGATATCGCCTAACTTTACTTGAGGCTGGACACGCGGCACAGAATACATATTTATTTTGCGCCGAGCAGAATATTGGAATAGTAGAGTGCTGTGGGTTTGCTGATGAAAAATTAGCGAATGAACTCGGACTGATCTTTCCAGATGAAGCAGTTTTATCAACGCTCATTATGGGTAAGATCAACACTAGTGTACAGACTCTAATACCAGATCAAGATGTCTCTGATAAGGCAGAACACTTACGCCATGTTCTTGTTGGAGATGATAAACCGATTAAAGATGTTAATTTTCTTGATCTTAAGATAAATAATTACACAATGCCGATGTGGTCAGCAACAGTGTCATACCGTCCTATTCCAGGTCGTCTTACTTCGTCCATGAAGAGAAAAAGTGTTGGATTTGCAACTGGTTCAACTTCAAGTGAAGCGCTTCTAAAAGTTATTGCGGAAGGTTTCGAGCGTTATGCGCTTGAACAAAACCGTAGTGAACGAAAGGAAAGTGCTAATAATCTAGGTGAACCATTTATCGACCCTCGTGTCTTTACTCCATACTCGAAAGCCCAATTAAAAAACTTAAGAGGTATCATACAGTTTGATCCTCGAAGGGAAATTGACTGGGTAATCGGTCTGCGACGAGTAACTGGCGAACGAGTTTGGGTTCCAATGGAACTTGTGTATTACGCTACAGAACAAATGAAGCGTGAATTAAAATTGTGCTATATGGCGAGCTCAAGTGGTGTGGCTGCGCACTTCAAAAAGGAGGTGGCGATTGACACAGCACTATACGAATTGATTGAACGTGATGCTTTCAGTGTCACGTGGTATTCAAGACGTCAAGTAAATTCCATCAATCATAAATGCTTGACGCTAGACTTAAGAGATAGAATTTTAGAATGGATGAAATTAGGTTATAAAGTTTCCATACTAGATTTGACTCTTGATGGTCCTCCGGTCGTGCTAGTTATCATCTGGTCTCGGGAAAAGAGACCAGCGATTTGTTCTGGTGCTGCTTGCAGATCAAGCTTTATTGACGCGACGCTAAGGGCGTTTAACGAGGCTGAGTTTATGGCCATGACATGGCACAACCGTAGATCAAAAATCAAAATGGAAATGAATGAAATAGATAATCCGGAAACTCATGGTGTTTTCTATCTTGATCCAAAAAATCTTTCTTACGTTGAGTGGTTACTTGAAGCAAAAGAGAGCGATGTAATTAGAGAAGACTTCAAGGGCGATCTACAGTATTTTGATCCTGTTTTGATTGATATTACACCCAAGGATCATGCCTGTGGATTATCGGTTGTTCGAGTTATATCGGAAAAGCTCATGCCAATTAACTTTGGTTATGGTAATGAACACCGTGGACACTCTAGGATGGATATGTTATTGTTTAAATGGTGGGAGAAGTATCCTTCGACTCCCCACTTCTTCGCTTGAAGGAGTGACAGAACGAAGGTAGGTTAGGTAATTATATGAAAACAAGAAAAATGCATAAGGCCCCTAAAGGAGTCAAGGTGTCAGTCAGTTCCTACAGGAATAGCCCAGATCCTCGTTGCAACCGAAGTGGTGGAGCGTGTAGCGGTGGTGGTACCTGTGGAAAATAAACCGCACTTTGTGGCGGTGAGCATAATTCTCTCTGGTGTCGAAAGATGCCAAAGAGAATTTTCTATTTTCTAATAGTGTTGTATAATACGTTTATGAATATAAACATACATATTTTGTCAGCATCGAAGGATATTATTGCATATTCTGAAGATTTAAAATTGATTACTGAAGCCACAATTGCTTTGGTTGAAAAATTATTACCAATAAAAGATGTAGATATAGTTTTTTATGATAATCCAAGAGCGACAATTGATGAGATAGGTGGCATTGGAGGATTTTCTCCAAATGCAAAATTGATTTTTATCTCATTAAACCCTAAACACCTTAATTTTAAGAAAGCTATTAAAGAAGAACTTGCATTTACTCTAGCCCACGAACTGCATCACACTATTCGTTGGCAAAAACAAGTTGAGGATGACACATTACTGGAAGCTATGATCTTTGAGGGACTTGCTGATCATTTTGCTATTGAAGCAACAGGTAGAAATAAACCTTCACTTTGGTCATATGCTCTAACTCCTGAACAAAAGAAAATATTTTTAATAAAAGCTTCGAAAGAATGGGTCAAGCAAACATACGATAATAATCTTTGGTTTTTCGGTTCAAATCCAGATGTTATTCCACGTTGGACAGGATATACATTGGGATACGATCTAGTTGCAGCATACTTAAAAGCAAATCCTGGGACGAGTGCTTCAAAACTCACATTCGCTGACTCATCACTATTTATAAAATAGTAAATTTTGCAATTCATTTTCTGGGCCTTACCATATAATAATTCTAACTTTATGCCGCTCTTTCTCTTTAATATTAATGTATAATCATGATAATATGTATATAAAGCCATACACAATAGAAGAAATTAAAAAACATTATCCTGATAAGGCTGAAATGTTAATTAAAGACCCTGTTCATTTGTGGAGGGCAGAGACTGGTATCGAGTTGATACACAAAGAGCCTAGTTTAGATGAGCAGAAAAGAATATGGATTAATTGGAACAAAATGACAGATGAAATGAAAAAACAGAGTAATATTAAAAGTATGGAGATATTTGGTTTTGATAATCCATCTCATTATGAAGAGATCATGAAAAATTGGGTAATGTGATTTTTGATATTTGTCATTGTTTCTTTTAATTTTCCAACTTTTGTTATATGATTACTTTTACAATGAATCAATACGATCACAATAAGATAGAGAAAAAATGGCAAAATGTTTGGGAAAAGAAAAAGCCAAATAAAGTCAAAGAAAATCCTAAATTAAAGAAATTTTACGCATTAATTGAATTTCCGTATCCTTCTGGTGCAGGTCTTCATGTTGGACATCCTAGATCATATGTTGCTATGGACATTATTGCTCGAAAGCGCAGGGCAGAAGGTTTTAATGTACTTTATCCTATCGGTTGGGACGCATTCGGTCTTCCTACAGAGAATTTTGCTATTAAAACAGGTATTCATCCAGCAAAAATCACAAAAGACAATATAAAAATCTTTACAAAGCAAATAAAATCGCTCGGTGTATCTTTTGATTGGTCAAGAGAAATAGATACTACTGATCCTAAATATTATAAATGGACTCAATGGATTTTCTTACAATTTTTCAATGCAGGTTTAGCGTATAAGAAAAAAATGACTATCAATTGGTGTCCTGTAGACATGATAGGTCTTGCAAATGAAGAAGTTATAAATGGTTGTTGCGAAAGATGTGGAAATGTTGTTGAGAAAAAGGAGAAAGAGCAATGGATGCTCGCTATCACAAAATATGCCGATAGACTTGATAAAGATTTAGATGAAACTGACTTTATTGAAAAAGTAAAAATTCAACAAAGAAATTGGATAGGGAAAAGTGAAGGTGCTTTGGTAAAATTCAAAATATTAAATTCAAATGAATATATTGAAGTGTTTACAACAAGAATTGACACTATTTTTTCAGGCACATATTTAATTCTAGCTCCAGAACACAAATTAATTAAAGAATTTTCTAATCAAATCACAAATTTAAATGAGGTTTCTTTATATCAGAAAAAAGTTAGTTTGATGACTGAAATAGATAGAACAAATGAGAACAAGGAAATTACAGGAATTCAATTAAACGGATTATATGTTGAAAATCCAGCAACAGGCGAAAAAATGCCTGTATGTATTGCTGATTTTGTATTAGAACACTATGGAACTGGCGCTGTTTTTGCTGATGCACATGATAAAAGAGATTTTGATTTGGCAAAGAAAATTAATCTTCCACTTAAGGTTTCCATTAAACCCAAAAATGAAGTTGATTTTGATAAAATAAACAATCTTGAGATTTGTTATGAAGGAGAGGGAATTTTGTTTAATTCAAGTCAATTTGATGGCCTTTCATCTGAAGAGGCGAGACCCAAAATTATTTCTTGGTTAAATACTAAAGGATTAGCTGAAATTAAAACAAATTATAAATTAAAAGATTGGATATTCTCTCGCCAAAGATATTGGGGTGAACCTATTCCTATTGTTCATTGTGAAAAATGTGGAATAGTTCCTATACCAGAAAAGGAATTACCACTGAAACTTCCTAATATTAAAAACTACGAGCCTACACAAAATGGTGAAAGTCCTTTGGCTTCCATTACTAAATGGGTTAATACTAAATGTCCCAATTGTAAAGGAAAGGCTAAAAGGGAAACTGATACAATGCCAAACTGGGCAGGTTCAAGTTGGTATTATTTGAGATTCATGGATAGCAAAAACAATAAAGCTTTCGCTGGTAAGGATAATTTAAAATATTGGAATCAAGTTGATTGGTATAACGGAGGTATGGAGCACACAACATTACACTTATTGTACTCACGTTTTTGGCATAAATTCCTCTTTGATCAAGGCTTGGTACCTACTAGCGAACCATACAAGAAACGTACATCTCACGGTATGATATTGGCAGAAGGAGGAGAAAAAATGTCAAAGTCTAGGGGTAATGTGATAAATCCAGACGAGAGTGTAAAGGCTGTAGGGGCAGATACATTGAGAATTTACGAAATGTTTATGGGTCCTTTTGATCAAGCTATAGCGTGGGATACAAACAATATTGCAGGAGCTAGAAGATTTGTTGAAAAAGTTTGGAAAATTCAGGAGTATGTTTCAGAAAGTACAGTAAATAATGATTTAGAAATACTTATTCACAAAACAATTAAAAAAGTTTCTGAAGATATAGAAGAAATGAAGTTCAATACAGCGATAAGTTCAATGATGATTGTCGTTAATGAATTTGAAAAGGTTAAAAATGTAAGCAAAGATCAATATAAAATCCTATTAAGATTATTGGCTCCGTTTGCTCCACATTTTACTGAAGAAATTTGGTCAATACTTAAGAATAAAAATTCAATACATAGTGAAGAATGGCCAAAGTACAATCCTGATTTACTTGAAAGTGATACAAAAATGATAGTTATTCAGATCAATGGTAAAGTCAGAGGTACAGTAAAAGCAAATAATGATATAAGTGAAAGTGATTTGAGAAAACAAATAGAAGATATACCTGAAATTCATAAATGGATAGTAAATCAAGAAATAAAAAAAGTGGTATTTATCAAGGGAAAACTGTTAAATATTGTCGTATAATACCACTCTATGAATAAGTTCAGATACATATGAGACTATTAATTTAGTCTTAATATGCGCCAATTTAACAAATTTAGAGGAACAAAAGGATTCATAGTATTATGGGAAAGAGTGCTAAGGTTTCGGTATATGATTACCGAACAAGCAAAG
>CAIMDI010000029.1 GCA_903839695.1 Candidatus Tayloriibacteriota bacterium | reverse complement strand
TCAGCGACACAAATAAAAGATAATTATAAATCTGTTCCTGACCCATCTATTTTATAGAAAATGATAAGTTTTGTGTTTAGTAACATTTTTTGCTATATTCTATAGTGTTAGATCGCCCTTGTAGTTCAATGGATAGAACTGCGGACTTCTAAGCCGTCGATGTTGGTTCGATTCCAACCAAGGGCACAAATCAATACTTTCCTATAATAACTCTAATTAACAAGGTAATTGCTTGTTTAATGTCTTGTGCATAAACATTTACACTATAAATCCACATATTGTATAATGATATGTATAGTTCGATTATTAATTAATAATAAAAAAAATGAAAGCTCTACATTCAATTTCGTTTATTCTAGTTATCATTGGGGGATTAAATTGGCTTCTTGTTGGTGTTGCGGGTATGGACGTTGGTAATCTTTTTGGTGGTCAAGGTGCCATTGTTTCAAGAGTCATTTATGTATTGGTTGGTCTTTCAGCTATTTATCTAGTTGCTACTCACAAGAGTTCTTGCAAGAATTGTGAGTCTACTTCATCAACAGCTGTATAATATTTTTGTAAATAAAGTACAAACAAGAATAGGCATTTATTGCCTATTTTTGTTTTATTAAAAATGGATTTTTTAGTCATATATTCTATCTATGTCATTGAGTATTGAATTATTCTGATTATTAGTGTATAAATTAAAGACAATGCGCGATTAGCTCAGTTGGTAGAGCAACCCATTTACACTGGGAAGGTCGCAGGTTCAAGTCCTGCATCGCGCACCAAATACTATTTTGTTTGTTTAATGATTATTTTTATCATTATTCAAAAAAATTAAGACAATGAAAAAAATACCAAAAATAAATATACTGTATGAAGATAAGGATATTGTTGCTATAGACAAGCCTACTGGTATTGTTGTACATCCTGATGGCCGATCAAAGGGTCCTTTTCTTACTGAATGGATTATTGAGAATTATCCAAGGACAAAAAAGGTGGGAGAATCTATTGATACAAAAGATTATGGAATAATAGAAAGACCAGGTATTGTACACAGATTAGATAGAGATACTTCTGGAGTACTTCTTATAGCAAAAACAAAAAATGGTTATGAATGTTTAAAAGGACAATTTCAAGAAAGAACTCTTACAAAAAAATATTTAGCTTTTGTATATGGTGAGATAAAGGATCGTTTCGGAATTATAAATAGACCCATTGGAAGAAGCCCAAAAGATTTTAGAAGATGGTCGGCGACTAGGGGAGCGAGAGGAGAAATGAGAGATGCCGAGACTTGGTATGAATTACTTGCATATAGAAGTGGTTTTTCTTTTGTTGAAATAGAACCGAGAACAGGAAGAACACATCAAATCAGGGTGCATTTCAAGGCAGTTAACCATCCCATCGTTTCTGACAGCTTGTACGCTGCTGAGAAGCCATTTGCGCTAGGTTTTAAACGCAATGCCTTGCATGCATACTCGATTAGCTTTACAAATTATGAAAGAAAGACGATTTTGGTAAAAGCACCCATTCCAAAGGACTTTAAGGCCGCATTTAAGGAATTAGGCATTTCAGAGGTTGCGAAAATTAAAGGTCTGTGATAGATTTGTGACTACATTTATATGGCAACAAATACTAACATTATTTCACCGGTAAAAGTTGAAGAGCGAAAGAAGCTCGATATTCGTCCTGGTGATACAGTAAAGGTTTGGCAAAAGATTCAAGAAAAAGGTAAGACACGCTTACAAGCTTTTGAGGGTCTTATATTATCAAGAAAGCATGGTACAGAAGCAGGTGGAACTTTCACCGTTAGAAAGGTTATTGATAGTGTTGGAGTAGAAAAGATCTTTCCACTTTATACACCGATGATAGACAAGATAGAAGTATTAAGACGTTCAAAGGTTCGCCGAGCAAAGCTATATTTCGTACGAGAGAAGGCAGCAAAGGAAATCCGAAAGCAAATGAGAAGAATGTTGACTATTGATAAGGATCAAAATACAGATACAAAGCACGCAGCAAAGACAGAAGAGAAGACAGAAGAGGTTGCGGCATAATAAATTCAAATAAAAAAGAAATACTCGAGAAATCGAGTTTTTTCTTTAAATATTAATTGGTAGACGCTATTTCCTTGAGGTGTTATCTAGTATTGATATAATGGTTACATGGGGAATAGAGGACCAAAACCAAAGGGTAGGGTAAAGATCAAATGATCTGCTGATTTTGCATATGCTATTGGATTGATTGTGACAGATGGTAATTTATCACCAGATGGTCGACATATTTCATTTACTTCAAAAGATAAAGAAATGGTAGATAACTTCCAAAAAGCCTTAGGCATTTCCTACAATTACTGCATGAAGTCAAATGGAACCAATACAAACAAAAAATATTATGTAATCCAGATAGGCGACGTGCTTTTCTATAGATTTCTAGAGTCAATTGGTTTGACTCCAAATAAGTCAAAAACAGTTGCTATAATAGATATTCCTAAAATATATATTAGAGATTTTATAAGGGGTAGTTTTGATGGAGATGGATGCTCATATTCTTATTGGGATAAAAGATGGAAATCAAGTTTCATGCTGTATTTAGAGTTTGTATCTGCAAGTAGTAAGCATATTTTATGGTTGCAAGAAATTATAAAAAAAGAAGTTGGTATTCACGGTCATATTACAAAATCGGGCAACCAATCCTGTTTTCAGTTGAAATATGCAAAAAGTGAATCAATTAAACTCTTTGCTTATATGTATCAGAGCAGAAAATGTATGCTTCTATCTAGAAAATACTTGAAAATAAAGGAAAGTTTGGATATAGTGAAGAGACAGGAACAAGACAAAAAAGCCCAGGTGTTGTAACAGTAGCCAAGCACGCTTGAGGTGCGTGTGCCGTAAGGTGTGGAGGTGCGAGTCCTCTCCTGGGCACTAGAAAAGACAAAACGGCATCTGCCCAGGTGGCGTAATTGGTAGCCTCATACCCTTGAGGTGGGTACGCCGAAGCATTGGCATATTTTCCATATAATCGCTAAAAAATAATTATGAATTACATTTATCATTGGGTGCCAAAAGATATGCGAGGTGATGTTCTTTTTCCTCTGAACACACTCAAAGATACACAGCCAGACTTGTATGAAAAAGAAGCGAGCAAATACATTGGACGAGAGCAAGTGATGTTGCAGAAGATACCTTTTCTTAATTGCTTGTGGAATGACGTACTGCATTTTTCTGCCGTCCACCCTTCGCTTGTAAAAGAAGCTCTAATAGAGGCTGGTAGAACAAAATCTTTTGACATTGAGTTTTTTGAAGTAGACCCACACCTATTAACTTCCGAAAATACAATCGTCTATCTGTATAGGCACAGCAATATGGAGGACAAGCTTAAGGAGGATAATTTTGCTAAATACAATCCCGACGATATAGCTCAATACTCGCCATTACCGCAGGAGACAAAAGATTATTACAAAGAAATGCTATCGCAGGATAAGAAGCCTCTACTTTTTCACCGAGTGCCACATATTCTTTTCAAGGGGTCACTTGATACTTCAAAAATAAAAATAATTAAGTGGTAAATTATGACCACATCATTATTCTCAACAAATCTCCCAGAATGCACTACAAACGAGGAGATAGATAAGCTTCGAGCAGAAAATCCTCACCTTGATACGTACTATCTCGCAACTTCTGTTATTACCGAAAGGAAGAAACTTTTTGACGAGTGTTACAAAATATACGAGCCATACAAAGATAAAAATTTCCTCAAAGAAATAACGACCAGATTTCACCAGCGCACTTGGGAAATGTATCTAGGGGTTTTGTGTCTCACGAATAGGAAAGTCTTGAAGAAAGACCGAGGTGATAATCAGCCAGCCAATGAAGCACAGGCATAATAACGGTATTTGCTACTCGGCAATAATGGGAGGGTTGCTGTACACCTTTTACGTTTCAAACAATCTGATACCAGACTATATCGGGGAAATTGTGGTTAATAAAAGCAATCAATTGAAAGTGGTACAGATACCAAAAGACCACGCTGTAAAAATAATACGGAAGTATATGGGGTTGAAAAACGATAAAGCCTCCTAGCGACTGGTGGTTTGTAAATCTCTTTGAACACAGAACACCTGTAACTGGGAAATAGTCGATTTGATTTCTTTTGAGTATAATGACAGTTCAGAAAGCCACGAAAGCCCAGCACTGATATGTGCCCTAAAAAGTAGACACAGAAATATGTGTGTGATTTCTGTTTACAGCATAATTTATTAATGCCTGGAACTTCACAAGTATTTTAAGCTTGATATTATTATGTATATGGAAATTACTAAGATATCACAATTTGAAGGTAAGAAAATTCGAAAAACTATTTATAATGGAGAATGGTGGCTTTCGGTTGTAGATATAATAGAAGCTTTAACAGACACTCCTAATGCCCGTATCTATTGGGGAGTAATGAAGAATAGACTTGAAAAAGATGAAAAAGTTGAACTGTATACAATTTGTAAACAGTTGAAACTAGAGGCTCAGGATGGCAAAATGCGAGAAACCGATTGTGCAAATCCTGAGGGTATTCTTCGTGTTATCCAATCAAAAAAGAATTATCTTAAAAGGGTTGAATATAAAAAGTTATTAGCAGATTAAACAATTAACATGTTATACACTCGCAAAGGTGACAAGGGCACCACAAAAACTTACGGATGTGATCAGAAAATTTCAAAGAGTTCTGCTGTGGCAGAAGCGCTTGGTTCGCTTGATGAAATCAATTCTTTTCTCGGTTTAGTAAAAGTAGAAGCAAAAACAGTTGAATGGAAAATTCCTGGGTCTACTTTTAAACTTGAGTCATTTGTTCATTATATTCAAGAAACTCTTTTTATTGTACAAGCAGAAGTTGCCGGTTTTCCTAAGCCACTTCCCAAAGGAAAAGTTAAGGAATTGGAAATAGTGATTGATGAAATAGAAAAGACACTTCCACCGATTAAAACTTTTTTTATTTCTGGTGGGACGAAACTTGCTGCACTTTTTGATACTACAAGGACAATTGCGAGAAGGGCAGAGAGGAGGATTGTTGAGGTATCAGAAGAAAATAAGGTAAAAGTTTCCGATGAGACATTGGCATTTATGAATAGACTTTCAAGTATACTTTATGCGCTTGCAAGGCTCAGTAATCATGAGGGCGGTGTTTCAGAAGTTCCACCGTCATATAAATAATAATGAATAAGTTCAGATACATATGAGACTATTAATTTAGTCTTAATATGCGCCAATTTAACAAATTTAGAGGAACAAAAGGATTCATAGTATTATGGGAAAGAGTGCTAAGGTTTCGGTATATGATTACCGAACAAGCAAAG
>CAIMDI010000028.1 GCA_903839695.1 Candidatus Tayloriibacteriota bacterium | reverse complement strand
TTAATACTGAACTTGTAGATTGGTTGCTATGGTACAACACAAAGAGACCACATGAGTCACTTGGCATGGTTTCTCCTTTGAGATATATTGTAATGACATTACCAGCCAAAAAGTCTCATATGTGGTGGACGCGTACATTTTATTGACAGTTATTTATTTTACTATATAAATAGTGTAGAAGAATTAGTATACAGTTAAACAACGATCTCAAATGATAACAACAAGAAAGGGTATAGCGTGAATAAAAAAATTACAGAAGTTTCGAATGGTCGGATTCTGAGATGCATATCAGATAATTCTGAAATGTATCTCGATCCGACCTTTGGAGTAGCAAATATAAAGAGTGTTGCTCCTGGGACAAATGATCCAGATTTTGATAAGTACTCGACGACGGGGTGTCCTTACACAAATGGGACCTTTGTCTGTGTTTCCGAAGTGATAGCGGCTGTAAAACTCCATACACTCCTAAGTGCAACCGGTAGGGATTTAAACTCCCTTAGTTTCACTGAAGCACAAATTGTCCAGTTTATGAATAAGTACGATTCCTGGATGAAGGACGACGGTTATGACATTCTGTTCGTATGGAAGGTCTCGGAAGTAGTCGGCGTTGTCGGTGTTTACAAATCAGGGGATTTAAAAACCACTGCTGTTCTCTACCCAATCAATTACGATAGGGTATTCAAGGCTGAACATGAGGTGCGCTTGGTCTATCCCTGCAAAATGTATTAGGCCACGTGTTGGTCTCACAAATTTCCCCGATCAATTGATTTTGATTGGGGAGGTTTTTTATATTGACTTAGTCCCTATATTTGTGCTATGGTTTTGAAAGATAAAGAAAACCAAAAACAGAAAGTGAGTTAAAAATGAAAATGTTAATTCTATGGTTCAAACGTTTGAGGAGAAAGATAATAAACGTCCTTCAATCAAATGAAGGGAGATTCACTTCATGCTCATTGCCTGAAGCGGTAGCTAAAGTCAGGGATGATGGATTGCTCATCATTAGTGAAGAGGCATCACTGATGATGGGCGTATCTGATGGTGATCAGGGCAATAAGGGTGTCTCATACTGTTATGCGGCATACAAAGTTGGGGAGTTGCAAATTCCAGGAAATCCCACGTGGGATCAGATAGTTAGAAAAGCCACGCTCAATGTTGGCTTCAACCTCAGGATGTGTAGTCATAGCGACGCACTAGCTCTAATCTTGAAGCTCTACCCGTTTTTGGAGATGGGCCAAAAGCTGATTATTGCTATGAATCCAATTCAGGTTAGGATTAAAGAGAGAATGGATTTGATGATTTACTTTATCAAAAAAGATGAGGCCGGTGAGTATCATTTGGGCGCCTTGTCGGTTATGACAAATAAAGTATTCTATCCGGGGAAAGAGCTGGTGTTCTCAATCCATCCCCTGAATTCTCTCCCTTCCTGAAATCGAGAAAAAGTATGCTTGTGATAACCCCAGACAATTCGGTCTGGGGTTTGTTGTATTTTTATATACTTATGCTAGTATGTCAGCTGGTCAGTTCTTCACCATGATTCCTATAACGTTTAGGGTTCGATAAAGAAGATAACTAAAGGACAAAAATGAATGAAAATAATAATGCGCAATGGCGCAATGAACGCAATCGTAAGGTTAGAAACAAAATAGGTATTGATGATGATATCATTGATTCACAAATTTTGGAGTATTGCCAAACGGATGCTGATTCATTAAACTTCGGATTAATAAGCATGCTTTTGATAAGTCAAAAGATGTTTGCAAAAAACCCTTAACATTATAAAAAAATGTCGAGCAAAAAAATCAAAACCGGTGACCCTGTCATCGGTTTTTGTCTTTTTTGATAAAGTTTGCATATATATAAAGCTTCATGTTAATATGGATTACCTAACGTTTGGTAGGTAAATTTATTCATTATTATTCAAATATGTCTATAGATAAAACCAAAGATAAAATTCTAAAAGTCTCGAGAGAGCTTTTTATGAAAAAAGGGTATGACGCTACCTCTATGTCAGAGATCAGCTCAAAGGTTGGTATAAATAAAGCCTCTTTGTATTACTTTTTTAAAGACAAAGAACATCTGTATTTTGAAATAATGAGGAATTCTTTAAAAAATATACTAGATTATCTTAGCGAAGTTGAATTAAGTTATGAGAGTGACTTTAACAAAATCATTAAAAACTTAATAATAAAAAGCGCCAACGATAGTATCATTGCTTACATTTTAGACACAGATTCCATAAAAAGTAATTCCAAAAGTCTTATAGAAATTCACGACGGTGTTTCCGAAATTCAAAGAATTTTTATAAGAATATGTAAAAAACATAAAGTAAGCGATCCTCAAACTGCTTCGGAAGTAACACTAAATGCTATACACGCATACGCCATAAAATCATCCTGTCACAGTATGAAAGTCAAACCAGAAAAGTACGCCAAATATTTATCAGCTTTATTAGAAAAAAATAAATAAAACCATGTCACATTTCAAAAATCACAAAAACATAATGTATATATTCGGGGGTTTGATTATTTTAATGGCTATTATCATTCCAAGAGTATTTAAAAAAGGTAGTACTACAGATCAATCCATGGAGTATAAGCCTTTAGTTTCTATAATAGACGTCAACAAATATGCTGGTAATATCAAACAATTCGACACTGAAGCAAAAATTGAGGCAAAAGGACAAGTGGAATTAAAATCACAAATTTCTGCTCCTGTGCAAAATGTTAATGTTGGTATAGGAGATACTGTTTACGCTGGACAGACTTTATTGAGTTTAAAAAATGATGATATATCTGCACAAGTTTCTCAAGCGCAAGCAAATCTTGCATCTGCACAGGCTAGATTGGCAGATATTAAAAAGGGTATTAGATCCGAGGAAATTGCTATATATGAACAACAATACACAAATTCTGAAAGAGATATGAATAATGCGGTTAGAGATATATATACTAAAATAGAAGATTCTGTTAGAAATAAAACCGATTTATTATTTAGAAATGCAGGAAGCGTAAATCCTGAAATAATCATCAGAACACAAAACAGAGATACTGAATTAAGTATAAATTTAAAAAGACTTGTTCTAGATGAAAAATTAAAAAAATGGAAAAATGATTTTTCAAGTAATGAATTGATTACTTCAGAAAAAGAAATTGTAATATCAGAAAATATTATGTTTGCTAAAGGATATTTTGATTTACTAGCAAATATTGTAAATGATTTGTCTACAAATAATTCTGGCATATCTCAAAGTACTATTGATGGTTATAGACTTTCAGTTAGTTCTGCACAAATACAAGTTAATGCATCAGCATCTGCATATTCTTCTGCAGTATCTGTTTGGAAAATAGCGAATAATAATCTTATTTTGAAAAAGGCAGGTGCCACAACTGAACAAATGACATTGGCTGGAGCTTCAGTTTCTCAAGCCCAGGCTGCTCTTCAGGGTGCTCAATCTCTTTACAATAAATCCATAATCACTTCTCCAATTAGCGGAACGGTTTCCTCATTGCCTTTTAGAGTTGGTGATTTGGTTCCTGTGGCTTCTCTTGTTGCTAGTGTCGTAAATAAAGATGGTTTGGAATTAAAGGGATATATTTCAGGTGAAGATGCTCAATATATAAAGGAAGGGGATAGAGTGTTGATAGAAAATAAATATAATTCAGAAATATCAAGGATATCTCCAAGTGTTGATTCTCAAACAAAAAAAGTTGAGTTTAAGGTATTATTGAACGATAAAAATAATTCTTTAATTATTGGAGATAATTCTCATGTAAAAATATTCTCAAACGCTTCTTCAACAAATCCCGAAAAAGTATATACATTACCAATTTCTTCAATCAATGTTTCAAATTCTGGTTATTACGTCTACACAATTTCTACTTCAACTGAAGAAGAACTAAATCCTATTAAAAGCGAATTTTCTTTGAGAAAAATCGTGGGGCATAAAGTTATGATTGGTGAAGTTTCTGGTGAAAATATAACTGTGACTGATGGAATAGAAAAAGATATGAGTATAATCACTCCAATCATTGGTCTAAAAGATGGTGCGGTAGTTAGGATTAAAAATTAATAAAATAATTACAGAAAATGACTGAAAATCCTAATCAAAATTCTGATTTCAAGTATTTAGAAAAACTCGAATTCAGACCAGAGTTGCGCAAAACATGGCTAAATTTTTTCGTATCAAATTTTAGAGTTGTAGCTTTACTTATATTTCTAATTTCTGCATGGGGTATTTATTCCTTCTCTGCATTGCCTCGAGAATCAAATCCAGAAGTAAAAATACCTATTGCGGTTGTGAGTACTACTTATGTGGGCGCGTCACCTTCGGATATTGAAGAATTAATTACAAAGAAACTTGAAACAGCGATTTCTGGACTGCAAGGTATAAAGAAAATGAGTTCAAATTCTGCAAATTCTTTTTCTTCTATAACTGTAGAATTTGAGGCAAATCAAGACTTAAATGATTCTATTAGAAAATTGCGTGATAAAGTAGCAACTGTAAAAAATAATTTACCGACTGATGCTGGAGAATCTGTAGTAAATGAAATTTCTTTTGACGATACTCCTATTTTATCTATTTCTATAACGGGTCCTTATGATGGCTTTACAATGCGCGAATATACTGAAACCATTCGTGATGAAATAGAGAAAATTTCTGGCGTGAGAGAGGTTAAAATTTCAGGAGGAGATGAAAGGGAGTTCAGAGTTGAATATGATCCGAGCAAGCTTATTTTCTATGGTATTTCTACAGACATCGCAAATCAAGCTATAAAATCTGCAAATCTAGGAATTCCTGCGGGAAATTTTGAAGGGGAGGTTTTCAATTACGCAATAAGATCTGATGGACGTTTTTATAATGCAAAGGAATTGGGTGAGCTTATTGTTTCTAGAACCACAGGTGGAAGTGTTATTACTTTGCGAGATATTGCAAAGGTTTCAGAAACTGCAATCAAAAAAACTATTTATTCTAGATTATCAATTGGGGGAAATGCGTCTGAAAATGCGATTACACTTAGTGTGATAAAACGTACAGGTGGTTCTATTATTGATACCGTAGATAAATCAAAAGCAACAGTTGAAAGTTTGCTCAAAACTTTTCCAGAAGGAATAAAATATGATTTAACATCAAATCTAGCAAAAAGAATTGATAAAGATTTTAAACAATTATCACACGATTTTCTTTTGACATTAATTTTGGTTGGAGGAATATTGTTTTTGGTTGTTGGTTTAAAAGAAGCTTTTGTTGCTGCACTTGCTATACCACTTGTATTCTTTTTAACTTTTGGTGTTATGCAGATGACAGGAATTACACTAAACTTTCTTTCACTATTTTCTCTGATTCTATCTCTGGGTTTGCTCGTGGACGATGCTATCGTTGTAGTGTCTGCCACAAAACAATATTTAAGAACCGGTAAATTTACTCCAGAAGAAGCCGTTTTGTTGGTACTAAATGATTTTAAGGTTGTATTAACAACAACAACTTTGACAACGGTTTGGGCTTTTATGCCTTTGCTATTGGCTACTGGAATAATGGGTCAATTTATTAAATCAATACCTATTACTGTATCTGTAACATTGATTGGCTCTTTGCTAATTGCTCTTATGGTAAATCATCCATTAGCTGCGGTACTTGAAAGAATAAGATTAACAAGAAGATTTTTTTACTTAATAGAATTATTGCTTTTATTTGTTTCTGCAATTCTATTTTATTTTGGAGGCGTATTATCTTTTATAGTGGGAATTGTTTTGATTGGTATTATGATTTGGATGATATCTTGGTATGAAAGGGGAGGTAAGGAAAAAATGATTGAAGGAGAAAGACTTAGTCGTGAGGAATGGAAAAGTGATGATTTGATAAAAAAGAAATTAAAAGATCAAAGTTCACACGAAAATGATAATTTTTCTAGCAGACTTATTCATGGAATGTTTCATATGAATAATGTGCTTCCTGTTTATGAAAAATATTTAAGAAAGATTATTCTTACAAAAGAAAATAGAAAAAAAGCGCTAGTATATATTACAATTATCTTTTTTATAGCAATTCTTCTTCCTATAACTGGTATTGTGAGATCAGAATTTTTTCCACCATCTGATCTAGAAACTATTTATGTAAGTATAGAAAGTGCGCCTGGACAGAAATTAGATGTGACTGACAAAATAGT
Source organism: Candidatus Tayloriibacteriota bacterium (assembly GCA_903839695.1). Classification (GTDB taxonomy): domain Bacteria; phylum Patescibacteriota; class Minisyncoccia; order Phycocordibacterales; family PALSA-1337; genus CAIOGI01. Next base: position 24,642 of record CAIMDI010000028.1, on the reverse strand, counting down.
TAGACAAGTAGAAGAAAGATTGTTGAAGTACACTGATATAGTTAATTTCTCTACAATAGTTGGTAATCCAGGTTCTTCACCAAATAGTGCTGGAAGTGGTTTAAGTAGAGATTCTTCACATTTGGCATCATTGGTTATTTCATTAAAAGATAATCGGTCGATGAAATCTTATGTTTTGTCAGAAAAAATTAATAATGATTTAGCTGATATTAGAGAAGCGAAAATAAGTGTCTCTGCTCCAAGAGGTGGGCCACCAAGTGGTGCTGCGTTTGAAGCTAGAGTTTCGGGAAATGATTTGGCTACTTTAGACAAAATTGTGCATGATTTAGAACCGATTCTAATTTCTGTTGATGGAGTTATAAGTACAAATATTTCTTTGAAAGATACGATTCCTGAATATACATTCAAATTGGATCAAGAAAAAATGAATGAATATAAGCTTAATTCTGCTTATATCGGTTCAGTTCTTAGAACTGCTATATCTGGTACAGAAGTTACGACGGTATTGAGAGACAATAAAGAAATTAAAGTAATAGCAAAATTTGATGAAAACAAAATTCCAGATTTGACGTCTATTCAAAATATACAAATATTAAATCTCTTAGGTAATCCTGTTTATTTAAAAGATGTTGCAAAAATAACTTTAGTTCCATCTGTAAATGCAATAACCCATGTTGATCAAAAGAGAACAGTGCTTTTATCAGCTAGTATAGGAGCGAAAACTAGTTCAAATCAAGTTGTCGCGGATTTTATAAAGAAATTATCTAAAGAATATGTCTTCCCACAAGGATACAGCATTTCTTATGGTGGAGAAAATGAGCAGAATACAGAATCAGTTATGTCTATTCTTAGAGCTATGATTTTGGCTGCATTATTGATTATTTCCACTCTTGTTATTCAATTCAATTCCTTTAGAAAGACAATGATAGTTTTGGTGACAGTTCCTCTAGCGCTCATTGGAGTATTTTTCGGAATGGCGATATTAAATGTTACATTAAGTTTCCCTGGACTTATAGGAATATTGGCATTGTTTGGAATCGTGGTTAAGAATGCAATTATTCTTATAGATAAAATGAACTTGAATATAAAATTTGGAATTCCATTTGTCGAAGCTATTATAGATGCAGGGAAGTCCAGACTAGAAGCTATTACTATTACTTCTATTTCAACAATTTTCGGTATATTACCAATAACATTGTCCAATGAAACTTGGACAGCATTGGGTAGTGTAGTTATATTCGGATTGTTATTGTCTTCATTCCTAACATTATTTGCTGTCCCGTTGTTGTATGTAATGCTTATTAAAAACGAGCAAGAATAGCTTTTTCAGGCTGTAATTGAATATAATTGTCTATTGTTGTAATTATACATTCATATTATAATTGTCTGATGTTATTGGCTCCGTTACCAAATAATGAAAAAGAAAGATTAGAGGCTGTTCATAAAATAGCAATTTTGGATACTAATCCAGAAGAGCGTTTTGATAATTTAACAAAAGAGGCCATGTACAAATTGAGTGTTCCTATGTCTTCCGTGACTATTATTGATGATAAAAGGGAATGGTATAAGTCTCATCCTGGAATAGAAAAAAAGGAGTCTGAAAGAAGTACATCATTTTGTGGTCACGCATTACTCGCAAAAGATATTTTTGTTGTTGAGGATACATTAAAAGATGATAGATTTGCAGATAATCCTATGGTTGTGGGTCCTCCTTATATTAGATTCTATGCTGGTATTGCACTTACAGAATACAAAACTGGTCATGCAATAGGAGTTTTTTGTATTAAAGATATTAAACCTAGAAAATTCAATTTAACTGATATGAATATATTAGCGGATCTTGCTTCTCGTGCTGAAAAAGAGTTGAATACTAAATAACATTATCATACCAAAACATGCAGATTTTTCCTGAAAAGCATATTGCAAAAAATTTAATTGTGCTTTTTTCATGTATATTTCTAATTGTTTTAATTGTAACTATTTCAGATCTTTATAAACATTATGAATTAAAAAAGAATATTCGATTATCATTAAATAAAAATAATAAAACTATTCAGCACTCTATACATGCGACATCTACAAAGCCTTTTACTTTTGATCCATTAACAAGATCGTCGACTAGTACGATACCCCAATTTATTTTGCTTTCTTTTGATGGCTCAAAGTCTATTGATATGTGGAAAGACACTATAAGTTTTGCAGAAAATTTAAATGCTAGTAATACTCCATTACATTTCACCTATTTTGTTAATTCCGCATATTTTCTTGTTGATGAAAATAAAAATGCATATAAACCACCGAATAAAGAAATAGGTCATTCAGATATAGGATATTCAGAAAGTTTGTCGGCTATAAATAGACGGGTTAAGGAAGTAAATAATGCTATCGAACGCGGACATGAAATAGCGTCGCATTCTGCGGGTCATTGGCTGGGTGGTAGTTGGAGTATAGATGATTGGCAAAAAGAATTTTCTGCTTTTAATGAATTACTTTTTAATTATAAAAAAAATAATCCACAATATAATTTTTCTGAATCATTAAATTTAAATAAAACTCAAATAAAAGGATTTCGGGCACCTTCATTGAGTATAAATTTAAATATGTATGATGCTTTATCAAAAGATGGCTATTATTATGACTCCAGTGAGATTAATATAAAAAATGAATGGCCTCACAAAGATAAAATAGGTATTTGGCATATTCCAATTTCAACTTTTTATTGGCCATATTTTCAGAAAAAAGTTCTTGCTGTTGATTATACTATTTGGGTGGTTCAATCAAATGGAGAGAATTTAATCAAAAAGGGAACTGCTGAATGGGACAATAAAGTAAATGATTTGACGAATGCTTATATAAGTCAATTTGAAAATAATTATGCTACAAATAGAGCACCGATTGTTATAGATAATCATTTTTCAACTTGGAATGATGGTTTGTATTGGGAGGCCTTAAAAGGATTTGCAAAAAAAGCTTGTGGTAGGACAAATGTAAGATGTACTACTTTTTCTGAATTGGTAGATTATATGGAGGGTGATACTAAATAATGTTATAATTTAAAAATGTCAGTAAAGGAAAAAAGAGATAGAAAAGAAGGTGGCCATGCTTTGATGAGGGATATGATAATGATATCTATTGGTATTATTTTTATTATATTAATTAGTAGGGTGGGTATACTTGATTTAATAATTAATGCCGTTAAAGATTATTATATTGTAGCCAGTTTTATAGCCGGTATATTTTTTACTTCCGCATTTACTATTGCCCCTTCATCTGTTGTATTGATACATATGTCTAGTTATGCACCTATACCACTTGTGGTGCTTTTTGGTGCACTCGGAGCTATGTGTGGAGATTTGATTTTATTCTTTTTTATAAGAGATCATTTTGCAGATGACTTAATGAAAACTTTAAAAAAATCTACAGTGAGACATATTTTACATTCATTTCATTTCGGTTTCTTAAAATGGCTTTCTCCTGTTTTGGGGGCATTAATAATCGCATCACCAGTACCAGACGAATTTGCTGTCACCTTACTTGGTTTGTCAAAGACAAAAACTATAGTGCTTGTACCACTTTCTTTTATAATGAATTTGCTGGGTTTGTATATGTTGATTACCTTCTCGCATCTGTTATAATGAGCATCTAATGAATATAAATAAAATTATAAGTTGGGGGACATTTATCCTTATTATTGGCCTTATAGTAGTGGGAATGATAGCTTCTGCTAGGAAATCCGCCAAAGCAAATGGGTTCATTGAGATTATGAATACTGCCTCTACCACAGATTGGATTACTGGTAATGCTTCTTCAACTATAACTCTTACAGAATACAGTGACTTTCAATGTCCAGCATGTGCTTTTTATTATCCTATTGTAGAAAAAACATTAAAGGAAAGAGGAGATAAAATACGTTTTATTTACAGAAATTTTCCATTACCACAACATCAAAACGCAATGTCAGCTGCACAGGCGGCAGGTGCGGCGGGGAAGCAGGGAAAGTTTTGGGAAATGTATAGTATGATTTTTGGCACTCATGATAAATGGGAGAATTCAACCACAACCGTAGATACATTTAGAGAATACGCAGTTAAGCTAGGATTAGATATTCAAAAATTTGATGCTGATTATCTCTCCGATGATGTAAAACAAAAAATACTTAATGATGAACAACAAGGATCAGCGGCTGGAATCAATTCAACCCCAACATTTTATTTGAATGGTAAAAAAACCAAAATGCCAGAAAATTCTGTTGATTTTGTAAAATTAATCGATGAAGCAATATCTACAAAAATTTAATTTACTATCAGGGCCAAAATGGATTATTATTTTAATTCTATCTCTTTCTCTTTTGGGTTTTATTGATGCGGTGTATCTTACAGTTGATCATTATACAAATACGATACCGCCATGCTCATTTGGTAGTTGCGAAACAGTTCTTACGAGTCAATATGCTGTAATACTTGGAATACCAACAGCTTTATTGGGTTCAATATATTATTTATTTTTGATGATATTTTTGTTTCTGTATTTAGATTTTAAAAAGGAGATTTTCTTAAAAATTCCTTTGTTTATTTCTGCTATCGGATTATTATTGTCGGTTTTCTTTATATTACTTATGATTTTTGTAATAAAAGCTATTTGTATTTATTGTATAATATCAGACACAATTTCGATAGGTATTTTTTGTCTATTTATATATTATTTGTGGAAGTCGCAGTACTCGTTGCAGCAAGTTCAGGAATAATTTTGATTATATCATCAATAGACTGAAATTTATTGTATGATTTTTCATTTATTACTATTGCCGGCATTTCTTTTGTAACCTTGTATATTGATGTTAATGTTTTTATTGCGCTTAAGTTTAAGTCGTAATCAAAGCTATAAATTTTAAGTTCTGGATGATCTATACGCAATTTTGTTAGCACGTAACCTTGTCTTGTACAATCAGTACATTTTTGTTTATTTGTATAAAAATATAATATTGATATAGGTTTTACATCACATCTTTTATCCACTTTTTTCATTAGTAAATAGTCCTTTATTTCAAGTAATGAATAGTACTTTTTTAGTGTAATTACATCTGAATCGTCGGCTCCTCTTTGGTTTTCGGCATATGACAATTTATCAGCTAGTGCATTAATTTCATCTGAAAGTATTGAATTTTTTAATGAAGCACATGATGATTCTTGAAAAAGTTCAAACTGTGTTTCTAGCGATAATATGTCTATTGATATTTTATCTGTCGTCGTCTTTATAATGTCATATCTTCTGTTATTTATATAATTACTTACAATAAATGCTATTGTAAATATTCCTGCAGTAAGTAAAAAAACTATTATGTATTTTTTTTTGTTCATATTATTTTTATTCATTTATCGCCAAGGTGTAATTTTGGACGTTACTGCATTGTATGATGCCTTTGTAAGCCATAGTGGCGCTATAAAAGCATAAAGAAAAATAAAATATATTACATCCATTTTAATCCAGTTTTTTCCCTCAACCGCCTTCCAGGAGATACTTATGATAGTCACACTAATTAAAAACATAGCCAAGGTAAGTAATGTTGTAATACTTGTATTGATATAAAATGGATCTAAAGATGAAAAATGTAAATTGAACCCTATAGTTAAGAATTTTTGTATTTGAATATAAAAATAATTGATTATGTTATAAATAAAATAGCTAAACAATAGTAAGGCGATTACTGTAGCTATAGATGCAAAGGGTAGTGTAAGCATTCCTAAATTTCCATATTTAGGATTAAATAACATGTGTTTATAATCCTGTACATTTTTTATGAAACCATATGTCCAACGTGTTCTTTGAATATAAAGTCTTTTTAATGTAGAAGGAGTTATGGTATATACGAAGGCTGTAGGACAATTTTCTATTCTATAGCGATTTTCTTGAATTCTAAAGGCTATTTCCATATCTTCAGTATTGTGTGCGTGCTTTAAATATCCTATTTTGTCAAAAATACTTTTTTTGAAAAGTGAAAAAGGACCAGGTGTTACATGTATCGCATCTAATTGACCCATTATTTTTTTTAAGAATATTCCAATATTGTATTCCGTGTTCTGTATTTTTTGTAGAATATTTTTTGGATCAAAAACTTTCATTGCTGGTGTAACTGCAGCAACTTTTTTGTCTTTAAAAAGTGGAATCATTTTTAATAATGAATCTTCGTGAACCATAGAATCTGCATCAAGACATCCAACTATTTCTGTTTGTGAATTTTTAATACCAAAATTTAGTGCCGTATATTTTCCTCCATTTTTTTGTGTAAATGCTTTTACGTTTTTGTGTTTTGTAAGTTCTAATGCTTTTGAATATGTTGCATCAAGACTTCCGTCGTCTATTATTGATATAAAAAGTTTGCCAATAGGGTATTTTAGGTTTAACAATGAGTTTACTGTTTTCTCTAGAGTTTTCTCTTCATTATAACAAGGTACTATTATTGTAACTGAAGGTAGATTTGTTGATTTCATTGATGCTATGTCAGATATGTATTTTCTTGGTTTATTTTCAAAAAAAGTTACGAGAATAAAGATTTGGTAATAAAGACCAAAAAAGAGCGATATATAAATAATAATGGAGTAATACGTGTCCATAAACTTACTTTAAACTATATCTGAAAAATGGCAAAACTACAAATTTATGTTAAAATAGTCTCTGTATAATTCATACACACATGAAAAAAGTTCTCTCTAAATATTTCAAATCAAAAATCTTGATATACGTGATAATGGTTTTGATTGTTATATTTTTTATTGTTTTTTATTTATCTAAAAATTCAAATAATTCATTTGAAGTAATAAAATCCAGTTTGGGCTCTATAACAGAAAAAATAAATGTTACTGGTAAAGTAGCCGCTATCAGAAAAGCTGAACTAGGATTTGAAAAGGGAGGTGTTGTTTATAAAATAAATTATAAAGTTGGAGACATTGTAAAAATTGGAAATAATGTTATTTCTCTAGATTCTTCGGACACCGCTGCTCAATACAAGGGTGCACAAGCAAATTTATCAGCAGAAAAAGCAGCATTATCTCAATTATTAGCTGGCTTGAGACCAGAGGAACTTAGTGTTGAGGGATCAAAGTTAAGAAGTGCACAAGTAAATTATGATGATTCTAAAATAGCAGTTATAAATGCTATTCATGATTCGTATGCTAAAGTAGAAAATTCTATATTCAATTATGTTGATTCATTTTTTGAGAACCCACAATCTGTTTCACCAAGAATAAATATTCGCACTGAAAATTATACTCAGGAAAGTAGTGTAAATTTAAATAGATTATTGGTTGGAGAAAGTTTGCGTTCATGGAAAAGTGATATAGATAACATGACAAATCTCTCTGATCCAATGGATTATTTGGATAAAGTTCACAGTCATTTCAGTAAAGTAAAAATTTTATTGAGTCAATTATCCACAATCGTTTCAGATATGAGTCCTGGTAATTCTGGCGCTACACAGAGCAAAATTGATTCTTATAATATTTCCGTAAATTCTGCTTTGTCTACTTTCAATGCTGCTGTTACATTATTATCAAATACAGAGGCTGCATACAGAAATTCTATTGCATCATTATCTTTAACGAAGAATCAATTTGATTTAAGAAATGCAGGTTCATCAGAACAAGCAATACAAATTCAGCAAGCAAAAGTTGATCAAGCAAGTGCAAATGTACTTTTGTATCAAACAGAATTAACCAAGAAAAATATTACTTCTCCTATAGATGGTGTTATTACAAAGATTCAACCTGAATTGGGCGAATTTATTTCATCGGGTCAATTGGCTGCAATTATTATGAGTGATGTATTTAAAATAGAAGTAAATATACCAGAGTCAGATATAGCCAAAGTTTCTATTGGTAATTCGGCATCTATAACACTTGATGCTTATGATTCTTCAGTTATATTTAACGCTCATGTTACTGCAATAGATCCTGCTGAAACTATAGTCGAAGGTGTTCCAACTTACAAAGTTACTTTGTCTTTTGATCAAAGAGATGAGAGGGTTAGATCTGGAATGACAGCAAATATTGATATTATAACCAATACAAAAGACGGAGTCGTTATAGTTCCTTATAGAGCAATTATAAACAATAATGGTCAAAAAAATGTAAGAGTAAAGGATGTTTCTGGCAATGGTTTTAAAGAAATAAAAGTAAAAACAGGTATTCTTGGCAATGATGGTAATATTGAAATTGTAGAAGGATTGTCTGCTGATGTAGAAATCATAATGTCTAGTCTAAAATAAAATGAATAAAATAGAAGTTTTGATAACAAGAAAGAGTAAGGAATATGAACTCCTGGATTCAGGTGACGGCGAAAAATTGGAGAGATTTGGTTCTGTCGTTTTATCACGCCCTGATCCTCAGGCTTTATGGAGAAGAAAATTATCATTAGATGATTGGAAAAATTCTGATGCTTTTTTTACTCGCAATGAACAAGTGGGGGAGTGGAAAATAAATAAAAATAAAATAGAAAGTTTAAGTAAATGGCCTATAGAATTTTCTGAATTAAAATTTTGGATTAAGCCAACCGCCTTTAAACATACAGGACTTTTTCCTGAACAAAGTGTGAATTGGGATTGGATGAGAGATTTGATAAAAAAGGATAAAAGTGGTGATTCAAAGAAGGAAATTGATGTGTTAAATTTGTTTGGCTATACAGGTGGAGCATCTTTGGCTTGTGCACAAGCTGGAGCCAAAGTCGTGCATGTTGATGGATCAAAATCTGCAATATCTTGGGCTAGAGAAAATGCTGAATTATCTAAGCTTGCAGAAAAGCCTATTCGTTGGATACTTGAGGACGCTAGAGTTTTTGTGGGAAGAGAAATAAAAAGAGGAAATAAATATGACGCTATAATTATGGATCCTCCTGCTTTTGGTCATGGTGCCAATAAAGAAATTTGGAAAATTGAAGAAAATTTTATACCTTTAGTTGAAGACTGTATGAAGATTTTAAAAGATAAGCCTTTATTTTTTATTATAAATGGATATTCTGCAGGATATTCTGCAATTGCTTATGAAAACATTTTAAAAACTTTAATAGAAAAATTTGGTGGAAGTATAGAAATGGGTGAGTTGGCTATAGAAGAAAATAAAAACGGAGACACTAATTCACGATTATTACCTTGTGGTATCTTTGCACGTTGGGCCAATAAATAGTTATTCTTTATGATTGAATCAATTAAAGTCCTTTACGAAGACAATCATTTAATCGCAGTTTATAAACCTGCTGGTATTCTTGTGCAAGGTGATAAGTCCGGTGATATTTCTATGATTGAGGAAGTCAAAATGTATATTAAGAAAAAATATGATAAACCAGGAAATGTATTTTTAGGTTTAGTTCATAGATTAGATAGAAATGTTGATGGTATTGTACTTTTTGCAAAAACTTCTAAAGGAGCATCAAGAATTTCTGAACAATTTAGGAATCATAGTGTTAAAAAAGAATATCATGCTTGGGTACACGGTATTGTGAAAGCCGAAAATTCTGTACTTGTAAATTTTCTTAAACATGATGAAAATAAAAATTATGCAGAAGTTTTTGATACAGAGATTTCAGGAGCAGATAGGGCAGAACTTTCTTATGAATTAATAAAAACCGAGGGAGAATTTTCTTTGCTTAAAATAATTTTGAAGACAGGTAGACATCATCAAATTCGCGCACAACTTTCTCATATTGGCCATCCTATAGTAGGCGATAGTAAATATGGTTCTGACATAAAGCTTGCAGAACAAAAGATTGCGCTTACAGCGACTTCACTTTCTTTTGAAACAGCAACCACAAAAGAGCAAAAGGTAATCACCCTAGAAATTCCTTTAAAAACGTGGTAATCTAATGTTCATGCAAATTCTAGACGGAAAATTAATTCGTGAAAAGAATACACCATTATTGATTGAGAAGATCAAAAGTCTTTCTTTTGTGCCTTGCCTTGCAATAATTCAAGTAGGAAATCGTCCTGATTCTACTTCATATATCAAGGCAAAAAAATCATTTGCAAAAAAAATAGGCATAAATGAAATACATATTCAGCTTGATGAAAGTGTAAGTCAGGATGAGGTAATTAATATAATAAAAAAATACAATGAGGATAATTCAGTGCAGGGAATTATAGTTCAACTTCCTTTACCTATTGGTTTAAGTTCTGAAATTATTATAAACTCTATTGATTCAAGAAAGGATGTAGATGGTTTAACTCCATTAAATATAAAAAGATTAGTTGATGGAAATGAGAATGCTATCATTTCTGCAACTGCTAGGGGCATTAATCAATTATTAAAATTTTACAATATAGATTTATTTGCAAAGAAAGTTACTGTAGTGGGAAGATCAACTCTTGTCGGGAAACCCATTGCTTTAATGTGTTTAAATGAAAATGCAACCGTTACTGTATGCCACAGTAAAACTAATAATCTGGAAGAGGAAACAAAAAAAGCTGATGTGTTGATTGTAGCTATCGGTAAACCCAATTTTATTGGCAAAAATCACGTTAAAAGTGGACAGATTGTTATAGATGTCGGTATTTCAAGACAAACAGACAATACTTTGACCGGAGATGTAAATTTTGAAGAAGTAAAAGATATAGTAGAGATGATAACCCCAGTGCCAGGCGGGGTGGGACAAATGACGGTTTTAGCACTTTTCGAGAATCTTGTCGATTTGTGCTATAGTATAAGAAACTAATTTAATAAAAAAATATGAATGAACAACAAAAACTTTTGAAAGTTGGGTCTTGGGTTGGTTTAGCTTTAATTATTTTTCTTGCACTTATATCTGTAAAGCAGATAATGTCTCTTCAGTATATTGGTAGAGATGTTCCTCAACTAAATAGTATTTCAGTAAATGGAAAAGGCGAAGCTGTATCTATTCCTGATATTGCTACATTTTCATTTGGTGTTATAGAGACAGCAAAGACAGTAAAAGAAGCAACAACAAAATCTGCAGAAAAAATATCTGCTGCACTTGTAGCTGTAAAAGCTATGGGAGTTCTTAAGGATGATTTAAAGACAATGTCGTATTCTATAAATCCACATTATGAATACATACAAGGAGTGTGCACGAATTATGGATGTCCTGCTGGAAAATCAGTATTGACTGGTTATGATGTAAGTCAGACTATTCAAGTAAAAGTGCGTGATTTAGCAAAGGCAGGAGATATATTTGATTCTATTGCTGCCGTTGGAGTTCAAGAAGTGAATGGATTAACTTTTTCTATAGATAATATCGAGTCTGTCAAAGCTATGGCGCGTGCAGATGCTATCGCTGATGCAAAATCAAAAGCAGAAAAAATTGCAAAAGATTTAGGTGTAAGAATAGTAAGAATAACTGGATTCTATGATTCAAGTGATGAACAATCATATGGGAATGTACGATCAGATATGATGGCGGCAAGTCCTATGTCAGCAAAAGCTACTACAGTAACTGAGATACCAAAAGGAGAGCAGAAAGTTACAGCTTCTGTTTCTATAATATACGAGATGAGATAGTAAATTAGCTATAGTTTTTTGCTATTGACTATAAGTCTATGAAAGGGTACTATACAAGTACTACCCCTCGGGGGTTTTTTAATAGAAGAAAGTTATCTATACAATAAATTAAATATCATGAAAATTACAGAATATATAAAGGATACTCGTGCTGAAATGGCTCATGTTAGTTGGCCAACTAGAAAACAAGCTATTTCATATTCATTAGTTGTTGTTCTCGTTTCTATCGGAACCTCTTTGCTATTAGGTTTTTCTGATTATATATTTTCTTCTCTTTTGAAATTACTTGTTTAATCTTAATTAATTTAATAAAAAATCATGTCAAAACAGCAAATTGGTGGTGAAAGAAGTTGGTATGCTATTCATACATACGCAGGGTATGAGAATGCAGTTGCCAGAAATTTAAAACAGCGTATCGAATCTCTTGCTATGGAGGATCGTATTTTTAATGTTATTGTACCAACTGAAAAGAAAATAAAAATTAAAGGTGGAAAAAGAATAGAAGAGGAAGAAAAAATTTACCCTGGTTATGTTCTTGTAGATATGATTGTTACAGACGATTCTTGGTATGTTGTAAGAAATACTCCTCGCGTAACTGGATTCGTTGGATCAGGAGTTTTTCCAGTTCCATTAGAGAAGAAGGAAGTTGATACTCTTTTTGCTAGGATGAATAAGGACGAAGTAAAACATACAATTGATTTGGCAATAAATGAAATGGTAAAGATTACAGACGGGCCATTTAAGGATCTTGAAGGTCGTGTCAATGAAGTGGACGACAATAGAGGAAAAGTTAAGGTTCTTGTTTCTATGTTCGGCCGAGAAACTCCAGTCGAATTGGACTTCTTGCAAGTTAAGAAACTTTAAAGTAATATCTCTATACCTCATGCTTCTAGAGGGAATATAGGTAAAATGGCTCAAAACTGTAAAACTATTCAAATAATATAATAAAATGGCTAAAAAAATAATTAAAAAAGTAAAGGTTATCGCTCCCGCAGGGAAGGCGACTCCAGCTCCACCGCTTGGACCTACTCTAGGACAGGCTGGAGTAAATATCGGTGATTTCACAAAGAAATTCAACGATGCTACAAAGACTATGATCGGCGACATGATCCCAGTAGTTATTACTGTGTATGATGATCGTTCTTATGATTTTGTATTAAAGACTCCACCAGCAAGCTCTCTTATTTTGAAAGCTGTTGGTATAGAAAAGGGATCTGGAAAGCATGCTGTAAAGCGTGCAGGTACTATCACAAAAGCACAAGTTCGTGCTATTGCTGAAAGAAAATTGCCAGACTTAAACGCTAGTGATATCGATGCTGCTATGAAAATTATCGAAGGATCATGCAGATCAATGGGTGTGGATGTGAAATAAATTAAAAGAAAAAGATTGTATTGTATCGCAGACGAGGAAATTTCTTGCTAAAGATTTCCTTATCCTTGGACCGACGTCCTGTGTGTCTGCTTTACAACACAATCTTTTTCTATTATTTAATCACTTTATACTCCAAAAACAGCACATCCTCGGATAGTTTTTCTACTGAAATTAAATTTAATTTTACGTCTAATGGTTTATTGAAAACAGTCATACCTGTTCCGAATAGGCGAGGCTCTATAGTCATATAAATAGTGTCTATTAATCCTGCTTCCATAAACATTGTATATATTGTTGAACCACCACATATTGCGACTTCTTTGAAACCACGCCCATCAAGTTCGACGATAAGGTCTTTTGGTGACTTATCTGTCATTTCTACTCCCTCAATGATTGGAGTGTCCTTTGGTGCATAAACTATGTTCACACGTCCTGGTAGTGCCTTACCGATGGTTCTGTAGGTGTTTAGACCCATTATCATAACACCAGCATTCTTTGTGAGTTGTACGAATTTTTTCTTATCTGCACCTGATGTCCACACCGTAGATGGAACAGCCTGTCCATCAATACTAGAAGGAGCAATGAAACCGTCTAATGTATGGGCAACTATTATAAATGGTTTAATCATGTTTTTATTTTAAGAGTTCATCTATTTGTTTATATAGATCTTGCAAATCACCATCATTGTTTATGCTTTTACTTGCATGTTCCATAACGACTGGAACCTCGCTATCAGAATCAGACCTTGTGTGATCAGCCAAGAATTCTTCAAAAGTCTTTTTGTCATCACCTTTATTTTCATTTCTTTTTATCATTCTTTCAAATCTGATTTCAGGTTTTGCATCAATTCTTACTAAAATAAATCCCGGAATGTCTTTTAGATATTCAATATCCGCGAGTCGTCTTACTCCATCAATGACAATTATATTACTATCCAAAGTTTTGATATCGTTGGCGATTATTTTTGCTAAAATATCCTGACCAAAATATTTTCTAATCATTTCTGAAACTGTTTGTAGATTTGTACGATTGGTTTCTACACCAATTCTATTTGCAATATCCCTAAGCGCAGTAGAAAATCTACAGTCTTTTCCACCATATTTTTCTTCAATATATTTTTTTATAGTTCCTTTACCACTTGCAATTGGGCCAGTCAGGCCGATGATTATTTTTGACATAAATTTACATATTTGAATATGTTTCGATTTCTAGATTTAGTATTTTTAAATCAATACCAGCTTCTTCAAAGATTTCTTTAGTTCTTTTGCTTGCATGATAATCTTTTAAACAAACAACTTTTTTAATTCCTGCATTTATTATTATTTTTGCACATGCGTAACAAGGAGTCATTTTGCAGTAGAGAATAGAGTTATCTGTGCTGGTTCCAAACCTGGCTGCTTGAACTATGGCATTTTGTTCAGCATGTGTAGTTCTTATACAGTGTTTTGATTCCGTACCGTCTTCTTGTGTTACTTTATGCATTTCATGTCCAGACTCATCGCAGTGTTTACAACCAGCAGGCGCTCCTACATAACCAGTAGATATTATTCTTTTATCTTTAACTATTACACAACCAGATTTTCCACGATCACATGTAGCTCGTGCAGAAACAGTTTCCATTATTTTAATAAAATACTCATCCCAAGAGGGTCTTTTACTTTCAATTTCTTTTTCCATGTCTGTATTATACACTTATATTTATTATTTTTAAATAAAATGAACTCCAGATTTTACTCCGGAGTTCGTTTTGTGTTATACACCGCTACACAGACATCTTCGCTTTGATGGGTGGATGGTGTTGATAGTTCTCAAGTTTAACCAACTTATAAATGTCTTCGGGGACAAGTAGTTTGGATACATCAATGTCAGCGAGGGACTTGATTTCTGGGTTGATCCAGAGCTTCGGAAGGGGAAATGGCTCGCGAGCGAGTTGTTCCTTTACTGCGTCAAAATGGTCATGATAAATATGTGCATCTCCAAGTGTCAAAATGAGTTCATCTGGCTCGAGACTTGTCATCTGTGATACGAGACTAAGCATTATGGCGTAAGATGCAATATTGAAGGGGACACCTAGAAACATGTCGCAACTTCTTTGGAACATATGAAGAGATAACTTACCGTCGGTTACAAAAAATTGGAATATCATGTGACATGGTGGTAGTGCCATTTCATCCAACTCTCCAGGATTCCATGCGGTTACTATAAGTCGTCGATCGTTGGGGTCCTTTTTTATGCGATCGATAACTGATGATAATTGGTCCACTGTAGTGAGATCAGGTTTTTTCCAAAATCTCCATTGCACGCCGTATACTCTACCGAGATCACCTTCAAACTTCGCTTTAGGTTTCCAATAATCAGCATTGGCATTGGGAGTCCAGATTTCGCATCCAAGTCTCTGAAGAACTTTATTGTCATTGCATCCAGACATGAACCAAAATAATTCAGCTGCCGTGCTTCGAAAAGCAAGTTTTTTGGTGGTGACCGCAGGAAAACCGTCGGACATTTTGAATCTGAGTTGCCTTGTAAAGACACCTCTCGTCATGCCATTACGACCTTTACGATCTGAACCAGTATCCATAATTTCTTTTAGAAGTGTATTATAGTTTCTCATAACTGTATTTTAACTTGTTGCTGTTGTTATTGTCTAGTTATTTTATACTCCTTTATATGATTCATGTCTAGTATAAATGATTTGAATAAATTGATAGAATTAAACAATGAAAATCAAACTCAAAAAACTTCACCCTGACGCTATTATTCCTAAACATGCTCATGATACTGATGCTGGTTTGGACCTCTTTGCTATTGATGCTTTTGAAATGGCAACTCAAGAAAGAAAGTCTATACCTACTGGAATAGCTATAGAAATTCCAAATGGCTATGTCGGACTTATATGGGACAAAAGTGGTTTGTCTCACAAATACGGAATAAAAACATTTGGTGGTGTTATCGATGCAGGATATAGAGGTGAAATATGCATAGGGATTATGAATCTTTCTGATAAGAACTTTAAATTTGAAAAAGGACATAAGGTAGCTCAATTATTAATTCAAAAAGTTGAGAATATTGTTTTTGAAGAAGTTTCAGAATTAAGTGATACATCTCGCGGGGAAGGAGGTTTCGGAAGTACGGGGAAATAAAATACAAGACCATGATCAGTAAAACAAAGCCAGAAAATTATAATCAGAAATTCGAGATCATAAGTTGTTTTGTTGAGTGTGATGGAAAATTGCTTTTATTACACAGACAGGATCATAAACCACAGGGCAATACCTGGGGTGTTCCAGCAGGCAAGGTACATAAAGACGATACTAGTCTGACAAGTGCTTTGGCCAGGGAAGTGTTTGAGGAAACGGGACTGTCTATTGATGAGAATGAGTTCAAGTTTTTCAATAAATATTATGTAAGATATTTTGATTATGATTTCGTATACCATATCTTTAGTTGTAGTTTCGATAAGTTTCCTGAAATAAGTCATAGCCCTGATGAGCATAAAGACTATAAATGGGTCACACCAAAAGAAGCGCTCACTATGGATCTGATACAGGATGAGGACTTTTGTATAAAAAATTATTATAAAATTTATGAATAAAATGAAAAAACTTTACATCGGATGTGCATTAATTAATTTACCATCTGATAAAAGAGATGTGCTTTTAAGAAATATTTCAGATTTAAAAATAAAATTAGCTAATTCATTTGAAGTTTTAGAATTTTTATGGGTAAAGGTGTCTGATCCTAGTAAAACTACACCCAAAGATGTATATGAAACAGATATTATAAATTGTGTTGGTAATGCAGATTGTATGTTGGCTATTTGTGATTATCCTTCATTGGGTTTGGGTTATGAAATGGCTACAGCTATAGAAAAACATGGTATACCAGTTTTGGCTGTCGCTCATAAAGATAGTTTGGTTAGTAAATTAATAATTGGAATTAATCATAAGGATTTTGAATTTTACCTTTATGATTCTTTTGATGATGTTTATAATAAAGTAATCAATAAATTAAAATAATACTATGTCACAAAATAAATCAAAATTTATAGTTATTGAGGGTGGGGAGGGATCTGGTAAATCTAGTATGCTTATAAAACTAAAAGAAAAGCTTGGTGATAAAATAATGACGACACGCGAGCCTGGAGGTTCTCCATATGCAGAAGCGATAAGAGAAATTGCAAAAAATAATCCATTAGCAAAAACTGCTCCAGTAGAAACTACTCTTTGTTTAATGTTTGCGTCTAGATACGACAATCTCGAAAATATGATAAAACCTTCTTTACTTTCAGATAAGTCTGTTATCACCGACAGATTTGATGCATCTTCTTATGCATATCAAGTATGCGCTCAGTCAAATGGTTCTGTTGAAGATTTATTCTGGAAACTTCGTGATCAAATGTCTATAAAACCAGATTTATATATTTTTTTCGATGTTAGTCCTGAAGTCGGCATACGAAGAGCAAATTCTAGAAATCAATCATTATTAAATGACAAAAAATATGATCATTTTGATGATAGAGAAATTGATTTTCACAAAAAAGTTCGTGAAGGATATTTAAAATTTTTTGAAAAAGTTCCGCATAAAATTATTGATGCAAATCAATCAATAAACGAGGTCTTTAAAGATTTTGAAAAAGTGGTAGAATCAATAATATGAAAGACATACAAATAAAAAAACTAATAGAAAAGGAGAAAAAAAGGCAGAAAAAGGTTATAAATCTCATTGCTTCAGAGAATTACGTGTCAAAAGACGTATTAGAGGCACTTGGCTCAGAGCTTACAAATAAATACGCAGAAGGATATTCTGGTAAAAGATATTATGGTGGTAATGAAGTAATAGACAAAGTAGAGACATTGGCTATTGAAAGGGCATTAAAACTTTTTGATTTAAATTCAGACAGCTGGAATGTAAATGTACAAGCTCTTTCTGGTTCTCCAGCAAATCTTGCTGTTTATGTTGCATTGATACCACAAGGGGGAAAAATTATGGGCATGTCATTGGATCAAGGTGGTCATTTAACTCATGGTCACAAAGTTTCCGCAACTGGTAAATTTTGGATACAAGTACCTTATGGTGTGGATAAAAACACTGAAGTTTTAAATTATGCCGAATTAAAAGAAATTGCTGATAGGGAAAAACCATCAATAATCGTCGGTGGATATACTGCATACCCAAGACAAATAGATTTTAAGAAACTTCGTGAAGTTGCTGATTCATGTGGAGCATTACTCATGATTGATATGTCACACATAGCTGGGCTTGTCGCTGGTAAAGTATATCCTTCACCATTTGAATACGCCGATGTGGTTACTACAACTGTTCACAAAACATTACGTGGTCCAAGAAGCGCGATTATTTTTTCAAAAAAAGACATAAGGGAATTAGGCAAAAAAATAGACAAAGCAGTATTTCCAGGTTTACAGGGGGGTCCACATTTAAATCAAGTCGCTGCTGTGGCAGTAGCTTTAAAGGAGGCAACAACATCATCGTTTAAAAAATACGCATTACAAGTTAAGAAAAATGCAAAAGTTCTTGCAGAAGAGCTTGCTAAAAAAGATTGGAGAATAATTTCTGGGGGAACAGATAGTCATTTGATTCTTGTAGACACTTGGATGAATGGAAAAGGTATTTCTGGAAAAGAAGCTAGTGACCGTCTAGAGGCTGAGGGTATTATTGTAAATAAAAATGCTATTCCTTATGATACTAGACCACCTGTAGATCCATCTGGTATTCGTATGGGCACTGCTGCAGAGACAACTCGTGGATTAAAAGAAAAAGATATGAAAAAAATTGCGGAGAGAATCAATAAAATTTTGAGAGTATAAAAATTTAACCCTCGCGCTGCACTTGCAACGCGAGGGGTGAGCAACTCAACCAGATCGATTAACTGTCCGAGAGGGAAGGATGAGGATAAACCCTCAGAGACTAGATAAGATCACTTTGAAGAGTCTTTTCGCTCACATTGTGAAACATAACACAAAAAGGTCTCCTGTCAATATATAGCATATTTTCTTTTTTTAATGTTAAAATAAATAAATGATCGATAAACTCAAAAAAACCATTGCAAAAGCCATAAAAGACCAAGGAATAGAGAATCCTATTGTAAATATCGAACATCCAGAGGACAACACTTTTGGTGACTTTTCAAGCAATGTTTCATTAATTTATTCAAAACAGCTAAAGGTGAATTCCAAGGAATTGGCTGAAAAAATAATAGTGGAATTGAAAAAAGATTTTGAAAATGAAGTAAAATCTATCGAAATTGCCGGTCCTGGTTTTATAAATATAAAAATGAAGGAAGATTATTTTTATAAAGCAATAATTGATATAAATAATTTGGGGGCAGATGTTGGTAAGATTTCAATTGATGCAAATAAGAAAATAATGGTTGAATTTACTGATCCTAATCCATTTAAAATTTTTCATATTGGTCACTTGATGGCAAATACTATTGGTGAATCTTTGTCTAGGGTCGTGGAATTTTCAAATGCAAAAGTAATTAGAGCTTGCTATCAAGGTGATGTCGGACTTCATGTAGCAAAAACCATGTGGGCTATTTTAAAAAATAAAGCCAATTTTTCTAATGAAAATTTACCATTAAATGACAGAATTAAATTTCTTGGCGATATGTATGTTATTGGTACAGAAAAATATGAAATAGATATTGAAGCAAAAAAGGAAATTACTGATATAAATAAAAAAATATTTGAAAAATCAGATGCAGAAATAAATATTTATTACAAAAAGGGTAGAGATTGGAGTTTGGAATATTTTGATACTATTTATAAAAAACTTGGAACAAAATTCGACGAGTTTTATTTTGAAAGTGAAGTATCAGAAAGTGGCGCAAAAATTGTTAAAGAATTATTGAAGAAAGGTGTATTTGAAAATAGTGAAGGAGCGATCATTTTTCCAGGTGAAAAATATGGTGAACATACTCGCGTTTTCATAAATTCACAGAATCTGCCTACTTATGAAGCAAAAGAAATAGGGCTTACAATGAGAAAATTTGAACAATTTCCAGATCTAGCTGAGTCAATAGTTGTTACTGCAAATGAACAAAATGCATATTTTAAGGTTGTTATTGCAGCATTAAATATTATCGATTCAAATATCGCTAAAAAAGTTAAACATCTTAGCCATGGTCTTTTACGTCCAGCATCGGGCAAGATGTCATCTAGAAAGGGTAATGTTGTTTCTGCGGATATATTCCTAGAAGAATTTGAGTCACTTGTAGATGAAAAACTGAAGGATAGGAATTTTACAAAAGATGAGCATGAAGAAATTCGTCAAATGATTGCTATTGCTGCATTAAAATATACAGTACTTCGTCAGGCAATAGGCGGGGACATTATTTATGATCCACAAAAGGCAATTTCATTTGAAGGTGATTCAGGACCATATTTACAATACTCAACTGTTCGTGCAAATGCAGTTTTGATTAAGGCAAAAGAAGCTGGAATTACGGAGGCTTTTGTTAATGAGGGGCAAGATGTCGGATTATTTGAAAAATTACTTATTCGTTTTCCTGAAGTGGTAGAACGATCACGTCTTGATTATGCACCACATCATATTGTTACTTATTTAACAAATCTCTCATCAGAATTTAATTCATATTACGCAAATAATAAAATAATAAATGCAGACGATCCCTTGTCGCCATACAGGGTTTTGCTTACAAAAGTATTTGTTCAAATAATGAAAAATGGTTTGTGGATTTTAGGTATTAAGGTGCCGAATAGGATGTAATATATAAAGTAAAATTACTTTGTACAAGTCGAAAAAAATGCTAAAATGAGCACATGGCCGAATTACCTCCACAAAAATCAAAAAATGCCGAAACTGAGGAAAAGATTTTAGAATATTGGCGAGAAAAAGATATCTTCAAGAAAACCCTAGAAAAACCTTCACCAAAGGGTGATTTTGTCTTTTATGATGGCCCTCCATTTGCTACAGGAGAGCCTCATTATGGTCATGTCGTCCCAGGTACCATAAAAGACATTATTCCTAGATATAAGACCATGAAGGGTTATCACGTGCCTCGCCGTTGGGGATGGGATTGCCACGGTTTACCTGTGGAAAATATTATAGAAAAGGAATTAAAATTAGCTTCAAAAAAAGATATTGTTGATTATGGTATTGGAAATTTTAATGCAAAGGCTGAAGGAACTGTGATGCGATATGCCGATGACTGGAGAAAAATAATTCCTCGTTTAGGTAGATGGGTTGATATGGATGATGATTATCGAACTATGGATGCCACGTACACCGAGTCAGTATGGTGGGCTTTTTCTGAATTATATAAAAAGGGATTAGTTTATGAAGGATTTAAATCCATGAACCTTTGTCCAAGATGTGAGACAACTCTTTCAAATTTCGAAGTCAGTCAAGGCTATAAGGACATTACAGATATTTCTGTTACTGTTAAATTTAAAATCAATGATTCAAAGAATACATATTTTCTTGCCTGGACAACTACACCTTGGACATTGCCAGGTAATGTTGCATTGGCTGTAAATAATAAATTTGTTTATGTTGAAGTTGAAAGAAAAGATGAAGTTTCAAATGAAATTACAAATTATATTTTGGGTAAAGACAGATTAAAAAGTGTTTTTAAAGATGAACAATACAAAATAATCAAGGAAATGAAAGGCTCGGAACTAGTTGGATTAAAGTACGAGTCAGTATTCAAATATTATTCAGATGACAAAAAAATAAAAAATATAGAAAATGGTTGGAAAGTTTGTGGTGCAGATTTTGTGACTACAGAGGATGGTACTGGCATCGTACATATTGCACCTGCTTTTGGAGGGGATGATTATGATCTTTCTCTTGTTCATAATTTACCTTTTATTCAACATGTAGGAACAAATGGCAAATTTAAAACCGAAGTTAAAGACTTTGCTGGAACAGATGTTAAACCAAAGGATACACCAGAAGATAAAGCAAATAAAATAGAAAGCCATCAAAAGGCTGATATTGAAATAATAAAATACTTGGCACATAAGGGTAGTTTATTTTCTAAAGAAAAACTTATTCACTCTTATTCGCATTGTTGGAGATGTGAGACACCATTATTAAATTACGCTTCTTCTTCTTGGTTTGTAAAAGTTACAGCTATTCGCGATAAACTTGTTAAAGAAAATAAAAAGGTCAAATGGATTCCTCCAGAAATAGGTGAAGGACGTTTTGGTAATTGGTTATTGGGGGCTAGAGATTGGGCTATATCACGCTCACGTTTTTGGGGTGCACCATTGCCTGTGTGGAAGGATGAAAAAACTGGTGAATATAAGGTTATTTCTTCAGTTGAAGATTTAAAAAAGTATAGTCATTCAAAAAACAATTATTATGTTTGTCGTCACGGAGAAGCAGAAAATAATACTAAATCAATAATAAGTTCTTTACCTACAAATCAACATCATTTGACTGAAAAGGGTAAGCAAGAAGTAATAGATGCTAGTAAATGGATTTCGGATAAAAAAATAGATATCATTTTTTCTTCACCATTTATTCGTACAAGGGAAACCGCAGAAATCATTTCAAATAAACTCGGTTTGAATGTTGATAAAATTATTTTTGATAATAGATTGGGCGAAATAAATACAGGGGTATGGAATGGAAAACCTTTTGCTGAATATGCAAAAAACTTTATCCATTCTGATAGATTCACAAAAACTCCCGAAGGTGGAGAAAATTATGCGGATATTAAAAGACGTGTGGGTAATTTTATTTATGAAATTGAAGAAAAGTATAGTGGAAAAAATATTTTAATTGTCACACATGATACACCTTTGTTTTTATTAAAAGCTGTTGCTGGAGCATTGAATAGGGAACAGTCAATAAAATTGAGAGGTACAACTGATCATTTTTCACTAAATGCCAAACCATCAAAGTTAGACTTTAAACCTCTACCTTGCAATAAAGAGTATGAAATAGAATTACATAGGCCATTTATCGATGAAATAGAATTAATTTCAGAAAAGGGAAATAAAATGAAAAGAATTCCTGAAGTTTTTGATTGTTGGTTTGAATCTGGAGCTATGCCTTTTGCTTCAAATCATTACCCATTTAATAAATGTAATTTTAATCCTAAGCCTGGACCTTTCAGTAAAATTCTTGGAATGACAAAGGGTTATCCTGCAGATTTTATTGCTGAAGGATTAGATCAAACACGCGGATGGTTTTATTCTATGCTTGTATTAGGTGTCGCTTTGTTCAATAAATCTCCTTTTAAAAAAGTTGTTGTTAATGGACTTGTATTAGCTGAAGATGGACAAAAAATGTCTAAATCAAAGAAAAATTATCCAGATTTAAATATTATAGTTAATAAATATGGCGCAGACGCATTAAGATATTATTTAATGTCTTCTCCTATAGTGCATGCACAAGATTTTTGTTTTATAGAAAAAGGTGTAGATGAAGTTGTAAAAAAACATATTGGCCGTTTAAACAATGTAGTTACTTTTTATGAAATGTATGCAAAGTCGGATATCGCTGATGTCACAAGTACAAATGTATTGGATATATGGATAACAACGAGAATGAATGAATTGATAAATGAGGTTACAGAAAACATAGAGAAATATGAAATAGATAGGGCTATTAGACCTTTTGCTGATTTTATCGATGATCTTTCAACTTGGTATTTGCGTCGCTCAAGAGACAGATTTAAGGGTGAAGATGAGAAGGATAAAAATATGGCACTTTCGACTACTCGAAATGTACTCATTACTCTTGTAAAATTATTGGCACCTTTTATGCCTTTTGTTTCCGAAGATATATATTTGAAAATAAAAAATAAAAATAATATTAAGGAAAGTGTTCATCTTGAATCTTGGCCCGACATAAGGAAATTTGACAATAAAATATTAGAAGAGATGGTGGATGTGAGAAAAATTTCTTCATTGGGATTGGAGGCCAGAATGAAATCAAAAATTAATGTTAGACAGCCATTGTTAAAACTCACCATAAAATCTTCTATGTCAAAAGATTTATTGGATCTTATAAAAGATGAAGTAAATGTTAAAGAAGTAATTATAGATTCTAGTTTAAAAGATGGTATTGTATTGGACACTTCAATTACTCCAGAATTAAAAGAAGAGGGTAATATTCGTGAACTTATAAGATCTATTCAGGATTTGAGAAAAGAGATAGGTTTGACAATAAACGATCGAGCTATTTTAATCATAGATACAGATCAAAAATCAACAGAATTAATAGAAAAAAATAAAATTATTATTTCAAACGCGACATTATTGAGTGATATTGTATTTTCAAGTATAGAAGGAGAAAGTCTGAATGTTGGTGAAATGATATTAAAATTGGAAATTAAGAAATAGGTAAAATAGAATAATTAAAAAAAAGGAGACCCCACATATGCTTGCGTGGGGTCTCGGGTAATTGTACTGTCGAGGTGTATTCATTTGTTATGCGGTATCTTAACACCTCATTTCTATCAGTCGTATGGCTTGCGTGTTCTTGAAGAGAACAATACTTCTGAAAGACATTCCAATGAATGGGCTAGATGAGCCAATAGCCTAGAAACAACCTATGCTATGCTCTTTGACTATTGACTCATCCTCAGTACAGCCATTATTTATATTACATCAGCGACTTACATTGTCAAGCATTTGTACGCGTCCACCACATATGAGACTTTTTGGCTGGTAATGTCATTACAATATATCTCAAAGGAGAAACCATGCCAAGTGACTCATGTGGTCTCTTTGTGTTGTACCATAGCAACCAATCTACAAGTTCAGTATTAAAGCG
>CAIMDI010000027.1 GCA_903839695.1 Candidatus Tayloriibacteriota bacterium | reverse complement strand
GTAGAATAAATACTTTGTGCGACTCTAGTACCATATAAATAATCTGATTTAGATGGTATATCAGTAGTAATTTGGAAATCTTTTAAAGACTGCCCACTACTATTTGCCGCTGATATGTATAAGGGACTATCTGCCAATTTGGTTGAATTTTATTGTCAAATATACTAAATATCTAGAATTTAATAAAATATTTCCTTAATTAAGGATAGGTATATAACTTTTTACTAGTGGCTCTTTTTTAATTTGCTTCTGAACGGACTCCATTAAACATACAATTAACATCAAAAAAGACACAGTAATATCAAACTCTGTTCTATTATTTGGATCGAATTTTTTAGCATCTTCTAGAAGATTTTCAAAATCTATAGAGTCAATGTGACTTTCAAAATACATTATTCCAACATCTGTTTGTTTAGTTAAACTAAAGGGCGTAGTTGGGAAGCCTTTATGTCTGTCAGCATCTCTTTTGGTTGGATCCATTGCACTTAAAGGATAAGAACCTAGATATAAAACCCTACCTCTTTCTCTAAAATAAGACAAATAATCATCACTATTATGCTCATACCAAGCTTGATACCCATAGAATTCAGCGGCTAAAAGGACTTGCTCGTGCAATGTTTCCTTAATTTGTGGTCTGCCATACAAGTGACCTATGGGCTTGCCAGTATGTTCTGGGTTTAACAAATCATACCTTCTACCAATCCAAGCTGAAGCCTTTGAGCCATATTTACCACCTTGACTATTGCTATATCCATCAATTGCTATTGCTCCATCATGTGAGCGTGCTGGTTTCTTTAATTTTAAATCTGTGGTAAATTTGTTTTCTTCGCCTATAGGTGGAAATTGCGTTATAACCCAATGAAAATCTTCTTCCTTATCGTTAATTGCCCTCCACCTTACCACTTGATCAATATCTCTATAAAATATAATGTGTCGCTTCAATACAGGGTGTTCTTTTAGATAAGCCTCTCTTGCCCCAATGTTCATTACATTAAAAATACACTTATCTGAATCGGTACTAAAAGCCTCATCTATTGTAAGAGGTTCTTTCCTAATACGAGCAGATAATGCTCTTTGATTATTTTTAACTGTGTCCCTATCGGCTAAAATTTGAGCCAAAGTTTTTTCTTCGTCTGGATGCCCAAAATCATCAAAATTTCTCGTGCGCTTTGCAGACATAAAGAATCGATAAAGACCGCTAGAAGTAGTCCCATTTTCTTGTCGTTTTTCTTGATTACTTTCTTCCCATAATAATTTAAAAGCATCCTGAACTCCGTCTTTTTCTGTTGTAAGCTTCTCTACTGTGGTGGTATATAATGCTTTACCAATAATTTGTCCCTCGTCATCTAGCAAACAATAACGCACAACCTCATGTCTGTCATATACATTTACCTCTGTAGTTTTACCACACTCGTCTGCTACATATCTATGTAATTTTTGTCCATCATAAGCAACTGTATCAGCTGACTGATGATCAATAACTGAACCTAATTCATCCTTATCTACATTTTCTTCTGCTTTCTTACCTCTTACATTCGTCTTTTGGAATCTCATTTCAGACTTCGGATTTACCCCCAAAGACATATCATATTCAGGTCTAAAAAATTTAGGAAGCCTTCTGAATGGATTTACTACTGTCTTAGCAAAGAATTTTTTGGCATCAGAGCCTGTTTTAGACTGAATACCGCCATTTGTCATCTTTGTCCTTGTTGTATATTCGGTTACAAATAAACCAGCCACAAACGACTTACCAAACCTTCTTTTTGTTACTTCAAGCATCCCCATACAAAGTGGATCTTGAATACAATATTCCATAAAATAGAACTTTTCTAAATCTGGTATTCTAAATTTAGGATAACCAATATCAATTGACCACCATTGTAAGTATAAATAATGCAGACCGGTCAAATAAGTTGGTTTGCCATTATTCATATACCAAAACCCATTCAATCTCCTATCCCACTCTTGTCTTTTAAATTCCTCTAATTTCTCATCATAAAATTCAAGCTCATCGTCTTTTTTCTTTTTATCAAACTCATCCCATTTCTTCATTGTGTCCATATACCAACTTGGCATTGGTATTCTTTTCCAATATTGCTCACCTATATTTTTATCTCTTTCATAAACCCCTCTAAACTCTAATTGCTTGGTAATTATATTATAAACATACCCATCAGGAGGAAGATTACACTTCAATCCTTGGATATCTATAATAGTTCCACCTTCAATTTTTTCGTACATAATTATATTCTTTTACCAGCTAATTCACCAACAGCATCAGCCATATTCTCTGGCGAAAATGGTTTCTTATTAACTTGAACTACTTCTTTTTTATCGGCAGTTACTTCTTGATTTATCCCAGCTAATACTTCTAATGCTTTTATTGAAGCAGAAATAGTTCCTGCATCTACCCATATCTTTTGCAACCTTTCAAATGTCTTAATCTTTGGATCGTCAATATCAATTGCGGTAAGACTAGTCTTATTTAACAATTCAGCCATTTCATTGGCTTTCCTATTTAAAGCATGATATAGTTTACCAATACCATCTTGCTCATAATAGGCATTTTTGCCTTGCAAATAAGCAACTTGCTTTTCTAAATCTTTAATTATATTTTCTAATCCTATTGACATTCTAGTTCTTTTAATTGTTTTGCATCCGATTTGCTATAACCAACCCATAAATCACCATTTTCAACTAATTCTGTCATATTATCATTTATGGCTATAATCTCATTTCTATCATTACCATCTGGATAATATCTTAATCTAATAATTCTACCTTCTGTCCCATCATCATTTTGATAAATAATTTCATAATCACTTGATATTACGGTATTAACTGCTCTGCCTTTCAACTCCCCACTAGTTATATATAATTTATTATTCATAATCTCTGGCTCAATCCCATCCAAAATACCCTTGTATGGCTTAAATATTCTAAGTGCTGTAACAAAATTATTTAGAGCGTTCCACGAAGAACCTTTTTCTTCCCTCCACATAAAACATTCTTCAATTGGGATAGAAAAATATTGAATATCTGAAGAAGCTTCAGTAGTAGGTCTTTGATAATTAAAAATCTTATAAGTATCATGAGTAGCATTATGATGGATAAGAATTTCAGATCCACTAGGAATGTCCTTAGCATCGACAACTTCCGCATTAACCGGTTTAACATAACGCATATTAAAATTATCATATACCCTTTCTAATTTAATTTTTGTACCATCTTTAAATGTATGGCTATTCTTACTTTCTAAGTCAACTTTAATGATTACTCTGTTACTTGGAGCTTTCAATTTCATAATTTAATTAATTTAATTCAAAGTTAGCGATTTTTAATACTTAACAAAATTTATTATATTTGCTATGCCGAACAATATTATATACAATTAAAACAAAACAAAAATGGCACAAATTTTCTCAGCAACGGTTTTACAAATAAACCAGTATGCACAACCAACAGGAGGAACAGTATTTGCATTACCAACTTCTGGCATTGTAGTTTCACCAGTTGACCAAATGGTAAATGGCGTACAAGCTAATGCTTTAGTAGTTGTACCTCCAAGTGGTTTAAACCAAAGAAGTACAGGTTACCTTGTAACTTCTACAGTAGCTCAGGTTGTTACCGCAGCAAACGCTTAATCCTTAAAAAAGATTTAAATTAGCCCCTTTCATTAGGGGCTTTTTTATTTTCTTTATGCACTGTTTTTAGATTCTTATAAATTCTTTCAGAATCTTCAATTTTACCATTAGCTGCGGCAATAGCAATTGCTAATCTTCTTAGTTTTTTTGCGGCTTTATTATTCATATTTTTATTTTATCTGCTTCGTCCTTGTCCTCTATAGGCTTTTGGTCTTGGGCTATGTTTATTATAAGATTTTTTAGCTCTTCCTGATTTTTTTGTTCCAAATGTAACCTTGGATGAATTTGTTAATTTTGCCATTATTTTTTGTTTTTGAAATAATCTTTATCTAATTCCCCACCGTCCATTTTATTGGGGTAAACAAGTATGTCGTCATCATAAAAGTTCCGCACCATGCCGTTGTGGTATAATATGACTTTCCAAACAGTATTTGTGTCACTGCCGTAGTCGAGCCATGCAATTGCTTTTCCGTATCCAAGTGGAGTTTCAACATCTATTGGGTTATTTAATTCGTGAATATACATTAAAATGGCATATCGTCTGATTGTACTGGAGCTTCATTTGGTGTTTGGTTACTTGAAAGCAATTGAACACTTGTTACTCTTGAGTGTAATTGTGGAATAGTTTGGTTTGTTTTACTATTCAAATAAGTTTTAGCTTCCGGCTTACCTTCCACATAAACCATTGTACCTTTTTTAAGATAATTAGCTACATTAAGCTTTTCAGTCCAATAAGCACAAGATACCCATGTTGTTCTATCAACATCTTCACCTTGTTGGTTTTTAAATTTTTCGCTGTAAGCAACTGAAAAGTTAATTACATTTTTACCATTTACATTGTTTACGGTAGCATCTTGTCCAAGCCTACCAATTACAGAAATTCTAATCATTGTTATTTGTTTTAAATTAAAAAATTACTACATCATTATTATCATCTTTGAATGGAACCCATTGCTGCGTTAAAGTTTTAGATTGCCAAAAATTATGGTTTGTTTTATTCATAATATCTTGGGTAATATCTCTACCATTTATAAAAAATCTTCTTCTTTCCCAAAGGTATTCTAATAACATAAAACCTTTTCTACCAACTGCCTTTTTCTTTATCTTTTTAGCATGAAATTCAGCAGCAGGATTATTAGGATCTGTTTGCGCAAATGGTCTATGATAAACTAAAATATTATCCATTTTATTTGACCACATTGCACCATCATTTATATCAAATACATCTGGACATTTATAGTTCCCTGTTCTATCTCTTTCCATTAATTTTGGATGCGCAATTATCCAAAAATATATATCATTTTTCCTAGCAAATCTTGAGAAATCTGCGAGTAAAGTTTCAAGATATTTATCAGTTCTACCGCCATAACCTTTATAGTCATTTGTCATTTGATTAAATGGATCAATACAACAAAAATCTACCTTTTCTTGAACAATTAATTCCAAGAATTTTTCCTTGATATATTGGGGAGTGGGGGAAAGCATTTCGGCACTTATGTAAAAAATATGTTTTGAAATAAAATCAAAAGCTTCCTCGTAAATTGCATTTGAAGGTCTATGTGGATTGTATGGTGTACATTCGCATCCCAAAATCATCTCGACAAAATCGTGAAAATACTCTTCAGCAGGTACATCCTCTGGTGAAAATGTAGCAATCTTCTCTCCGTACATCAAAATCCTATTTAGCAAATACCATTTCTGATATGCTGTTTTACCATAGTTTCCTATACCAGTAAGTAAACTAATTTCCCCTCTTTTAGGCTTAAACAAATAATCAATTTCAGGTACACCAACTCCCATTACCTTCTGAAATCCAAGTTCATTTATCAGCAAAGCCTTGTCCTTAACATCAATCCCATAAACCACATCTTCAATCCTATAATTCTCACCTTTTTGCTCTGTAAATTCCTTTTTTACATCAATTTCAGAACTTGTAATTTTATTTACCAATTTCTCTTTTTGTAGAGAAGCTGTTCCAAAATTGCCCATATTAGCCCTATAGCCGCTTTTTACGGCACTTCTCATCTCTGACATGGTAAAGTCATTGCTAACCACATACTCTGTCGCTATGAGGCTTAAAGCGGCGCTTTCATCGATTCCAAATCTACAGCAAGCTGACGCTAGCTTAAAAATGTAAGTATTTCGTTCTCCTGTGACAAAAGCATCGTTTTTATTGGTAAGCCATTTAAGGATTCTACGAAAGTTTTCAGAATCGTCTATAATTTGATTTTCTGAAACGATAATTATTTCAACCTTCTTAATTTTCTTAAAAATAATAGCTTCCTTGTTAACATAAATTTCAGGATCGTAACTTTCATAACAAACTCTACTTTGGTTAATACCGCTTCGGTCTATTTCCGGAAACACTTCTTGCAATGACTGAAAATGTTCTCTATGCTTTGAGCCATCAGCTATTTTAACCAAAGCTTTTAAACCATTACCAGATGGACTTATCCAGCAAGCATAGACAAACTTTTGGGAAATTATTTCAGTTTGCTTATCTCTAAGTTCAGATACATCGTCAAAATCAAGCACAATAAACCCGCTATGCTCAATCAATTGCTCATCCTTTCTATCATTTCCAAACTTTCCACTAAAACAAACCGAAGGTAAATTTAACTTAATTTTGTTAGCCTTTTCCTTGTCAAGAGTAGTTCTTATTTCTAGAACTAATTCCTTACTTGAACCATTTTTGATTCTTTCTAAGGCTTTGTCAATTGAGATAAAATGTGGCTCTTTGCTGAAAATGTTTTTAAAAATGGTAGCAATCATTGTTTTAGTTTAAAGTTTTTCCTAATTCTTGTTGGCGTTTTTTATACACCTCAAAGTCATCGTTTTTATAAATAGCACTTTTTTGTTCCTCAAATCCCACAAGTTCGTCAAGCCATGATTTATTGTTTAGGAAGGTTTGTGGATCTTTCCTATATTTTTTATCGTTTTGAACTAGTTTATATTTTGGGAGATACTCGATTATATTTTTCCTATCATCATCGTTCAAGGATTCCCATTTTTTTATGAGCTTATCTTTATCGCCCACCTTTTTATCATACAAATCCCAAAAACAATCAAATGTTATATTTAATTCTTTTTCCTTTACTTTACTTTTATTTACTTTACTTTGCGGCATTTCTGTAGCAGAAACTCCGTTTCCTACGGTATTGTTATTTACAAATTTACCGTTTACTCGTTGTTGTTTCTTACTATTATCCTTACTCTTACCTCTTTTTTCATATACAGGTTTCAGTCTTTCATCAAGTGATTCTGAATTAATAAAGCCATTATTTATGAATAACATCTCTAATTTGAGGCAGTAATCTATAACATCCCGTATTTCTGTAGCAGAAACCCCGAAGTCACCAGCCATTAATTCAAATTCTACATCTGAATATTCACATACATTCGCATCAATACCTGTTAGATATTCTAATGTCATAGACCATATAGCATAGCCATTAACACCAAATTTTGTACGAATAGCTTTAACCTTTCTATGGTTTCGCATATCCCTATCATGAGGGAAATAATCACAGTAATTCTTTATTGGGCGAGCCATTTAGAATTTATTTAATCGTTAATAAAATTGGTATCTAGCACTTTGTTAATTTTTACAATATTCTTGTCTGACATTGAAAAAGTTCGCTGTTTGAGAACCGAATAAAGTGTTGGATATGGTATTTCAGTCTTATCTGATAACCATGATAATGGACGCTCAATCTGTTCAAGATGCAGTAAAATAGCATCTCTTACATCTTGCGTAGTATTTTTTTCCATAATTTTTTGTGATTATCCCACAAAGTAAAATATATTATTTCAAATTGCAAAATAT
The DNA here is from genome assembly GCA_903839695.1 of Candidatus Tayloriibacteriota bacterium. Lineage (GTDB taxonomy): Bacteria > Patescibacteriota > Minisyncoccia > Phycocordibacterales > PALSA-1337 > CAIOGI01. The sequence continues at coordinate 1,051 of CAIMDI010000027.1, read as the reverse complement.
TTTTTTGTTTAATAATTAATTTAATTAACTTTGCATATGCAGAATAAGGAATTAATATACGAAATGGCTAGAAGATTGGATATGGTCATTGAAGTTTGGAAGAAAGGAGTGTATTATGGTAAATACAGATTTATTAATGGTCAATTATATAAACTTAAAGAAAATAATTATGAAAACAGCAATGGAAATGGCATTAGCAAGGATTGAAATGCTAGAAGGTAAGAAAGATGATATACATTGGGAATTTTTTAAGAATGATTGTATGGAAAAAGAAAAAAAGCAGATAATGGATGCTTTTAAATATGGTTGGAATTGGAATTTTGATGCAGAAAAATATTATAACCAAACTTACAACCAAGAGCCTAAAAAAGAATATCAACCAAGTGAAGAATATCTTAAAAAGCAAAGAGAATTAATGGAAGATTTTGTATGGAATAAAATGAATAACAATAACCAAAACAAATAACCTATGAAAGAAGAAGAAAAAAAACCTTTAGAAAGAAATTATGATATTGTATTACCAAAAGATGATACAGTAGCACCACTGAAAATAGTGGCTGAACAATTAAGTGAAATTGGTATAAAAAATGTTTTAATAAATACAGATTCTAAAACAAAGAATAAAATAAGATGCAATATTAACTGGGAGCTTGCTTGGCATCGTGACCCTATTAATTACCCATTAAATACTAATCCAAATGAAGATGTAAAGTTTAGTTTATCAGGCGTTAGTTTTATTATAGTATCTGAACCAGAACCTAAAAAAGAACATTATCCAAGTGATGAAAATACACCAAACAAATAACCTATGGCATATAACAGTACAATAATAACAAAGAAAAAGCGTTGTGTTAATTGTGGTAATATTGATTATTGGTTTTCAAAGAAGATGTGCAAACAATGTGCTACAGTACATTCTACTCAAAAAAGAATGGAAGAATTTGAAGATGATACAGAAAGTTTTCAGAATCTTGTACAAGACCTTGACCATGTATTTAGCCAATACATTAGAAATAGATATGCGGATAAAACTGGCATTGTTGAATGTTAT
>CAIMDI010000026.1 GCA_903839695.1 Candidatus Tayloriibacteriota bacterium | reverse complement strand
TAATATGAAAAAAATAATAATAAAAATAGGTATAGTTTTTACAACTTTATTACCAGTTTTCTCTTTCGCAGCAGAAAAACAAACATTAAAATCATTAATAACATTGGCTACTACGTATTTTGATTATGCTATAACATTTTTGATTTCTCTAGCCATACTAATGTTTGTATATAACATATTCAAATACTTTATTGCGGGTGGTGATGATGTTGCACAAAAGAAGGAGGCAGGTTTGTATGTGATGTATAGTGTTATCGGATTTTTTGTTATTCTTTCTCTGTGGGGATTAGTTTACATTTTAACAAACACTTTTAATCTAACCAATACACAACCTACATTTCCTTTTGGTAGCTATAAGTCATCTAACAATACTTCAAACAGCGTTTTGCCGCCAGCAAATTCTTCGGTCGGTCCTAGTAGTGGTAACTCTTCATCCTATATTCCTCAAGCTACACCTAGTGATCAGCAGATCCCAATGGTTCGTTAGTTTACTGATTTATTCTTTCCCCAGTTATATTTGTATTAATCATATTATATTGTTAAAATATAGACACATAAGTATTATTATTAAATAATTAAACATGAAAAAAATATTTGCTTTTTTAGTTGCATTGTCCCCATTATCAGCTTTTGCTCAAAGTTCAGGCACTGTAACAGGTGCTGTTAATACTGTAGATGATATTTTTACAAGATTCACATCATTAAGTAATTCATTTATAGTTATTCTCATCTCAGCTGCAGTTGTATATATTATTTTTAATACAATCAGGTATTTAATTGCTGGTTCTGAAGATGATAGAAAGAAAGGAGGATATTCTATTATGTACGGAGTTATAGCATTATTTGTGATCATATCTATTTGGGGTCTAGTTTATATTTTAAAAAGAACTTTTATTACAAATGATAAAACTGTTCAAAACACAGACATTCCTAAAGCAATTCCATTAAATCAATAATCTAAACTGTTTTGTAAAATATAATGAATTTTTTACTTAAAACTGTTCATGCTGCCAGTACGAATACTGATTCCATGATAAATTCTATTGTAGATAAAATAGTTGCTAATATTGTTGCACCTATAGTAGAGTTTGTGTTTGGTTTAGCTATACTCTTATTTATATGGGGTCTTATCGGATTTTTTAAAGGGTCTGAGGACACTGAGGCTAGAAAAACTGGTAGAAATCACATATTATATGGTGTTATTGGAATAGGAATAATGATTTCTGTGTATGGTATTATAAATTTTGTTTATGATACATTAAATATAAGCTCACCATTCTAAAATTTGTTTTATTAAAAGGTTTAGGGCTGGTCGCACTTACGTGCGACCAGCCCTTCACTTGTTACGGATTATTCCATTCTACGTTGCAGAATTACCGTTGACTTCTCAACGCCTTGACCCTCCATAAGCTTGATGTATAACACCTTGATTTCTTTTGGGTCACCGAAATCTACTATATTCCCAATTTCACTTGGAAGCACAATAGATTTAACATGATTGTTTATACCAACTTGGTATTTCAGAGTGACACCGTTACTTTTGACGGAAGCTGTGGAGTATGTTTTCCCCAAGGTTTCGAACTTGGTCCATCCATCAGTTCGAATGTCACAAATGAATACTTCATTCCTTTCTTGATGAATCATGGATGTTGGTGTGGTGGTTGTTAGAAACGGTACACCTGAGGTGGCCCTAATCCAGAGTAGTACGAATATGACTATGCACACCAAACCAATGTATCCAATTTTTTTACCTTTATTTGTACACTCCTGTTCAGTAGTTATCATTTGCCTCCTTTCTTTGGATTATCCAGTAGACCACTAAAGTGTTGCATACCTGCAGGTAAGCCTGCAATAATAATCGACCCAGTGGATTCTCCGGACGCCTGACTAACAATCACTGCAGCAGTATTGGGATCAACAATTTTTCTTAATTTATCGATTGCATTAAATTTAGCATCGATCATTTTATCCAATTGACCTATTTCTTGACGATATTTTTCTGGTCTTATAGATGTAATGATAACTGAGGCGAATCTTGCAAACTGTCTTTCTTTTTCAGATACTGAAGTTTCACCACCAAGTAAGCAACTGAACCTGCTTCTAAAACTATTTTCATTGGTTTCGCTCTGAGCATCCTCTCCAGACATCTTAGAAAAGAGAATTGCAAATTGCTCCATATAATAGTTTGAAAAAAATGCATCGGCTACTTCATTGCTAACCAAGAAGTATCTGATGATAGACTTTCCAAACGGCAAGGGCGTGAGTATAATTGTGAATTCAGCATCCCAGAGTTGTCCATCTTTGTCCCGAACAGCAACTTTTCTGGGTATCTGAATTTTATCATCTTTCAGATTGATTTTACCGACCAATTTCTCCCACGGCCACCTGACAGTCAATGGCTTCTTGCATGCCCTTTGGTTGTGGGGAATATACAATAGATCAATCTCGCCGTTAGGCTTCATTGATGATCCTGAATCCATTAATGTGTTTTGAAGTACAATTACACAATTTGGCTCTATTACCACGAAGAACCATTTCCACAACCAAAAGGTTGTTGCAAAGAATGTTATTGATAAGCCCGTAAATCCTGAGACGCTTGAGCTCAGGTTGAACAGGTAATGTAAGAGTAACGACGATATGAACGTCACCATCAAGAACAACAGAACAAAGAGTATTAAGTTTATCATTTCCTCCTCTTCTGCACTATCTGTTTTAAACATGAGTCCTCACTTTCTGAATTTTTCACCATTTTGGTGATTATTATTTGTTAATGAACTAATGATGAAATCTATAGTCCAATATTAGGATAACATAATTATTATATAAAGTCAAATTTGTATAAAAAAGGGCGGCGAACACGTATGTGTTCGCCGCTTTGATTAATTTGCCCTTATTAGTAAAAACAAAAATAGATAATTTGTGGCAAATTTGAAGTATTCAACGCTCGATATGAGCGGATATACCGGAAATTGATTCCGTCCGCTTTTTCACCATCAAAATGATCTATCAGCAACCTCCTACTATAGGTGTTATTTTCATCTCTTGGATCAGGGTGAGTCTCGACGTGACACGGTAGATTCCTTGGGTATTTGAACAATGTGTCCCCATTGGGTGGAACCTTGTATATTATCACGTTTGTCTGTCCTGGTGTGATTACTGGAATCTCAATTTCAACAATCTCTTTCGGTGACACACCACTGGGCCATGTCTTACCAACAATAGCATTAGTTGTGCTTCTTGTGTCATCAGGTATGAATACGCCAACTGGTGCCGGCGACAATTTGGGTTCAGCAGGCCTTTCTATCTCTGCTGTTTGTCTTTCCCGTTCAGTGACTATGTTCTTTTGCTCACTCACAACGCTTATCAAGCAAAAGCTGACTATATAGATAATCACTGCTGCTGCTACAGCTTTGATTCTGGTGTATGTTTTTGAAGCCCCCGTCACTACTGTTTGAGGCTCTGTAGGTGCCGGTGTTGCCTCCGGAGCAGGTGTTGCTGCTACCGCTGGTGCGACTGGTGTCGCAGGCGGTGTCGCCGGTGCAGGTGTCTGCACGGGTTGTGCAGTCGCTGCAGGTGCAGGTGTTGCCTCCGGAGCAGGTGCTATTGCTGGAGCAGCTTTCGGCTGATTCAGTGCGGCCCATAATTCCACGATTTTATCAAGGGAATTCCTCAGATTGGAAACTTCCCTTGTATTCGGGTATTCTGTGTCTAGAGTCTTCAAGAGTATATCGATATTAGTGATAGACCGGTTGATCTTGGCCGATGTGTTCTGTGGTCCCAGCGGGCTGAGTACATCTGTATTCAATTGCAGTAACCGTCTTGAGAAATTCATCAGCTCTTTAGCAACCTCTGCTTCAGGTGATGTCTTGACTTGCTTTGTTGCTGATGCCTCCGTCGCTGCAGGTGTTGCTACTGGCGCTGGAGTAGAAGGCACTGTTTGTGTCTGAACTACTGCAGGTGTTGCTACTGGCGCTGGAGCTGCTACCGCTGGTGTCGCAGACGGTGTTTGTGGTGTTTCTGAATTTGGCATAATTTTCTTCCTTTTCTGTCACCATGTATTACATGGATTTTGTTGTACCTGAATTGTCAATGAACCATAACTATCACTACCATACCATTATACACTAAATTGTAGTTTTGTCAATACCTACAAATAGTACATAAAAATGATTATGAATACGAAAAGGGCGGCGAACACGTATGTGTTCGCCGCCTTGTTTGGGCTATGCCCTAACTATCACCAAAATGGATGTAAATCTTCGTAGCTCGTGGAGATAGGTTCCAGATACGTACAGATTTGATTTCACCATAATTATTATTTGCTGTACCTGAATTGTCATCAGCCGTACCTGTTTTTATCCCATCCACGAACACTTTAACCAAATCCTTTCTGTAAATACCATTTTCATCCCTCGGATCTGGGTGCACTGAGATATTGCATTCCACATGAACAGGGAACACAAAAAGTGTATCCCCAAAAGGTTGAATTTTATACTCAACCTGCATTGGTCTTTTACTCGGAACCTCCGCTTGTATCAGGGTCTTTGGATTTACATCCTTGGGCCATGACCTTGTGGGGTCTGATTTTGTGGAACTATCCGGCGTTAAAACACAAACTGCAGGTGCAAGCACACCTTCTGATTTCTCAGTCGTGCTAACGGTTTGTTTCTCCAGTGTTTGAGAGGTTGTTGTGGGCACTGAACCTCCATTGTAAAGAAAACGTCCTGCTTCCAGTACAATTAATATTATCAAAAGAAAAACAGCAGTCATGATCCAAACAGATGTCTGTTGAGCCGACTTTGGACTCGGTATTGCTTGCACTGTGGGCGGTACCACAACTTGCGTGGGCTGTGGCGTCGAAGTGGCATGCACCACTGGTGTTTGAGTCTGTACCCTTACTTCTGCAGGAACTGTCGGCGCAACCGGCTTTTTGGGAGCTGTGGTCGATGCAGACACTTTCGTAGCTGGTGGTTTCACTTCTACCTGCTTTTTGGGCGTCAGCGTCGTGTTGTTTGTTTGAACTGCTGAACTCGTACTTTTATTCAGGATTATATTTTCTTCATTAATAATTTTCTCTATCCCAGCCAATCGCTCTAGGAGTTCTTTCACCCCCTTATTTTCTAGCGATATTTCCCTACGTTCCAATTTTTTTTTGATGAGATTATCAATCTCCCAAAATAAACTACAAACATTGCCAGCATTGGTGATAGCAACATCATCACGTTTCAACAATTCTTCTAATTCTACAAATCGACTCTTGATGATTTTAATAATGCTCTCTTCAAGAGCCTTGTCCTTAACCTGTACATAACCTTCATTTTCAGGATTACTCATATTCTCAACTATTTTTGTTTTGATTGTTTGACTGTCAAAATTCTAATTTATCCTCAGATATTATGCACTAAAAAGTTGAATTGTCAAAAAACATATAAACAGCCAAATGGCAACTACATTAACAAAAAAATAAAATAAGCATAATCAAAATTATGCTTATTTTACATTGTGCGCGGGAGAGGACTTGAACCTCCAAGGGTTACCCCGCTTGCTCCTAAGGCAAGTGCGTCTGCCAATTTCGCCACCCGCGCATATTTAATTTTTACTATACAATTATTGCATTTATTAAGCCTGGAAGCAAAAACAAAATACACTTCCTTGCTTGTGCGCCCAGTAGGGATCGAACCTACGACCTTATCCTTAAGAGGGATCTGCTCTACCAGCTGAGCTATGGGCGCATTACAATACACAAAAAATATAACAGAAATATGAAGAATTAGCAATAACAAAAGAAAAGAATTAACACAGAATTTCGTGTTTACTTTTTGGGGTACATTTCATTGTGCCCGGGGCGGGAATCGAACCCGCATCCCGTAAGAGACACGATTTTAAGTCGTGCGTGTATACCAGTTCCACCACCCGGGCATATTATTTATCTGATAATACTTTATCATTTTTACTTCATTTTGCAAAGATTGTGGAGGCGTAGACCGGGCTCGAACCGGTGAATGGCAGTTTTGCAAACTGCTGCGTTAACCAACTTCGCCACTACGCCATAAGATAAATGTACTTCCTGTAAATATTTGTCTAATATTTCAGTACTTTATCTATTCTATAACACTTCTGGCTATTTCGTCTATTTTTTGACGATTTTTCTCACCATTATCAATTTCAAAATCAAAAAATGGAAGAGCTCTCATTCGTGCCTTACTTTTGAAAAACTCTCTAAATTCTGCTCTTTTTCTTTTCACAAAGTCCAAAGCACCTTTTTCTTTATCCTGTGGTAGAACAGTAAAGAATATTGTTGATTGATTTCCTCTATCAGAAAGGGAAACATCAGTAACTGTTAAAAGGGAAGTGTAATTGGATTCACGTTGAAGAAATTCAGCCGCAGCCTCCTTTATTACATCTTTTAGTTTTTGTTCTCTTGACGATGACATATTATTTCTTTTCAATTGTTACGAAACCTTGAACTTTATCTCCCAATGCTATTTCAATTTTAGACTCTATCATACAGCCAAATTCATAACCCTCATTTACTTCACTAGCTTTAACTTTTTGTAATTGAAGTTCCTTGATTTTACCTCTACCTATTTCTATATCTCGTCTTAATATTTTCACCTCTGATCCTACTGCTAATGTACCAACCTGAACCTTACCCCCTAGAATTTGTTTATCCTTATTTTTGCTAAATATCGCAAGAATTTTAGCTGTTCCTGATATTTCATCAATGTATTCTTTGGGAACTTTAGAAATGACTGTATCTTTAAGGAATTGAACTAAATTGTAAATAATATCAAAAGATTTGATTTGAATGTTTGATCTCTCTATAACTCCTTGCGCCTTCGTATCAATTTTAGAATTGAAATTTACAATAATAATATTAGGATCACCTTGCACTATTTTTACATCATTCTCATTCACATTTCCTATACTTTCTGAAACGATTTTTATTTTAACTTTATCATTTTTAATTTTAGCAAGTTCATGTTTTATACCCTCCAAACTTCCGACTACATCAGCTTTTATGATAATAGGGATAATTACTGTGTTGTCGTTTTCACTCTTTATGGTAAAAGGATTATTTTGTTTAGATTTATGAGTATCAGCGAATTCTTTTGCCATATTTTCTGCTTCTTTTTTATTTAGACAAGTAATGAATTTGTCACCGACAATTGGCATTTTATTGAAGCCAATTACCTTGACTGGACTTGAAAAACTAGCTTTCTTTATATTTTGTCCTTGATAATCCTCAAATATTCGAACAGGAGATATAGAATCACTAGCAACAATGTACTGTCCAGATTCCAATGTGCCATTTTTTATGAGTAAAGTAGCTGAAATACCTTTTTTATTATCAAGTTTGGCTTCTATAATAGCGCCTTCTGCTCTAGCTTCAGGATTTGCTTTTAAATCAAGCATATCTGTAACCAATAAAACCATATCCAATAATTCAGGAATACCTTTACCAGTTAATGCAGAAATAGGGACTACAGGAATATCACCACCGAATCCTTCAACATAAACTTCATTTTCCGCCAAGCTTTGTTTAGTTTTGTCTATATCAGCTCCAGGTTTGTCTATTTTATTTATGGCAACAACATAAGGAATTTTTTCAAGTAAAATGCATTTTAATGCTTCTAAAGTTTGTGGTTTTACACCGTCTTCAGCAGAAACAACCAAAATAGCAACATCTGCTACTTGCGCACCTCTTTCGCGTATACTGCAGAATGCTTCATGACCTGGTGTGTCTAAAAATGTAATTTTTCCATCTTTACCCTCGCTTGTTTTGTGTTTAACTTCATAAGCTCCTAAATGTTGAGTAATACCCCCAGCTTCACCAGCAACTATATTTGTTTTTCTAATATAATCGAGTAGTGTAGATTTGCCATGATCAATATGACCCATAATTACAACAACGGGTGGTCTATTTATTGTTTTGATATTGTCATTATTTAAGGCCATAGCAATAATATATTTAGATTATTACTGTATCAGAAAAATCGTCATTTGGCTAGATAGATGAATGAGACTATAAAAAATGATAGTATGTAAATGTAATTTACAAATATAATTGAATAGTTGCCAAATTAGTTCAATGGTAGAACACTGCTTTCGTAAAGCAGGAATGTGAGTCCGATTCTCACATTTGGCTCAAATTTACTATAATACATTTATATTAGCCTTTCTTTTTGCTCTATTTTCTTATAGACTAGATAATATGAACAAGGAAGATATTCAAAGAAAAATTGATGATTTGGAGGCTTCTATGCAAAATGCAGATTTTTGGTCTGATAAAAACAAAGCACAGTCAATAATAAAGGAAATTGCAGATTTAAAAAACTCACTTGAAGGTGTAGGAAAATTTGATAAAGGAAATGCTATTATGACCATATTTTCTGGTGCTGGTGGTGATGATGCAGAAGATTTTTCATCTATTCTTTATAGAATGTACAGAAAATACTCAGAAAAAAGAGGATGGGGAATGGAATTAATACATTCAAATGAAAATGATCATGGAGGTTTTAGAAATATTACTATTGAGGTTAGTGGGAAAAATGTATATGGTGATTTAAAAAATGAATCTGGAGTTCATAGACTTGTTCGTATATCACCATTCAATGCTAAACAACTTAGACATACTTCATTTTCTATGGTTGAAATTATTCCCAAATTTGAAAAAGTAAATAGTATAGATATGGAATTGCCTGATAAAGACATAGAGATTTCTATTGCCAAATCTGGCGGACCAGGTGGTCAAAATGTTAATAAAAGAGAAACAGCTGTTAGAATAGTTCACAAACCCACAGGACTTTCAGTTCATGTGACTTCAGAGCGTTCTCAAGCGCAAAACAAAGAGAAGGCTATGGATATTTTGCGTGGAAAATTATTTAAACAAAGAGAAGATGAGAGAATTGCTAAAGAAAAGGGAATGTATATTAGTAAAACTACGTCTATTGAATGGGGAAATCAAATTCGTTCTTATGTTCTACATCCATACAAAATGGTAAAAGATCATAGAACAAATATTGAGACATCACAAATAGAAAAAGTCTTGGAAGGGGATTTGGATGAGTTTATTGAGGCAGAGAAGAATTTATAATTTATATTATTATATTGTGTGTTATAATTATCCTATATGATTTATTTCGATAAAGTGTCAAAAATATATCCAGATGAGTCTATTGCACTTGATCAAGTTAGTTTTGGTGTAGAACCAAACGAATTTATCACTATAGTGGGTCATTCTGGCGCTGGAAAAACCACTCTAATCAAAATGCTTATCGCAGAAGACAAACCTACAGAAGGTGCTGTATTCTTCGAATCCGCAAATATAAACAAGCTTAAGAAAAGTGAAATGAATAAACTTCGTCGCAGAATAGGCACAGTATTCCAAGACTATAGACTAATTCCAAATAAAACCGCATACGAAAATATAGCTTTTGCTATGGAAGCTGCTGGTCGTACTGATGCTGAAATTCATTCTGATGTTCCTCATGTTCTTGATTTGGTTGATTTGGGCAATAAAATTTGGAGTTTTCCTGGTGAATTATCTGGAGGGGAAAAGCAAAGAGTAGCAATAGCTCGAGCTATTGTCACTCAACCTGACATTATCATTGCCGATGAGCCAACTGGTAATCTCGATCCTATTAATACTTTTGAAATTATAAAAATTCTTCAGAAAATTCATAAAATGGGCACAACTGTTTTACTTACAACTCACAATAAGGGCGTAGTTGATGAAGTTGGTGGAAGAGTTATAACTATGGAAAAAGGCAAAATAATTAGAGATGATAAAGCCGGAAAATATATTTTATAGATAATTTAATTAAATATGATACTTACACATTTTAAAAGAGTAATTAGATCAGGATTTGTAAATTTTTGGAGAAGTGGATTCTTATCATTTTCAGCAATTGTTGTTATAACTTTATCATTAACTATTTTTGGCTCCTTAATTTTCGGCAGTGCTTTCGGTAGAGCATTATTAAAAGAAGTTAAAAATAAAGTTGATATAAATGTATATTTTGTACTTGATTCTCAAGAAACAGACATTCTTTCATTAAAAAAAGTAATAGAAAATTTGCCTGAAGTTGAGAAAATTGAATATATTTCTAGAGAAAAGGCATTAGCTGATTTTAGAGATAAATGGAAAGACAATACATTGATTCTACAGGGATTAGATGAAATTGGTACAAATCCTTTTCCTGCTGTAATAAATATTAAAGCAAAAGAGCCATCGCAATATGCCGGAATAGCTAGTTTTCTGGATAGCAAAAGCTCATTATCCAAAGAAGGTGTAAGTATAGTTGAAAAGGTCAATTACAATCAAAATAAAATTATAATAGACAGATTGGGAAGAATAATTCCTGCAGTAGAGAAAACTGGATCTATATTAGCTATAATATTTATCATTGTCGCGATAATAATTACTTTCAATACCATTCGTTTGATTATTTTTACAGCAAAAGATGAAATTTCTGTTATGAAATTGGTTGGTGCTTCAAATCTCTATATTAGAGGGCCGTTTGTTATTTCTGGTATTATGTATGGCGTATTTTCTGGAGTTCTTACGCTTATATTACTTGGAGCATTCTCCTATTATAGTGATGTAATTTTATTAAAATTTGCTGGTGTGCAAGGAGTACAGGACTTTTCGCTTTTAGTTAATGTCTTTTCTGTGTATTTTATTTCAAATTTCCCTCAAATCTTTGCTATAATAATGGGGTCAGGAATAGTGTTGGGTGCAGTTTCTAGTTATTTGGCTGTTAAAAGATATTTGCGATTTTAGAATAAGTTAACTAGAATACCTATATGAAAAATATAAAGGAAAAAAAGTCAAAGCATCATAAATATATTTTTGTTATCGGCGGAGTAATGTCTGGAGTTGGTAAAGGAATCGCGACGTCTTCTATAGGAACTCTTCTACAAGCGAAGGGTTTTTCTGTAAATTTACTTAAAGTTGATCCATATTTAAATGTAGACGCTGGTACTATGAATCCTACTGAACATGGTGAAGTTTTTGTTTTAAATTCTGGTTTAGAAACAGATCAAGATATGGGAAATTATGAAAGATTTTTGAATAGAGATTTAACTGGCGATGATTATATTACTTCTGGAATGGTTTATAAGCATGTTATTGAGGGTGAAAGAGCTTTAAAATATGGTGGTAAATGTGTTGAAGCTATTCCTCATATTCGTGATGAAATAATTCATAGATTTCAATATTCTGCAAAAATAAATAAAAGTGATATCACTGTAGTTGAAATTGGTGGAACTGTTGGTGATTATCAAAATATTATGTTTATAGAAGCTGCTAGAGTTATTAAAGTTAGACATCCTGAAGATGTTATTTTTGTAATGGTAAGTTATATGCCAGTACCTTCTAAACTTGGTGAAATGAAATCAAAGCCGACACAAAATGCTATTAGACAATTAAATTCATATGGAGTTAATGCGGATATTATTATCGCTAGAAGTGAAGTACCAATGGATCATAAAAGAAAAGAAAAAATTGCAGTGTCTTGCGGTGTGCATACTGATTGTGTGATATCAGCTCCAGATATTGAAAGTGTTTTTGATGTACCATTAAATTTTGAGAAGGATAATATGAGTGAGATATTGATGAAGTCTTTGAAATTGAAAAAAAGACCAAGTGCAAGGGGTTTAGGTGAATGGAAAAAGTTTGCAGACAATGTGAAGTCTGTAAAAAAGGGTGAGAAAGAAGTTAATATCGCAATTGTTGGCAAATATTTTAATACTGGCGACTTCGTTCTGACTGATGCCTATGTTTCTGTTCTTGAGGCTATAAAATACTCTGCATACTCACAAAAAGTAAATCCTAAAATTCATACAGTCAATGCTCGTGACTTTGAAATTCCAAATCCTGATTATTCTTCATTAGATAAATTTGATGGAATTATAGTGCCAGGAGGTTTTGGTGAAAGTGGAATAGAAGGAAAGCTCAATGTAATTAGATATGCTAGAGAAAATAAAATACCATATTTTGGACTTTGTTACGGTATGCAACTTATGACAATTGAGTTTGCAAGAAATGTTTTAAATTTAAAAGATGCAAATACAGCAGAGATCAATCCTAAAGCTGAACATGTGATAATCGACATAATGCCAGATCAAAAAAAGAAAATTGCAGAAGGAAATTATGGTGGTAGTATGCGACTCGGTAGATATGAAGCAAGATTAAAAAAGGGAAGTATAGCTAGACAAGCTTATGGCGAAGACATTATATACGAACGTCATCGTCATAGATATGAAGTAAATCCTGAATACATAGAAAAGGTAATCGCCGGTGGCTTGATCTTTTCTGGTGCATCTCCAGATGGTACATTGATGGAAATTGCTGAACTTCCGCGCGGAGAAGGTATTGGTCAACATCCTTTTTTCCTTGGCACGCAGTTTCATCCAGAATTCCTAGCAAGGCCACTTAGACCACATCCATTATTTAGTGAATTTATAAAGGTGGCGGTGAAAAGAACTAGGAAATAATATATGAACATAACAATTGGAATTGGATTAGCTTTTGTTGCAATGCTCTGTTGGGGCTTTGGTGATTTTCTAATTCAAAAGTCAGCAAGAAAAATAGGGGATTGGGAAACTTTATTTTTTATTTCACTTTTTGGAGCTATTGTTATTTTTCCCTTCATTTGGAAGGATATTCCAGATCTTTTCGTATGGAATACTAAAATTTTTATAATGATAATTGCTGGAGTTGTACTATTTGTTGCCGCATTGATCGATTTTGAGGCTTTAAGAAAGGGTAAACTTGCTATTATCGAGCCTATTTGGTCATTTGAAGTACCTGCCGCTGCTTTTCTTGCTTTCTTTATTCTTGGTGAAAGTATTTCAATTACACAAATCATTTTGATTATTTTTTTGATTATTTCATTATTTTTAGTTTCATTTAAGGAAAAAACTTTTAACAAAAAATTCTTTTTAGAGAAGGGTGTTTGGTTGGCATTTTTTGGTGCATTTGCTATGGGATCAGCAAACTTTTTTATGGGCTGGGGTGGTAGAGTCTCAAATCCTTTAATGATTAATTTCTTTACTGACACTTTTATTTTAATATTAACAGGAATATATTTAATTGTTCAAGGGAAATTAATTAAATCTTTTATTGATTTAAAAGATAAATACAAAATAATTTTACCTATGTCTATTGCTGATAAAGTGGCATGGTTGGCATATGTATTTTCAATGAGTCTGGCTCCGATAGCTGTAGCAACTGCACTATCTGAAAGTTATATTATTGTTGCAGTTATTCTTGGAATCGCAGTTAATAAAGAAAAACTTCAGAGGCATCAAAAAATCGGTTTAATATCCTCAATAATTACAGCAATCGTTTTGGCAATGATTACAAGCTCGTAATTTATATGTGTTATAATTAATCGATGAAAATTGAAATCGAAACTAGGTTTCTTGATATTGATAAGAAAGATTTGATTGAAAAGTTAAAGAAATTTGATGCTATTGACGAGGGTGAGGTCAAGCTCGATGAGATAATATTTTATGATAAAGATTTAGTTTGGATTAATGAAGGCAAATTAATTAGATTGAGAAAAGTTAATAGTAAAATAAAATTAACTTATAAACATAATAAAGAACAAAAAATTGACAGTGTTGAAGAAGTAGAATTTGAAGTTTCAGATTTTGATGAGGCAAAAATTCTCTTGGAATCTATAGGGTTAATTGCCTATAGAGTAGTTGAAAAGCGAAGGCACACACTAAGGCTTGATGGAGTAACAATAGATATTGATGAATGGCCACGTATTCCTGTGTATGCAGAATTTGAAGGAAATTCTGTTGAAGAATTGAAAAATATTGTTAAAAAGTTAGGACTAAAATGGGAAGAACGTTTCGATTCAGATCCAAGATTTGTATACAAACATTACGGTTTTAACTTTGATAAATTAAGATGGGTGACGTTTGATAGGTTTGAATAGTATTTTACTTGAATAATATGTATTTTTAAGGTAATTTGTATGAGTAGAATGTAAAATTGCCGGATCGTCTAAAGGTAGGACGTCGCTCTCTGAAAGCGAAAATTTTGGTTCGATTCCAAGTCCGGCAGCAATTGACATATTGAATAATCATGATATTCTGAAGTACACATGAAATGGGTATTAATTACAGGTACATGGCGTCTGACTAACAAAGAGGTTGAGAATGATGTTCGTCAAGCAACACGAAAAATATTTGAATCTGGTAATGGATTAGTCACAGGTTCTGCCACTGGTAGGGGTAAACATAAACTTGCATTTTATTAACTAATTTGCTATAGTATGAGTACAAGTGGCTTCGGCCTCACCTCCGTAAGGAGGAGAACAAGTAGAAGAAATGTCAGAATAAACTTCTGGCATTTTTTCTTAGCTCCTCAAATTTTTCTTTATCAAGAAAGCCTATCTTCTCAACAAGTCGGCGAGTGTCTATCGAACGTATCTGAGAAAGAAGAGCCGTTGCTGTTTTTCCATCAACTTCTCCGAGAGGTACGCGAAGAGGGTGTTTGCTTCCAGATGTTGTAAGGGGAATTACCATACATACTCGTGGACCAAATCCTCGTACAATTACACAAGGGCGCAAAAACTCTTCACCACTCCCATCTTGTTCAAAACCGATGTTAAGACCGAGTCTGCACCACCAAATTTCTCGTGTGGTATATAGACGACTTTCTTCTAACTCTGTGTGTTTTTTCTTAACATTCCAGGTATCAAAATCCTTAGAATCAACTTTTGTATCGAATAAAGCAAACCGTATCCCATACTCAACTTCATACTCTATGTCCGAAATGTAACCCTCAGCCTTTTCAATAGCTGATTTGAGGAGGTCGAAATCGCCCAAGTGACTTATGTCCATATCACTCTCAAAGTCTTTCTCTGCAACCCTGAATTTATCAGGAGAAATTTCTTTTATTTTTATGTAGTTATTGGCGCTCATATTGGAAATAATATTATGCTTATTTTATAAAATAGCAAGACGGGTTATACTTACCACGTCTTTACTATCCTGAACCAATGGACCAAAACTTTTAATACGTAACCCAAAATGGACAGATTCCAATCCATATGAAGATTTACCAATACTTGTTTTTACCATTTCTCAATGGAATAAATATTTAGCAGAGGATTTTTCTATTTCAGCAGCACCAATTAAAGCAAGTGAATTAGCACGTAATAATAAGTACGTATTTGCTCTTCCGCCACGATGGGATTTTGATTACAGCTTTGATTTTAAAGAGGCGCAGGATATTTTTGCAAATAAACCAATTCATACATTTGATATTGTGCCCACCAAATCTAATTAATATTAAACCACCTCCACTGGCTCCACTTCTATATGTTCATGTGGTTTGATTTTCTTATATGTTTTAAATATGAAGACGAATGTAATCAATAGTATTATTCCTGCAAGAATAAATGGCAAACTTGGATATGCTTCATAAACAAATCCTCCTAATAAAGGACCTAGTATCATTGATAGCGACATAATGGAAACAAGTATTCCCATATTTTCTCCTTGTTCTTCTTTATTGGAGAATCCTATTATTTGACTTGTCATTATTACTCTCATTAATGATTGTCCAAATGCTGTTATCACTAGTCCTGACAAAAATGCGATTTTAAAAGGCAAAGCCATTATTAAATATCCAATTGAAAAGGGAATAAAAACCCAAACCATTAAGAATGATTCCTTAAAATATTTGAGCCAAATACTTCTAATTGCAAATGCTTGGTTTATAGATATTATTACTCCAATTAATGCCATTATGAATCCAGACGCTATCACTGTCCAAGAAAATTCTTCTGCAATATATAATGCAAATATTGATTGATTTAATGAAATAGCGACACCGAATAATAGCCAAGCGATATACAAAGGCAATATGTTTTTGTTTTTTAAGGCTTTCATAATCGGTGCAAAGGGATTGATAGAAAGTTTTTTTGTACTTCTTTCATGATGAGTTTCAGGTAAAAAGAAGTATGCAAGTATTGTATTTAATAATGACATTATTCCTACAACTATAAATGGTAGCTTCATACTTATTGTTGATAAAACTCCTCCAACCAAAGGACCAATAATGAAACTGATTCCAAAAACTGCGCCGATCAATCCTAAATTTTTTGCTCTTTCTTTTTGATCTTTTGCAATATCAATTAAGTAATTTTGAGCAGTTGAAATATTTCCTGCAGCTGATCCGTCTATTATTCTTCCTAAAAATAGTCCAAAAATTGTATTTGAAAAAGCAAAGATAAGCCAACCAACAGCACTAGATGCAAGACTTATGAGAAGCACTGGTCTTCTTCCTTTTCTGTCGGAAATTGCTCCTAAAATAGGTGCACTAAAAAATGAAAATAGTGCAAATACAGCAAATAGTGAAGTGACTACGATTCCAGAAACATGAAAAGATTCCACGTAAAAGGGAAGAATTGGGATAATAACTCCCAATCCAAGAACATCTAGGAATACTGTTAAAAGGATTATAACTTTTGGCGAAATTGTCAGTTTGTTTTTCATAGGCATATAAGTATAACATTTCTATTTTACGTTAGCATTGCAGGCGTGATATAATCCAAAACATATAATATGTTAAATAAAGTTCCTGAATTTGCAATATTTAAAGTTTATAAAGCATGAAAATAACAATATATTTATTTGGTGATAGTATTACTCGTGGTTCATTTGATACTGAATCAAGCGGTTGGGCTGATAGAATAAAAGCTGAAGCAAATATTAAGACTGTAAATAATGAACTTGAACCATTAATAACAGTTTACAATATGGGAATTGGTGGCAATAATACAAATGATTTACTAAAAAGATTCAAGTTTGAAACTGAACAAAGGCTTGTAAGAGACAGTGAAATATATTTTCTATTTTCTTTCGGTACAAATGATTCAGCAATATATGCAAATACAGGTGAACATGCCATTAATATCGATCAATACGCAAAAAATATCAGACAAGTTATTGCTGAGGCAAAAGAATATTCAAAAAATATATTATTTCTTACATCACCACCAGTAATCGATGAAATAACAAAAAAAGTAAGTAGCATTGGCAAAAGTAGATTAAATTCAGATATTATAAAATATAATAATATTTTAATTTCAATTTGCTCAGATTTAAATATAGAGCTGGTTGATATATATAAATTATTTTTAGAGCAAGGAGACTATAGAAAATTATATTATGATGATGGAGTACATCCCAATAGTGATGGACATAAATTAATTTTTAATGCAGTAAGGGATTACTATATACACAAAAATATAATGTAATTTATATGTTCACAAACATATCAAAAGAGCTACAAAAATTAGCTGACCCTATAAAAGCAAAAATTCTTTCTGGATATTTTAAAACTGGAAAAGGTGAATATGGCGAAGGTGATATTTTTATTGGTATTGTTGTACCTAAAATAAGAAAAGTAGCATATCAATTTATCGACATTGATTTTGATTCAATAGAAAGGTTATTAAATAGCAAAATACATGAATATCGTCTCGTGGCATTAGAAATTCTTGTCGCAAAATATGAAAATACAAAAGATCAAAAATTAAAAGACAAAATATATAAATTTTACTTGAAGAATACAAAATCAATAAATAATTGGGATTTAGTTGATCTTTCCGCAAGTTATATAGTTGGTGATTATTTATTGAAAAATGATAGAAAAATTCTATACAAATTGGCAGAGTCAAAGAACTTATGGGAAAGAAGAATTTCAATTATTTCAACTCACGCATTTATAAAAGAAGGGCAATATGATGATACGTTTAATATTTGTGAGATATTATTGAAAGACAAACATGATTTGATACACAAGGCTACTGGTTGGATGCTACGTGAGGTAGGGAAACGTATTTCTATGGCCATAGAAATGAAATTCCTAGATAAACATGCTAAAGAAATGCCAAGAATTATGTTATCATACGCTATTGAACATTTTGATGATAAAAGTAGAATATTTTATAAGAATAATAATAAATAAATAATATGAAAAAAGGATATCATGTAAATATTGAGGAGTTAACAATGCAAAATACTGATTTTCGTCGAGTACTTTACACTGGTGAGCATAGTCAATTGGTTTTAATGTCACTAAAACCTGGGGAAGAAATAGGTATGGAAGTGCATGATACTGTAGATCAATTTTTTCGCTTTGAATTGGGAACTGGTCAAGTAATAATTAATGGTTTTGAATATCCTGTATCAAATGGAGATATAATTATTGTACCAGCAGGATCAGAGCATAATGTAATTAATACTTCTGCTTCTATTAATCTCCAGCTTTATACTTTGTATTCTCCAGCAAATCATATTGACGGTACAATACATAAAACAAAAGCAGAGGCTGTCGAAGAACACTTTGATGGTAAGACTACTGAATAATATATTCTTATGTCTCCCAAAGCACTAATTTATATAGGTATGATTATTGGTGGATATGTAGGAGGTTTTATACCCACACTTTGGGGTGCTGGGTATTTCTCTGCTTCTTCTATTATATTAAGTATGATTGGTGGTTTTGCTGGTATTTATATTGGTTTCAAAATCAGTAGAATGTAATTATTCGTATCTCAAAGCTTCTATAGGATTCAATCTTGAGGCTCTTCTTGCTGGATAATATCCAAATATTATTCCTATTGATGCTGAAACTCCGAAAGCCATTACAACTGATCCTAGAGAAATACTGGTTGAGAGCGGAGTAAATTGCGAAATTAAATAGGAAATTGACCATCCCAATATCACTCCAATTATTCCTCCAACCAATGTAAGCATTACGGCTTCGATTAAGAATTGAGTACTAATATCTCTTCTTTTTGCTCCGATCGCCTTTCTTAAACCTATTTCTCTAGTTCTTTCTGTAACTGTTGTTAACATCATATTCATAATACCTATTCCTCCAACCAAAAGTGAAATACCTGCGACTGCTCCAAGTAATATTGTAAATGTACTTGTTATACTAGACGCTGTAGCCAAAATATCTGCTTGATTTAATATATTAAAATCTGCAGTTTCTGTTGTTTTCTTATGTCTAGCTAAAAGTAAATCTGTTATTTCTTGCTGAGCTTGTGTCATTGTACTAGAATCAATTGCTTGAACACTTATACTTGTTAAATATTTATCTCCAGTAAGATATTTTTGTGCACTGGTTAATGGTACAAAAATCATATCATCTTGATTGCTGAATCCACTACCACCTTTTGTTTTTGTGATACCAATTACTTTAAACTCTAAACCTTTTATTTTTATAGTTTGTCCTATTACATCTTGTGCATTTTCACCAAAAATATCATCACGAACAGTAGGACCAAGTACTGCAACTTTTGAAAGACTTTTTAAATTTTGATCTGAAATAAAATCTCCTTCACTTATTTGAATATTTCTAACATCTGCATAAAATCCAGAAACTCCCATTACGGAGGTATTTGTATTTGTACCTTTACCAGCTATTTGATATCTACCGCTGACTTCAGGAGAAACAGACTTGGCATAAGATATTTCTGCTGAAATAGCATCAGCATCTTCACGTGTAAGACTTTTTGCAGATCCACGACCCATACTTACTTGCTGACCAATACCTCTTGGTGCACCTGGGCTTATGAGTATAAGATTTGAGCCTATTGACTCAATATTTGAGGTTATAGAGCTTTGTGCGCCTTGTCCTATGGATACCATGGCAATAACAGAGCTTATTCCAATAATTATTCCAAGCATTGTTAATCCTGTTCTAACCTTATTTGCAGATAGCGCTAAATATGTTTCTTGTATTATGTCAAATATTTTCATATTTATTTATTATTTAATTGTTCTTTTAGTATGTCCTTTTGAATCAGATAATATCATTCCATCTTTTATATGAATTATTCTTTCCGCATGTTCAGCAACATCTGCTTCATGAGTAATTAGAATTATTGTACTTCCTTGTTCTTTGTTTAATCTTTGAAAAGTAGCAAGTACTATTTCACCTGTTTTTGAATCTAGATTTCCAGTTGGTTCATCTGCAAGTATTAGCTTTGGATTATTCACCAATGCTCTAGCAATAGCTACTCTTTGTATTTGACCTCCAGATAATTGATTTGAAAGGTGATAGAAGTGACTTTCATCAAAACCAGCTGAAATGAGGGCACTTTTTGCTCTTTCTTCTCGTTTGTCTTTATCAGTACCATCATAAATCATTGGCAACATGGTATTTCTTAATACAGTGGCTCTCGGAAGTAAGTTAAATGACTGAAAAACGAATCCAATTTTTTCATTTCTAATTTCTGCTAATTCATCGTCAGATAATTTTGATACATCTTTGCCATCTAGTATATATTTACCACTTGTCGGTGTGTCTAGAGCCCCTAGAATATGCATTAATGTTGATTTACCAGATCCAGAAGGCCCCATAATAGCCACAAACTCGCCAGTTTCAATTTTAAAATCCAAACCTTTTAATGCCTGAAAGCTACTTTCTCCAGACTGATATGTTTTTGTAATATTTTTTACTTCAATCATGGTTTTTATTATTAATTTCCTGGTCTACCTCCGAACATGCCACCTGCACTACGTGTGCTTGCTGTGGTTTTGACAGCTGTAGTTGCAGAAGCCGATGCTCCAAGTATTGTCTTTGTTACTATTTGTTCTCCTTCAGTAATTCCTGAAATTATTTCGGTATTTGAATCATCTGCTAAACCTATACTTACTGTAATTTTTTGTGGAGGTATTAATGAAACTGTTCCGGTCGTTGCAGGGCTTGTACCTTTGACTACTGTTAATGGGGGATTGAAAGATTCAACATAGTATGTTGACTCACCCTTCATACCTTTCAATGTTTTAATTGAGTTATTTGGAACAATTACTACATTAGTTTTTGATTCAGTGATAATAGATACACTCGCACTCATTCCAGATTTTACTCTTTCATCTTGTGTATCAAGCGAAATTTCAACATTATAATTTACAACACCTTGTGACACTGTACCGACTAAATCGACAGTTGAAACGGTTCCATCTGCAATTAAATTACTTATAGCATCAAAAGTAATTTTGGTTTTTTGTCCTACTTGAACTTTTGAAACATCAATTTCATTTAAAGTAATAGTGATAATTTTTTGAGAAGAAACGACAGTTCCTATAGTAGTGCTATTACTAACAATGTCAGTAGGTTTAACTGATAGTCTTGCAAGTACTCCATCAAATGGTGCACGAATAAAGTAATCCTCATAACTATTTTCTGCTTGTCTTAATTGAAGTTGTTGTGAAGCAATGTCTAATTCTGTAGCGCCAGTCATAACTTTACTTAAATTTAATTCTTGTTGTTTAACATTTTGCACCGATGTATTAATTGTATTTTTTGCAGAAAATAGACTTGCCATATCAGAATTTATTGTACTACTCCATGATGCAATATTTGCTTGAGCAGTAGTTCCGGCACTATCTTTTCTTTGACTTTCAACATAATCAACTGCACTTTGTGAATTCTTTACAACTTCTGATATTTCTTTTGAGAGTAGGTAAGTGCTATTAACAAATGACTCTATCGTTGAACTCGGACTAGTATTTGAAATATTTTTGTATTGAATAATAAGCGAATCATAATTATTTTTTGCTTTATCGTAACTTATTCCTGCTTTTGTTTGTAAGTCCAATGCACTTTGTCCTATTGATCTTACATTTTCTGATTGCAAATATCCTGTTCTACCATAAATCATATCTTCCAATCCACTCATTATTTTTGGTAAATCAATATATGTACTTACTATTACACTAAATGCATCTGTATAACTTCTAGAGTTACTTTGAATGGCATCAGATAAATTATTTTTTGATTGAAGTAGGGTAGGAGCATCAGCAGGCTGTACAAGTTTCGCATAAGAAATTTTTGCACTTTCGAGAGAAATAGCAGCGTCTCTTGTGTCTACTTTGGCTATAAGATCATCTTTTTTAACCTTTTGTCCATTAGCAGCAAGGTTTAGATATACCAAATTTCCAGATGCTTTACTTTTTACATCCAATTGACTAAAGGCAGACACTTGTCCTGTTCCTGAAATCGTCTTTGTGACATTTCCAATTCTAGCTTTTCCAAATACATAACTTGTTTGTGTTTTTGTTGCAGAATATTTTGTGTATCCATAATATCCAAGTAAAGCAATAACAATAATAATGATAAAACTTATAATTTTCTTTGTTTTAATAAAATTCTTGATTTTTTTCATAATTATTTTGTATTTACAATTGATGGTGCTGGTACAATTCTAATAAATTTTGCTACTATTTGTCCTTGATCATTTGGTGTTCCTAAAACAGAAATATATTGATCAACAGCTATACTTTCTACTCCGGACGTATTCCTTAATTGTCTTACTACTGTGTTTTCATTTACAATTACATTTTTTTCGATACTATCTGAACCAACTACTACTACATTTGGTAAATTTACTTTTATAACTTTTCCAACAGCACCGTGTCCGCCTGTATTTTCATCTCTAAACATTCCCATTCCCATACTTCCGATTAGCCTATCATTATTACCCCCAAATGCTCTGTAGAAATTGTCTCCAGATTTGAATAGGAAAGATGCTTTATGAAATCCCACAAAAACTCCTGCTTGAAAGACACCAAAAACTACAGCCAATGTAACAACTGTTAGTATTGCAGCTAGAAATTTCTTTGACTCTATTATTTTTTTTGAATCTATAATCATATTTATATTATTAAGTTAATTTAATTTATGCTAATGAATTTTTTAATACCTGTATCTTTAATGTTTTTAATATTGATAAAAGAAATATTGCTACAAAACCTAATCCAACAGCCAATCCCATAAACGGCATTGATTCAAGAATAGATAATGACAATTCTTTCCAATATGCTAAAGCATTTATATCGTAAAAGATTAATGTAATATAATCGTAAACAGCCGATGAGGAAAAAGAATTTATAATATAATAAATCACTGGCACTATGGCTATCAAAGAAAGTACAGAAACAATTTCATAAATGGATTGCTTTATCTGCAATTTCCTAATTTTAATAGCATTAATATTATTTATAATACTTAACTCAAGTCCTTCTAACTTTTTATTATAACCATTAATCATGCTTACAATACGTAGCTGACTAAGGTTTTGGTGCTTGTATCAAAGTTATTGCCTTTTTTAAAGAGATTAAAGCCCTTCTGTACTGGCTTTTTACTGTATTCATTGGTTTTTCCAATATTTCAGCAATTTCATCAAAAGTCATTTCTTCACCATTATATAGTAGTACTATCATTTTACTTTCTACAGATATAGTTTCTAATGCTTTATTTACCAAATCAATATTTTCATTAATTTCAAATATTTCATGTGCCAATAATTCTTCATCAGGGATATTTTGACTGAAATCTAGATCAGTATCTTCATTGTCTAGCGAAGAGAAATTTACATTTTTTCTTTTTCTCAAATAATCTATGGCAGATCTTTTTGCAATTGTAAAAACCCATGTTTTAAAATTTCTATTTGTATCAAATTTTTCAAGATTCCTCCAAACCTTAACAAAAGTGTCCTGAGTAATATCTTTTGCTTCTTCAGTATTATTGATTAAGTAGGATACAAAATTATTAACTGATTGTGCATACTTATTTACAATTCCTTCAAAGGCTTTTGCATTTCCTCCATTGAATATTTTGATAAGTTGTATATCAGTTAGATTATCCATGGACTAATTATATGCTAAAAAAAAGTGTTATACTAATATCATGATATATGAAAAAATATTAAAACCAATATTCTTCTTGTTTAATCCAGAAATCGTACATAATTTTATGGTTTATTATGGAGAAATCGTTGGAAAGTTCAGTATTGGAAGATGGAAAATCAGTTTTATTTATAATTATAAGGGTAAAGACATTTCCAAAGTTGTTGACGGTATAAAATACAGAACACCGATACTTTTATCTGCAGGTTTTGATTATAATGGGCGCCTTGCAAATATATTACCTAGTATAGGTTTAGGTGGGGAAGAAATAGGTTCAGTTACTGCGCGTCCTTGTGAAGGCAATGAAAAGCCTAGATTGACCAGATTACCAAAATCTCAAAGTATTATTGTAAATAAAGGCCTTAAAAATGAAGGCGTAGATGCTGTTATTGATCGGATTAAAAAATATAAAAAGACAGACTTTGTTCTTGGTATTAGTATTGCAAGGACAAATGATAACAAATCAGTCAGTGTTGAAGAAGGAATAAGTGATTATGTATATTCTTTTAAACGTCTCAATGAAGAAAATATTGGAGACTATTACACTATAAATATTTCATGCCCAAATATTTACGGTGGTGAATCTTTTGCTGATTCAGAATTATTGGGTCGCTTGTTATCGGCTATAAAACAAATCCCTTGCAATAAACCTATATATGTAAAAATGCCTATCAATTTGCCATGGGAAAAATTTAATGTGTTATTGGATATTATAGATAAAAATGGAATAAATGGCGTTGTTATCGGTAATTTAAACAAGAATTATGATGATTTAGACTATAGAAAGGAGGTGCCAGCTGAATATTGTGGTGGTTTAAGCGGAAAGCCTTGTAGAAAACTGTCTACAGAATTAATTAAAAAGACTAGAGATTTGTATGGTAAGCGTTTTACAATTATTGGTTGTGGTGGTGTTATGTCAGTTGAAAGTGCTCAAGAAAAATTTGATGCAGGAGCTGATTTGATTCAAATGATTACAGGTCTTATTTATAAAGGTCCAGGCATAGTGAAAAAAATATGTAATAATGTTAAAATTTAATTATGAAAAAAATAAAAGTAGCAATAAATGGTTTTGGAAGAATAGGTCGTGCTTTTTATAAACTTGCAAAGCAAAATGAAAATATAGAAATAGTAGCTGTTAATGATTTAACTTCTATTGATAATGTAAATTATTTATTAAAATACGATTCAGTTTACGGTAAAAGTGATCTTACACTCGATGGTGTAAAATATTTAAGTGAAAAGGACCCTACAAAATTACCTTGGGGAGATTTGGACATTGACGTAGTTGTAGAATCTACAGGATTATTTACATCTAGCGACAAAGCTCAAGCACATATAGTTGCTGGTGCAAAGAGAGTCGTGGTCACTGCGCCATTAAAAGATGATCCTATGTCTATTATCAAAGGAGAAACTATATTGATGTCAATGAATGAAGATAAGCTCAGAACATGTCAGATTTCTTCAAATGCATCTTGCACAACAAACGCCGGAAGTCCTTTATTGGCTATTTTAGATGAAAGTATTGGTGTTGAAAAAGCATTATTAAATACAGTGCATGCATACACAGCTAGCCAAGCAATAGTTGACGGTCCAAGCAAAAAAGACATGAGAGAGGGAAGAGCTGCGGCGCAAAATCTAGTACCCTCATCAACAGGTGCGGCAATAGCAGTTACAAAAATAATGACCAATCTAAAAGGACTATTTGATGGTATATCTATTAGAGTGCCGGTAGTAACAGGTTCAATAGTTGATATTACTTTTATTTCAAAAAAGAATACAACAGTAGAAGAAGTAAATGAAATATTAAAAAAGGCATCAGGAGAAGAAAGATGGAAGGGAATATTTACAGTAACAGAAGAAGATTTGGTGTCTTCAGACATAAAAGGAAATCTACATGCATCAATAGCAGATTTAGCATTCACAAGAGTGGTAGGAGGAAATCTTGTAAAGGTATTAGCGTGGTATGACAATGAAATGGGGTATACAAATACTCTGGTCCGTCACGTCATAGCTGCTGGCAGACTCATATAAAAGAATTCACCGCAAGCTTGGGGCCTGCGGTGGTAAATCTCTAGGGTCTTAACGATGCCTTCTCAACGAGTGGGTGAACCACTATTTATGTTTCAGGTCAAGAAGCTGAATAAGTTGGTCTGGGATAAATCCCTTCGAATCATACTTGCAAGTATGATCACAACCAGCTTCTTGAAGCTCCTTATTATAATCGCTTGAGTTAGCGATTATCGGTCCTGTATAACCTTTGACTCGAAACTCTTTTACAAGCTCGAGTGTGTTTGGTGCTTCGGAAAACAAACAGCCGTCCATGACGATGGCAGCAACATCAGGATTTACTTCAAATTGTCGCCGTGCTTCATCAGCGCGTTCGGCAATAATCAGGCTAACCTCATAACCACCTAAATCCTGTTGATACTGGACACTCCACTTTTGGCCGTCTTCTACAATGAGTATTTTTTTCATGTTCCTAATACGTACTATAGCATTAATAAGGTAGTATTGTCAAGTATCTAAATACGGCTCTATTGCTTGCTATTCGTCAGGAGTTTGCATATGATTTAGCTGTCCTTTGAAACTAAAATAATCACACCAGACCGCCCACCTTTTCAGCACTTAATTCGTTGAGTATTGGAAAGGTGAGCGAGCGGGGGGATTTTCTTAAAATTGTGATAGATATGCTTATGGAGCTGACGTGGTACGATAATGAAGTAAGTTATACAAATACGTTGGTACAACATGTGGTGAAGGCGGGGCGATTAATATAAAAACATGAACACAAAAAATATTGGTTAATAGGAGTCGTAATAGGTTTATGCTTAGCAATCGCATCCCCATACCTAGGAGGCTACATAACGGAGACTTTTTGTTTTAGAGCCGATGTTACAAATCCTCCTTACTGTATGAATGAACTTGGTATAGGCTGGTTTCCACTAGCAGACTTTTTTTTAGTGGCACTGCCAATAATGTTCGGCTGGATTTACGCCAAAATCATGAGTCGGAGACAGCTTGGTAGAACAATGAAGTAGAGTATACAAATACTCTGGTCCGTCACGTCATAGAAGCTGGAAAGCTAGTATAAAACAATGTAGATAAAAAATAACTGCGTTCATAAAGAACGCAGTTTTGTTTAGTCAGTGTGGGCTTAGAAGCCCATGCGAACTGTCTCAATCTGACAATTTCCTCTGATCACCAGGATTGATGACAACATAGATGATAGTGGGTGTTTCAAGAATATCTTCAACTACCACTCTGTCACCAACCCTAATGGGTGGGTGTCTTCTCTTATCATCTTTAAAATCTTGAACCAGATTTTGATATCTTGTCAGCGAGCCGGGGATTATGCTGTGATTATCCATGATGTTTACGAAAAGGAAATTTCCGGTCTCAACGCATATTTCATTTTCTTCACCATTAATCTTCACGAGCACTTTTGTATTGCTTATGTTCGGTGCACCGCATTTTATCACTCCATTCATAATAATGTTTTTCCTCACGTTTTGTTTAACTACTCAACTAAACTGACTGCGAATATATTACTTTATAAAAGGGGAGTTTGTCAATATATATAAAGATGGAGTGGGTAAGTTTAGATACTCAATGGCGGTAATTTTATGAGTACAAAAAAATCTTTGCTATGTGCGTTGGGAGTTACAATCGTTTCTTGCATTCTTCTGACTGTGGTTCGTGGTATACCAACCGTTCAACAATTGACGGAGGGTGGTGCAACGATGTTTGCCCTTGCCTTTGTTGTCCTAAAGTTCTTCGGTGGCGAAGGCAATCATACAACCGGAAAAAAGGATGCCTGATTCGATCACTCTTCAAAACGTAAAAGGGGTCTGCCAAGTATTGGTGGGCTCCTTTTTATTTGATATAATTAAAAAATCATGGAAGATAGAATAAAAAAAATTGAGGAAGAAATAATTCTCGTCAAAGATCGTAATAAGAAAGTTGAAATCAATAAAGCTTGGGAAATAAGCCGTATACGAGCATTCTCTATACTGGTTATAACATATGTGTTTGCATCTATTGCACTCTACGTTATCGGAGCAAATAATTTTTTACTTGGAGCTATTATACCGACCTTAGGTTACTTTCTTTCAACACAATCATTACCATTTATAAAAAAGTGGTGGACTAAGAACTATATCAAATAGGGAATTGATCTTTACCGTGTTACTAGTGCGGTTTTATAAATAAAGTACTAATTTCAATTTATCTTGTTAACTAATCTACTATTTGAAAAGATAATATATATCTTAAAGAATATGAATCAAAACTTATCACTGATTAATCCTGTAAGTAATTTTAAGATATTTAGTTATTACTGTTCTATAAAGAGGGGGTAGTCATTTTTGTCTATTTTGAAGCTATATATAGATTGAGATACTATGTCGCACAATATATCTTTTAAGACGATAGCTTGTGCGACAAGTACATATTATATAAAGCTGTTCCCTATTTATTCACTATTTTCTAGAGTTACAATATGACTTAAGATCCTCGAATGTCATCACTTGTTGTCTCTGTCTTAACTTACTTTTTTTATTTCTTACTATATCCCCTAGCTTCTGACTTGTTATTGAATCATTCATCATTAAAAATATTATCGGCAAATCAATATTTAACTCTCCATAAGTTTTTAATTTGCTATTAAGACAACCAATTAATGTTCTTGTATTACTTGGTGCAAATATATCTATTAAAAAGTCACCTTTCTTATTAATTACATGAAAATCAATTCTATTTCTTTTATCATCTCCTAAATTGTAATCCTTCTGAACATAATCAACTCCAAAGGTTTTTACAAGGTATGTATACACATCTAGGTTTGCTGTCGAAGCCTTCTGAGTGATTTTAAGAGCTCGTTTTGAGCTAAATTCGCCTTTAGTAAAGTCAGTTTCTTTTAAGCTTAGCATTTTCCTAATTTCAATAAGTCCGCCAAATACTCTCTGAATTTGTCTTGAACTTGGAAGTTTTGCATATCTATCTATTTCATATGCAGTAGGATAATGTCCGAATTCATTATAAAAAGATTTGAAACCAATTTTAATTTTTTCTATTGTCCATTTTGTATTGTAAGCCATGACTATATCATACTAAAATAACAAATGTCGCACAAGCGACATCGGTCATTCTTTATACTTAAGAGTAAATATCAATCTATGGATTATTGGGTAGTGGAGACGGTAGTGTTTGAACATTAGTTGGTTGACCATTTTTAATCTTTGTTAAATTATCTACTGCTGTATCCCAAATAAGATTTTTAAAGTTAGTCCATAAATATATTGCAGGCTTAGCTAAGTATTTATTCCACAAATATACTATTGCGTTTTTTACATACTCTATATTACTTTGTGAAGTTGGAGATTCAACTGCTTTTCTAACATCAAAACCTAAATAGCCTAGTACAACTAATCCTATTATAACGATAACGATCCATTTAATCATAAAATATTTTATTAATTATTATCTAAATTATAACACTACTTTTTATTTCTTAAAAGGGCATTTAATTAACACCTAATGCCTTCCCTACTAACTTTTTGTATCCCTATAATCTATTATTTACTCTAGGAATACTCTCTTTTATTAATGATAAGATTTCATAAACCGTTGTATTATTTCTTCTTGCTACTTCTATTGCTTTAATATTTTCTCCAATCAATTCTACCTTATCATAAACTTTAACTGATTCATCTATCAGTACTGTAATTATTCCCATATCTACAGCAATAATTTTATATCTTTTATTGTGTATAGCAACATCTCCATTTACATTACTTTTTAAAAATCCGTCTGCATAACCAGCTGATAGAAAACCAATAATTGAGTCATTGTGGGCTTTAAATACTGCTCCATATCCAACAAATTGTCCTTTTTTTACATGTCTTATCTCAGTTATCTCACTATAAAAACTTAGAGATGGTTTAAATAGGCTTTCAGATACAGTAAAAGTAGGGCTGATATTTTGCATTTTAAAGTTGTATTTTTTGACTAAGTTTTTTACAAAACCTTTAAGTCCTTTTTGTTTCTTAGGCGTGTGATTGTAACCATACATAACAACACCTATACGTACTCCATTACAAAAATCAATTTTTCCGTGATTTAGCAATGTTAAGCTTCTACCAAAATGTATAATAGAAATTTCTTTAATATTTATTAATGATGTTAATTCAATAAACCTTGAAAGTTGATTATCCCAATATTTATCATAAATACCAGTAGTAGCAAAATGCGAAAATATACCTTCCACTTCTACGAAAGTATTTTCTTTCAGTGAATTATATATACTTAATACTTCATTCTTATCAGCAATACCTAGTCTATTGAAACCAGAATTGATTTTTATATGTACTTTAATTTTTTGATTAAAATTTAATGTTAAAAATTGTTTAAAATATTCGAAATTTGAAATCGTAATTGTAATATTATTTTTGATAGCATCTGGTATATCTTCCAAGTGAATTGGTTGTAAACATAATATAGGTATGTCTTTGTCTTCATTTCTAACACACAAAGCTTCCTCTAAAGTAGACACTGCAATATAATTTATACCTGATTTTATTAAACATTTTACAGAGGAATATCCATATCCATAGACATTACCCTTTACAACACCAAAATAATATTTGTAATCTGGATAGTTATTTAAAAGAATTTTAACATTACTTTCTAAATTACTTTCATTTACTTCAATATAAGTTTTTCTATACATACTATTTTGATTATTTATTATTTTTAAAATTATGGTAAATATGATAGAGGATTTAGATACGCAGATTTTACTGCCATTGGAAATACTGCTCCTCGACAATTTGTTCCTGTTGTTAATTTTTCAACGCTCACTCCATCAGAGGCGTATAATACAAAATGTAAGTGCGCACCTCTTGGGCCTTGAGGTACAACTGTTCCAGAATATCCGCTCAATGCAATAGTCTCACCCACAGATACTTTTTGTTTAGCGCTTACATTTATTTGTGATAAATGTGCGTATAGTGTTGATAAACCGTTATAATGACGTATAAGCACCCATTTTCCATATGATCCAGAGTTCTTACATTTTCCATTATTTACTAAGTCCATATTTCCAGTATCAACAACAATACCACTCAAAGAAGCTTTAACAGGTGTACCAACTGAAGCAGCAAAGTCTATACCATTATGACCTCTACCAGCATAAATTTGTGGGTTTTTTGTTGAGAATGCTGTGTTACCAAAATATTGCGTAATTCGAATAGTACTTAATGGCCATTTCAAGACACCAGAAGCACTTGGGGGCAAACTGTTTGGATCAACTATAGCTTTTAATGCTGACTCAAAGTTTAAAACTTCACTTTCAAATTGTTCTTTTTGTGCTTTACGAGTGTTCATTAATTGAATATATCCTGTTTCTGTATTTTTTGTGTCAGAAAGTATTGAATTCTTTTCAGCAATATTATCTGCAATTACTTTTGTTTGATTTTTCAAATCAGCAGTCAATGCAACAAGTTCTGCCTTCATTTTTTCAATTTGTTTTTTGTTGCCCTCAAGATTTACTTTCAAAGAAGACAAATCTTTTATCTCACCTTGCATTCCTGTTTGCAAAGTATTTAATTCTTCTGCGCTATTCCATATTTCAGAAAATGATTTTTTCCCAAGCACGGTCTCTATAGTTGAAGCTGAATTTAATTGAGATATATTATATAAAGACTGTGTTATTACTCTTTTACTATTAAGGATTCTCTCGCTCTTGTCACCTATTTGAGCATTCAACTCTTTTAATTCAAGATTTTTATTTGAAATTTTACTTTCAGTAATTTTAGTATCTGCTTGAAGTTTTTTTTTGGAAACATCTAAAACTTTTATAGCACTGCTTAGTGAATCTTTCTCTTTAGATATGGAGTCTATTTCACTTTGATATTGTTTAATTTCTTGCTCTAATTTTAGTATTGAATCATTAGTAGAATTAATTTTAATTTTTAATTCATCTGCAGTCTCCGCATGTGTAATATAAATAAGTGCGTATAAAAATACAAAAAGAATAATTAAGGATTTTATAAGGCTAGATGTTTTGAATGGCATATTTTAGTCTTTTTACCGTTTCTTCTTTGCCAAGAATTTCAGCGATAACAAATGGATCAGGAGACTTATCTTTGCCAGACAAGGCAAAACGCATTGGCCATAGAATATTTCCTTTACCTTTTTCTTCAGCATATGGCCATAAAGCTTGTTTTACAGACTCTTTTGTAAACTCAGTCATGACTTCTAACACCTCAACAATATGTCCGAGATAAACCTTTGTGTTTACTAAATCCTTTTCTTGTTTCCATTTTAATAATTCGAATGAGTAAACTGGAAGTGGGTTAATGAAAGAAAGTTCAGTTTCAAAAAGAGGTTTAATCTCTGAAAATTTAGAAATTTTTTCTTTTATCAATGGCAATAATTTTGGGGAAATATTTTCTGGAATAAAGTTTTTGGCAGCTATAACAAAATCATCAATGGACATTTTGTCTATGTATTGTTTGTTGAACCAAGACAATTTTTCTTCATTAAAAATAGCACCGGCCTTTTGAACTTTCTCAAGACTAAATTGATTGATAATTTCATCAAAACTCATTACTTCTTGTTCAGTACCAGGATTCCAGCCTAAAAATGACATATAATTTATCAATGCATTCGGTAAATAGCCTCTATCACGATAATCTGTGATAGGAAGTGCTCCTTTTCTTTTTGACATCTTTGACCTATCAGGCGCTAGAAGTAATGGTATATGAGCGTATAAAGGCGTAGGAATACCCAATGCCTCTTGTATTAGAATATGCCTAGGAGTATTTGATATATGATCTTCACCTCTAATAATATGTGTTATACCCATTTCAAAATCATCTATAACAACAACAAGATGAAATACTGGTTCATTCATACTTCTTGCAATAATAAAATCACCTAAATCAGTAGTATCAAATTCTATTTTTCCTCTAATTAAATCTACGAAACTAATTTTTTTGTTTGGGTTTTTGAAACGAATTACCTCTTCCCTATCACCAACTTCTTTTGGAATTTCTTTTGAAACGTATGCATGTCCGGAGTCTATAAGTTTTTTAAGATTACTAGCGTATAAGTCTGATCTATCAGATTGACGATAAAATTCATCATACTTAATACCGAGCCACTTTAGACTTTCTACAATATTATCCTCATATTCTTTTTTTGATCTAGCTTTATCTGTGTCTTCGATTCGCAGGATAAATTTGCCTTTATTTTGTAAAGAAAAAATATATGAAAAAAGTGCAGTTCTATAATTACCAGCATGTAATAATCCGGTTGGTGAAGGTGCAAAACGCGTTACTACTTTTGTATTTAACATAAGCTAATAATAGCAGAAAAGTAACATAAAATAAATGGTATTTACTGATGATTATGCAATATGTATATTTGACACAGTTACCTTACTGATGCAATATATACGCAGCAACCTAAGTAATTATACTCTTTTAATCCATAAGGGTGAGGTTGGAGTAAGTACAAATTGTAAAAGTTATGCTAAGCTACAAACAACCGCATGAGTTTACTGCGCAAGACACGAACTTGATGATAGTGAGGATTGTAAGGTGTGATTCAACAAGTAGGCTTGTGAATGCAATTGGTGGCACAGTGCATACTTGTCTTGGTATAAAACAAAGATGGGTCAATGTTATTCCGGGCCAAGACTACCCGTCTGAAGTCGGCTGGCAAGTTGCGTCATACACAATGCCTGAAAATGGTGAACCACACGGGCATTGGGACATTATTGAGCCCGGAAAAATGCCAGTAATGAAGTAAGTTAGTGAGGAGGTGACGAAAGTAATTCCTCACACATAAAATCAAAAAACCGCATCGAGAATTCGAAGCGGTTTTCTTTTTACTCTAAAATGATTTTGATTAACCCTTTAAATCAGTTGGTGAAGATGTAACTTTAAATACTTTTAAAATAACATTTCCAGCTGAATCCTTTAGAGGTAAATCTTTCTTTGAATCAAATTTCTTATCTCCATCATCAGAATATATAACAGCATAGTATGTGCCATTTTCAGCTGTTGGTGATGTCAATGAAACTTGTCCAGGATATATACCTCTTTCAAAGTATTTGTCACCCATAATATCCCCCGGTGTACCTTTATTGTCTTTCTGTACTACTACGAAACCACCTGCTGAAAGCTGAACAGAAGAAATATATACCTTATTTCCAGGAGCCTGATCTGAAACCATAATGCGATTTAGATTTGCATTTTCTACTTTTGTTGCAGTTGATGTTGCAGTATCTACATTCTCAGTTTTACTTACAACTGCTGATGAAGAACCACTGAACATTTTGTATCCAAGTACAATTAATAAAATAATAACTACAACTGTCACAATCCACTGCCAAGTTTTAATACCATTTGTTTGTTCCATATATTTAAATAATTGAAAATTAATTATAAAACCCACATTTACTCAATAATGTGATTATATCACCTTTTTTACTCATGAGATAGCCCAATTTCAAGTATAACCTCTGATATTTTCTGAGCCGCATTTGTATGGCTAAATTGCTTGGCTCCTTGAATCATCTTATTTCTAATAGAACTACTATTTACGATTCTGTCAATCTCTGACAAAAGAATATGCGGATTTAAATTTTGCTCTTCTATTACTGAACACGCTCCTGAATGTGCATATGCAAAAGCATTTTTTTCTTGATCATGACTTATTTCTTTTGGTAAAGGGATGATTATTGAAGGTATACCCCATGCAGCAATTTCAAAAATAGCTGAACCTGCTCGAGAAATAACAACACTCGCTGTGCCCGCTGTCATTCTTATTGCCAAATCATTTAAATAATCAAATGGGTGATATCTATACGAAAAAGGATTATCTTTTAAAACCACCTTTACTGTATCATTAACTGAATCAAAATTTTTTCTACCAGTTTGATGAATG
Source organism: Candidatus Tayloriibacteriota bacterium (assembly GCA_903839695.1). Taxonomy (GTDB): domain Bacteria; phylum Patescibacteriota; class Minisyncoccia; order Phycocordibacterales; family PALSA-1337; genus CAIOGI01. The sequence goes on along the minus strand of CAIMDI010000026.1, from coordinate 28,141 downwards.
ACTTGATATTTTTTTACTATTTCACCTATACCATCTATAATCGCATCATTGATATTTTGTGAACCTTGTGATCCTCCAAATACAGCAATAACAGGAGTTTTTTCCTCTAAATTTAGAAATTCCAATGCCCCATTTGATAAAGGGAGTATAATTTCCTTTCTAATAGGGTTACCTGTATATGCAACTTTATTGATATCAAAATATTTCGAGGCTTCAGGGTATGATATAGCAATTTTTTGAGCAAATTTTGCAGCCCATGCATTTACTCTTCCAGGAGAACTATCTGATTCATGAATTATAACTGGGATTCTAAGTATTCTAGCAGCGACTAAAGCTGGAAAACTACCGAAGCCACCCTTTCCAAATACTATATCCGGATAAATTCTGTACATGTTTACAATGGCAATCAATATTCCATATGCTGTTTTAAATAAATCAGTGAAATTTAGTAAAGAAAAATATCTTCTTACTTTTCCGGCAGGGATTTTAATAAATTCAATATCATTATCAAATAACGCTCTTGGATTGTATTGACTAGGCGCCATAAAATATAATTTTGGAGGAAGAACTTTTCTCTCTTTAGCTCTATCATAAAGAGCTTGTGCAACAGCGATAATTGGATAAAAATGTCCCCCAGTCGCGCCACCTGTAAATAGTATTTTCATATGTTTTTTTGAAATTTAGAAATATTAGCGATTATTCCAACTGCTGCTAGTGTTATTATCAATGCAGTACCTCCGTGACTAACAAATAATAATGGCATACCAGAAAGTGGAATAATACCAAGCATTGATGAAATATTCATAAATGATTCTGTAATAATAAGTATACCAATTCCAAGTGCTAGAAGTCCACCGAAACTATCCTCAGTACGTATTGAGATTTTAATTGTCTTGATTAAGAAAAATACAAATAGCAAAACTAAAGCAATACTTCCAATGAAACCAAATTCCTCTGCTTGAACAGCAAAAATTGAATCACCGATAGGCTCAGGTAAATAATTAAATTTCTGAATACTTTGTCCAAACCCTCTACCAGTAAAACCACCTGAACCTATAGCTATGAGTGATTGTTGTATTTGATATCCAGAACTTTGAGAATTAACGGAGGAATTGAAAAAAGTCATTACTCTTTGTCTTGCATACGGTCTTACAGCAATAACTATAGAAACTAAAATCAATAAAGCTAGAATAAGAGTTGCTACATGTTTTGTTTTGCTACCGGCAGCATACAGCATTAGTATTCCAGTACCTGATATTACGACTAAAGTATCTGTATCAGATTGTGCAAGAAGTATCATACTTAATATGCTAACTATTCCTAAATACGGCAATATACTGTACTTAATTGAAGAAACCTTATCCTTTACGCCTGAAAGCCAAGCTGCAAAATATATTATGAATGCAATTTTAAGTAATTCCGATGGTTGAAAAGTTATAGGACCAAGGTCAATCCATCTTGAGGCACCACCATGACTTACGGATATAAACGGTATAAACAAAAGCAAATTTATAATAATTGCAGAAATAAAAATATAAAAAGAATACTTTCTTAAAGTCTTATAAGGCAATTTAGACATTAATAAAAAAGCGACTAGTCCTATCATTAATCCTATGAATTGTTTTGCTGCAACAAAATTATAATTTGAAACCTCTTTCGCAAGTAAGCCTAGCGAAGCAGAGGAAAATATTAAAAAACCGAATGCTGACAATAAGATTACTGAAAATAAAAATACTTTATCAATTTTGAGCTTTTTGTTCATTTATGGTGTTTTGTTTAAAATTTTCTATATCGCTCTTTACACTTTGAAAATCAGGTATATCTTCAATTTTAGAAATACCGATAAATGATAGTAATTGGAGTGTGGGTTTGTAAAGAAAACTTCTTTGATCCTTTGGATTATCAATTTTCTCTATTAATCCCCTAACCAATAAATTTCTTAAAATGAATTGTGAATTAACACCACGAATATAATCTAATTCAGCCCGAGAAATAGGACCCTGATACAGTATAATAGACAGAGTTTCTAAACCTGCTTTCCCAATATCCTTTGTCAATTCTTCTTTTGTTAATGATTCAATTAGTTCAGAAGCCTCTTTTGAAGTACCCAATGTAACCTCATCTTCTAATTGAATTAATGTAATTCCTCTTTCATTTAATGAACCACGAAGAAAAATTATTGCAGCTTTTATTTCTTCTTCTGTTTTATTGAGTAAAGACGCCAATTTCTTTATAGAAACTGGTTCTGCTTTCCAAAATAATAATGCTTCAATTTGAGACTCTAATTTCATAAAAAGATTATAACACAAGTATTAATTCTAGCCGTATCTTGGAATCCCTATTTCTTTACTTTCCATATGAATATCTGCTTTATCATTTTCTTGGGTTACATTTATTATTCCTTGTTTAACAAGCTCTAACATTGCTAGAAAACTAACTATAACATTTACCTTTTCTTCTTTGTGAAAACTAGAAAAGTCACTAAATTTCATGCGTAAACCTTGTGTAATCCTTTTAGTCAAATTATCAATTGTCTCCTCCAAACTTATAACTTTTCTAACAACAGCTTTTGGAATATTTTCTTTTTTAGGTAATGCTTTTATAACATCTTTTATTGATTGAGTTAAAGAAAGAAGATTCATGCTCTCATGAGGCGAAAAAACAGGTGTCATAGGACGAGCTTGAGATTGTTCAAAAATTATTTGCTTTCCAAACATATTTTGTATTTTAATGCTTGCATCTTTTATTCTTTTGTATATTTTGAGCCGAGTTTCCAAATCCTGTATACCCTCTTCCTCTTCTTCAGTGAGAGTAAGAGTTGGTAGAAGTGATCGAGACTTGATCAGAAGTAATGTCGAGGCGATAAGGATAAATTGAGCAGACTCACCTATAGGCATAACTCCGAAATTCTGAATGTGTGCGATAAAGTCATCAGTAACTTTTGAAAGAGCAATATCATTTATAAATAATTTTTTCTTTTCAACAAGAGAAAGCAAAAGATCTAGCGGACCTTCGAATGCTGTAGTTTTGATTATAAATTGTTCAGGCATATGTGATAGTATTACTTCAATTATATCAGATTAAATATAAAATAATATGAATGAAAAAGAATTAGTTCCAAATATAGTTGAATCAGAAATGACACCAGAAGAAGTAATAGCTTTATCAAAGAAAGTTACTGTGCTCATGACAAAGCCTGAGAATACTGACACCGAAGCGCCTTTGCTGCTATTTTTAAAAAATAAAGGACTGAATGCCCAAACATATAGATTTATTCTTGATGAAAACAGGTTGAATAATCTTTATCCTGATATGAAAGGTTGGACAGATACAATTCAAATAGCTACAAAACAACACTTACTCAATACAGAAGTTGAGGTATTCTTGGTGACTGCAGATAATGAGCTAGAAAGCGATGTAAGAGAGGAGGTATTAAATTTAAGAGGCTTAAAACGCAATGCTGAAGAAAATATATCTGGCACATTAAGAAAAGATTTAAATTACTCGTCTGTATTTTATCCAAATCCACATGGTGGCGAGACAATTGAATATTCAAGAAATGGCTTTCATTGCTCAACAACACCTGAAGAAGTTGTTAGTAACTTAAAGACATTTGGATTGTTAGATGAGGCGAAAAAATTGGCAGGAATTTAAAGATTGTTATTACCAAAAACCGAGTATTTTGGTACTCGGTTTTCTCTATTACTTCTCCTCCACTATTTCTATTCCCAATTCTTTTAACTGTTTATCCATTACCTTTCCTGGTGCGCCCATCATCGGATCTCTTCCCTCACCATTTTTTGGAAATGCTATTACCTCTCGAATATTTGGTTCTACCTCTAAGAAAGTCATCAGTCTGTCAAAGCCCCATGCAATACCTCCATGTGGTGGTGTTCCTGATCCTAAAGCATTTAACATATGACCAAAATTTTTCTCAATTCTTTCTTCACTATATCCCATAACCTTAAATACTGCTTTTAAAGCTTCTGGATTATGATTTCTTATACTTCCTCCTCCAATTTCAGATCCATTTAGAACAATATCGTATTGAGTTGTAAATATATTTTCAATATTTTTTTGATTTAACAAATCATCCATGAATTCTGGTGTTGGTGAAGAAAATGGATTATGCGTAAATGTCCATCCTTTTGTATCAGGATCTTTTTCAAAAAATGGCCAATCTATAACCCAAAGAAATGCTAATAAATCTGGATCATTTTTGTCTGTACGAATATCAGGCTTATCAACACCATATTTTTCCATCGCCTCTTTATAAGACATTACCGGAAAAGGAATTTGCTGAATTTTTTTATTTGGATAAAGTGTAGTAACAAGATCAATTAATATTTTTTCATTTATAGCCATTACATCTTTTCTTTCAACGAAGCTCATTTCCATATCCATTTGTGTAAATTCTGGCTGACGATCACCTCGACTATCTTCATCTCGCATACATCTAGCAAATTGGAAATACTTTTCAAATCCTGATGACATAAGGAGTTGTTTGTATTGCTGAGGACTTTGTGGAAGAGAATAAAATGAACCTCTCTCCAATCTAGAAGGAACTATGTAATCACGAGAGCCTTCAGGAGTTGTAGCAGAAAGAAGCGGGGTTTCAATTTCTGTAAAACCTTCTTTCGCCAATGCATTTCTTACATGCAACATTACCTTGTGACGATTAATTATATTTTTTTGTAATCTAGGTCGTCTAAGGTCTTGATATCTGTATTTTAAACGTACTTCTTCATTTATTTCTTTTCCATCACCACGAATATCAATAGGAGGAGTAGTAGCCTCATTTAAAACTTTGATTTCTAGAATCTCAAGCTCGATTTCACCGTTTTGTTTGTCCTTTTGAACATTTTTTGGTGGTCTAGGATTTACTTTCCCTTTTACACAAACAACCCATTCTGGTCTTAGAGTAAAACCAACTTCATGAGCGGCTGTTGCATTTGGTAAAATAACACCCTGAACTTTCCCAGTAACATCACGAAAATCAAGAAATATAAGCTTTCCCTGATCTCTACGAATATCAACCCAACCATTAATACTTACCTCTTGACCAACTTTTAAATTTAGGTCTTTAATATATGTTCTTTCCATGCCAACATCATACTACATATCGAACTCAGCTTCAAATTCGTCCATTTTTTCAACTTGTTTGTCTATAAGATGACTATTGTATTGTTTTAATTCAGATATATCTGCTCTGGTTTCATCTATATCTTCTTTCATATGAATAAGTTCAATTTTTACCTCTTGAAAACTTTCATTCATCATGTCCACTTTTTTATCTATGCGCGCAAGTGCTCCTAATACAAAAATATATTGTTCATTTTCCATAATAATTATTAATTATTTATACTCACTTTATAATATAATCAACAATACAAAAAAGTTCTTAAGAAGTTCTAAAGAAGTTATTAAGAAACGATAAAGATTTAGTTTACACCAATGTTTTTCTTGACTGTCAAAAGTTTAGCATCAGCACGTACTTTTGCACGAGAAGCACCGTCAGCAAGAATAGCTTTGATTTCATCAACATTTTTACTTAATTCTTCCCTTTTTTCTCTCAATGGTTTTATAAACAAGTCAAGATCCTCTATCAAAGATTCCTTTAATATTTTGTACTTGCCCTTATTTTGATCATAAATAGACTTTAATTCATCCTCTGAACGCAGTAATTTGTGAATATTATACACATTTGCAGGTATATCACCTCCAGAATCTGTAACTATACTCATCACAGACTTTATTATTTCTTCTCGACTAGCAAAAAGTGGAATAGTGTTTTTGTAACTCTTGCTCATTTTTTGTCCATCTGTTCCTGAAACGACAGAAACTTCTTTCATAATAAAAGGTTCAGGAAGTTTAAATGTTTCTCCAAAAATATTATTGAATTTTTGTGCAGTATCACGAGTGTACTCTATGTGTTGTTTCTGATCTTGACCTACTGGAACTGTATCTACATCATAAAGAAGAATATCTGCAGCCATAAGCATTGGGTAATTAAAAGTACCTACACTAATTTCTTTGTCTTTAGCTTCAGCATCTTTAAAAGCATGAGCCCTCATAAGATAAGGCATAGTTGTTATAGAATCGAAAATCCAAGCCAATTCAGTATGAGCTGAAACATCACTTTGTTTAAAAATAGTAGAATTTTTGGGATCAAGGCCAATAGCCATATAATCAAGTGCCAAATTTATATTGTAATCACGCAAAGTTTCAGCATTTTGAATTAGATTTAGGGCATGATAATCGGCTATCATAAAATAGCAATCATAATTACCGCTATTTTGTAAATCAACCATTTGTTTCATTGCTCCAAAATAATTTCCAATATGTGGAGCACCAGTTGGTTTGACACCTGATAGTAATATTTTTTTTGACATGCATTAAATATATCAGAAAAAGAAAAAGGGGGCTATAGCCCCTCTTTCTTTAATTCTTCAATAAGTTTCTGTGCGGTTTTGGAAACTTTTCTTGGCATTTCTACTTTTGTGACTATTAGAAGATCTCCACGTCTACCTCTTTCATCAGGAACACCTTTTTGTTTTACTCTTAGTATTTCGTTATGAGTAGTTCCTGCTGGAATTTTTAATTCTATTTTTCCATCTAATGTTTCCAAATCTACTGTAGCACCAAGTAAAGCTGTGGTAAGTTTTAATTTTAATTCCATGACTAAATTCATACCCTCTTTTCTAAATACAGAATGATCCTCTACCCAGATACGGACTATTAGATCACCTTTTCCTCCTGGACCATCTTCACCCTTACCTTGAACTCTTAATCCTTGACCATTTTCAATACCAGATGGAATAGTAACAACAATTTTTTCTTTATTAATATTTAATTCTTTCTCAAGTCCAAATACTGATTCCTTAAATGAAAGCTGAACATCAACAGTAATATTTGCACCTCTTCTAGGTCGTCTTCCTCCACCAAAGAAATCTCCGAACAAATCTCCCAAATCAAATTCAAATGATTGACCATTACCGCCCTGTGCTTGTTGCCTAGCGAATCCTGAGAAATCAAAACCACCAAATCCTTGACCTCCATTAAATCCATTGAAACCTCCTTGACCGCCACCAAAACCACCTGGTCCAGCTGAACCAAATGTATCGTATTGTTGCCTTTTTTGATCATCTGACAATGTTGTGTATGCCTCGTTTATTTCCTTAAATTTAGTATCATTTCCTTGATTTTTGTCAGGATGATGCTCATGAGCAAGCTTGCGGAAAGCTTTTTTTATGTCATCTTTTGAGGCGTTTTTTTCAATACCTAGTATTTTGTAATAGTCTTTTGACATGGCTGTGATTATAGCAAAAATATAGTTAAATGCAATACTAAATGTTGACTATAGCTGTTAAATATGTTTAAGTAGAACAAACGAGGATGAGGAAATTTAGTATAATTCCTCTAATGTTCTTCAAACAAACAACACAGGTCGGCTAAGAAAGAGCTGGGTTACCTGAGTAAAAACCAATAGTAAAAATGGAAGAAAGAAAGGAAAGTATAATTGTACCATTTTTTGGGGCAATCAATTACGATAAGATATCTAAACTAATGTCACTAGTTTTACATCATCACAAAAATGACCCGAGCAAAGAAATTAAACTGGTCATTTGCTCCAACGGCGGCATGTGCGATCCGACGTTTATGTTCATAGATATGATTAAATTGTACAGGGTCAATCTTACGACAATTGCATCCGGTGGTGTCGGTTCAATGGCTGTTTTGCTTTTTGCATCGGGCAAGAAAAGAATGATTACCGAACACACTGGTATTTTTTTACATGATCCAAGTTTTAATCCATGCGTTGATCAACGTTTATCATTCACAGGCTTTTCCACGAAGCAAGAGAGCATCGGGGTTGACCAAGAATGGTATGCTGAGTTCATTGCGGAAAAAACATGTGGAAAACTTAATGTGGAGCGTGTTAAAGAACTAATGGCTAGTGAATCATACATTTACCCGAAGCAAGTGTTGGAACTGGGTCTGGCACACGAAATTATCTAGTATCGAATCTAAACATTGAGGCCGGTACCCATTTCGGGATGCCGGCTTCTTCTTTTATATTTACAACACAAAATTTTTTGATTCAATCCAAAGCCATCTTTATTATGGAATGATAAGAAAATATATATTGATAGCAATAATAAGATAATATAAGTATTTTAATACAAAAAGAAACCCCGCCTATTGGCGGGGTTTCTCGCGGAATATATATATCTATTTCTTCTCCTTAAACTCCGCATCCTTTACCTCACCTTCTGCTCCTTTTTGCTCATCAGAAGGTCCTGTTGCTCCACCTGCTGGAGGTGTTTGTTGTGCAGCTTCTGCTTGTGCTTTAGATAGCATTTCCCCTATCTTTGAAAGCTCAGACGAAAGCGTTTCTGTAGACTTCTTTAGCAAAGCTGGATCTGATCCTTCTTTTGAAGTTTTAACATCAGCAATTTTATCTTCTATAGACTTTCTAAGATCTGCTGGAACTTTATCTCCTGCATCTTTTAATGATTTTTCAGAAGTGTAAATTAATTGTTCAGCCATGTTCTTGGCTTCAATCATTTCTTTTTTCTTTGCATCTTCAACTGAATGCAACTCTGCTTCTTTTTTCATTTTCTCTACCTCTTCTTTTGAAAGTCCTGAACTTGCAGTAATTTTTATACTGTTAGTTTTTCCCGTTGTTTTATCCTTTGCAGTAACAGAAAGTATACCGTTTGCATCTAAGTCAAAAGTAACTTCTACTTGTGGCATACCTCTAGGTGCTGGGGCAATACCATCTAGTATAAATCTTCCCAAAGACTTGTTATCTGCTGATAGCGGTCTTTCTCCTTGAGTAATGTGAATTTCCACAGATGTTTGATTATCAGCTGCTGTAGAGAAGATTTGGGACTTCTGAGTAGGTATAGTGGTGTTCTTCTCAATGAGTTTTGTAGCTACTCCTCCCATTGTCTCAATTCCAAGTGAAAGTGGTGTAACGTCTAGTAAAAGTACACCTTTTACATCTCCTGCCAAAATTCCTCCTTGAATAGCAGCACCTACCGCAACCACCTCGTCAGGATTTACACCCAAGTGCAATTCCTTTCCGAAGAAATCCTTAACAGCTTTTTGCATAGCTGGCATGCGAGTCTGTCCTCCAACCAAAACTATTTCATTTATATCTGCAATTTTGAATGGAGAAGCGTCCATAGCCCTTTTTGTTATTTCCATTGCACGATCAATAAACTCCTTTGTGAGTTCCTCCAATTTTGAACGTGTCATAGTAATAAGTAAATGTTTTGGACCATCAGCTCCTGATGTTAAGAATGGAATATTTATTTCAGTTTGCACTGCTGTTGAAAGCTCAATTTTTGCTTTTTCTGCAGCTTCATCCAATCTTTGTAGTGCTAATGCATCTTTTCTTACATCTATTCCCTCTTGCTTCTTAAATTCATCTGCAAGCCAATTGATAATTTTTTGATCAATATCCTTACCACCTAAGTGAGCATCTCCATCTGTTGATTTTACCTCTACAACATCATCTCCGACTTCCAACACTGAAATATCAAATGTACCTCCACCAAAGTCGAATACTACTATTTTCTCATCTTTCTTTTTATCAAATCCGTAAGCAAGAGCAGCTGCAGTAGGTTCATTTATAATTCTCTTTACATCTAATCCAGCTATCTTTCCTGCATCCTTTGTAGCTTGTCTTTGTGCATCGTTAAAGTATGCGGGCACAGTAATAACTGCCTCTGTAACTGGTTCACCAAGTCGTGATTCCGCATCAGCCTTTAGTTTTCCAATTATCATCGCAGAAATTTCTTCAGGTCTATACCACTTATCACCCATTTTAACTTCTATACCACCAGAAGCAGATTTTTGCATTTCAAAAGGAACAGAAGCTCTATCCTTTTGTACTGCTGGATCATCGAAGTTGTGACCAATAAATCTTTTTATCTGATAAATAGTATTTTTTGGATTTGTAACTCCTTGTCTCTTGGCTAGTAAACCTACCATTCTGTCGCCTGTTTTTGATAAGGCAATAATGGACGGTGTAGTTCTAGCACCTTCTGCGTTTTCTAATATTTTAGGTGTACCAGCTTCCATCACTGCGACGGCTGAGTTGGTAGTACCTAGGTCAATTCCTATAATTTTGGACATAGTTTTTTAGATTAAATATTAATGTTAATAAACAAAATATTATCTAAAAGCAGGAGCCCTAGTTGGTTGACTCATAAAAAATTCAAGAGAAAAGTAAGGTGAAAGTATTGATTCAAAAACTACAGAAATATTTTCGATTACAATTTTACTTTCTTTGATGCATGGTAAACAAACAACATTTTCTGTAGGATTTACGAATGGAATAGCGGAAATGATCTGGGCTTGAAATTTGCCATTTACTTCAACAACTGTAAAACGCACACGCAATAAAAGTCCATTCTTATCCTGAATGATTCTTTCAAATACACTGTTTAATTGTTTATTTCCACTTTTTAACACAAATCTATTATATCTGTTTTTTAAGTAATTTCAAGTTATTTTAATTGACTGTTTTTATATATTAAGGTAATTTATAAGCATGAAGATTGCAATCGTAGCAGTTACGGTAATCCTCATTGTCGCCTTGTTAAAGAGGTACTGGGGAGGGAAATGTGTCGAGTGCCGAAGCATTTTCAACTTTGTGCATCGAGAAAGTATTAATCGTCCTAATCGGATGGAAACAATCAAGTTCATTCGCTGCCAAAAATGTGGTTGCGAGCAACTGTTAGAATCAGGAAACTTCGAGTATTAAAATGGAAAATTCTCTCGATGCATTCCACAGATCAAGACTGTAGTTAGAAATAACTACAGTCCCTTTATTTCTTAAAATCACCAACCTTAACCTTAGGGGCCTTTAATACTTTACCGTTTAATTCATAACCTTTTTGTATTACAAATGTAACAACATGATTTTTACTTTCATCTGTAACTATTTCATGCTCTATTGCCTCATCTCTCATGGGGTCAAATTTTTCACCAATAGGATCTATTTCTTTTAATCCAAAATCTGCAAGAACTTTTTTTAATTGATTAGCGATATATTCAACACCAATTCTCCAATTCTTATCTGCTTTCTCCCATACCTCTTTATTGCCCATTGCCATATTGAAACTATCAAGAACAGGAATAAGTTCAGAAATTAAACTTTCATTTGAAAAGCGTGCAAAATCTTTTTGAGATTCTTGATCTCTACGGCGTGCATTTACAAACTCAGCCTTATCTTTTTGCCAACTATTTAAATACTCTTGCTTTTCCTCTACAGCTTTTTTTAGCTTTTCTCTGAGGTTTTTTATAATATCGTGTTCTGTTTCTTCTTCGACAATTTCATCAACTTCTTTGTCGATTTCAGTTTCGATAGTTACATCGTCATTATTTATATTGTTATTATCATTACTCATATATTTATTTTATAGTATAACTATATAAGAAAAATCCGGCAAGTGCCGGTATCTTTCTTTTTGTAATTATCTCTTTGACCACTGAGGTGACTTTCTTGCTTTCTTTAAACCGAATTTTCGTCTTTCCTTTGCTCTAGGATCACGCTTTAGCAATCCAGCCTTTTTCATTATTCCTCTTAATTCCTTATCGTATTCGATTATTGCTCTTGATACTCCGTGTCTAAATGCCTCAGCTTGTCCACTAATACCTCCTCCTTTAATTAAAGCTGTTATTTTAAATTTGATTGTAGAAAGTTTTGATGTTGTAAATGCTTCTTCTGCAGTCATTTGTAATTCCTTTGTTGGGAAATACTCTTTTATGGACTTACCATTTATATCATAAGACATTTTTTCTGCAGGTGTTATACGAACACGAGCAATAGCGGTCTTTCTTCGTCCAACAGTCTCTATGTATTTTTCTTCGTTATTTTTAATCATATTATTCAGTAATTGTTAAATTTTTCATTATTTGTTTTCTGAGACTGTTTGAAGGCAACATTCTGTATACAGCTCTTTCAAATACTTCCTTGAAACCTTTTCTAGCGATAAGGCTAGAAAGCTTTTCAGTATAAATACCACCTCTAAAGCCTGTGAAGGTAACGTATTCCTTATCATCCTTCTTCTTTATATCAATATTAGCCTTCGATGTGTTTATGATATTTACTTTTACATCAGAAACTTTATTTCTAACAAATGCTGTAGTTCTTTTACCCATAAGGAAAGTAGCCGCTTCGCTAGCAACCCTTCCTATCTTTTTATCTTGTGCGTCTATAGTATGAATCATGTTAATTATTTTATACGAATTCAATCACGGCCATAGGTGCTGCGTCAAGCGCTCGGCGTGTAGTTTTTATAATTCTAGTATATCCTCCATTTCTTTCCTTGTACTTTGGAGCGATAGTATCAAAGAGAGTTTTGGTCTCTTTTACTCCTCCAACTTTAGATATAACCAATCTTCTTGATGCAAGAGTACCAGTTTTTGCCTTTGTAACCAACTTTTCAATATATGGTCTTAATTCCTTAGCCTTTGCTAGGGTAGTTGAAATTTTATTTTCATTAATTAAATTTCTAGCAAGAGAACGCATCAAAGCGTTTCTTTGATCTTTCTTTAATCCAAATTTTCTTGTTACTGAATGGTGTCGCATGTTATTTTAATTATTTTAGCGTAATGCCGTAATTTGAAAGAATTTTCTTTATTTCTTGAATACCTTTTCCTCCCAATCCCTCGACATCTAGGATATCTACTTCTTTCTTTCGGGCTAATCCTCCAACCGTACGAATATTTGCATTTGAAAGTGCCTTAACAGTTCTAGGAGAAAGTCCAATAGCGTCAATTCTTGTTTTCAAGAACTCTACGTCTAGTTCAGGCTTTACTTCATCATCTTCAGAAGAAGATTCTTTACTCTTTTCAAATTTCTCAATAATAGAAACTTCCTCTTCCTTGAAACCAACAATTGCCTTTAATTGATGAATCATAAGAGTAATAGATTCTTCAAGAGCTTGCTTAGGAGTTATGGTTCCGTCTGTTTCTATAGTAATACGAAGACGATTGAAATCTGTTCTGTCACCCACACGCATATTTTCAACTTCGTAATTTGCCTTTTTAATAGGTGTGAAAGTTGCATCAAGAGATATAATACCAATATCAACTCTATCTTTTCTCAATACGTCCTTTGAAACATATCCAAGACCTTTTTCAAGAGTAATTTCCATATCAACTTCAGCGTTTTTATCAGTTAATTCTACAATATGTAATTCAGGATTAAGAATTTCTACTTGTCCAGGTATTTCTGCATCTCCAGCAGTAATTTTCTTTATGCCTTTTGACTTTATTACGATAGTTTGAGGCTCATCTGTAATTAACTTAATTCTTAACTTCTTTAGATTTAAAAGAATTGTAATAACATCTTCTTTTACACCATCAATAGAAGAAAACTCATGCTCTATGCCTTTTATTTTAACTTGTGTTACTGCTGCACCAGGTAGAGAAGAAAGAATAATTCTTCTTAGAGAATTACCTAAAGTATGACCGTAACCAGGATAAAGACCATCAATTTCATATGTACCAGTAAAGCCATCTTCTCTAATGACCTTTGGTTTTGACGGAACTACAATAGCATGATTTGACATATATTTTTTATTAAAATTAACTAATTATTTTAACGGCTATAAAATTCCAATACTGCACCCGGGCTAAACAGTAACTCTGAATGCAAAATATGTGGAATACCATCAACAGTAATTTCTTTCTTATCAAAATCCATTTTTAACCATGCTGGAAGCTTAATCGTTTTAAGTCTCTCGTCGAGATTCGTAAACAAACCTTTCTTCTTACTTCCTTCTCTGATACCTATAACATCTCCGACCTTAACTTGATATGATGGAATAGTAACGATACCGCCGTTTATTGTAAGATGACCATGAGATGTCATTTGTCTAGCAGCTTGTCTTGTAGTAGCAAATCCAGATCGTAATGCAACATTATCAAATCTACTTTCGAGCAAAGTTACAAGTAAATCACTTGCATTACCCTTTTTCTCTGTAGCCTTTGTTACGTAATTTGAAAATTGCTTACTAGTTATTCCGTAACTGTATCTTGCCTTTTGCTTTTCCAATAAACCTAATCCGTAATCACTCTTGGCACGAGGCTTTTTACTGAATTGAGATTTTTGATTTGCACGCAAAGCAAATTTCTGTGTTTGAGTTTTCTCAAATACATTTGCTCCTAATCTTCTTGCTATTTTGTATCGTTTTTCTATTTTCATAAATAATAATATGTATTAGACTCTTCGTGGCTTTTTAGGCTGAGGTCCATTAAACGGAACAGGAGTCTCATCCTTTATTGAAGAAATGGTGACTCCTTTTGATATAAAACCTCTTATAGCTGATTCACGACCAGATCCAACACCCTTAACAACAACATCAATTTCCTTTAGACCTAGTAACTGTGCTTTTAAAGCTAATGTTTCGCCTACCTTTGCAGCTGCAAATGGTGTTCCCTTTTTTGCTCCCTTAAATCCTAGAGAACCACTTGATGACCACATAAGTATGTTTCCATTCTTATCTCCTAGCTGAACTTTGGTGTTATTGTAGGTAGATTGAACAAAAAGAATTCCAGTATCAATATGCTTGCGAGAAGAAGCAGCCTGTTTTGGAGTTGCATCTGTTTTCTTATCTTCAGTTGTTACTATTCTTTTTTTTCCCATGTTTTTGTAATTATTTATTCATTTACTGATTATTTCTTTTCTTCTTTCTTTCTTCCAGAACCCATTGTCTTTCTAGTATTTCCTCTAATTGTTCTTGAATTTGTCTTTGTTCTTTGACCTCTAGCTGGAAGTCTTTTTGCATGTCTTGATCCTCTGTATGTCTTTATGTCCTTTAATCTCTTTATGTTTGAAGCAACTTCTCTTTTTAAATCTCCTTCAATCTTTAATGTTTCAATAATCTTTCTTATACTGTTCTCTTGTTCAACACTTAAATCTTTAGCTTTTGTGGCTGGATCGATTTTTGCTTCTTTTAAAATAAAAAGAGCTCGAGATCTACCAATACCATAAAGTGTTGTTAGTGAAATCTCAAGTCGCTTAGCATCTGGAATTGTAATACCTAGTATTCTCATATATTTAATTAATTATCCTTGTCTTTGTTTATGACGTGGGTTAGATTTGCATATTACGAAAACATAGCCCTTTCTTCGGACTACACTGCATTTTGCACAAATTTTCTTTACTGAAGCTTTTACTTTCATGCTTAAATATTTTAAATATAAAAAATTAAAACCTTTTTATAATGCGAGCCCTGCCTCCATAAGAGTCTAGAGCGAGCTCAACTTTATCACCTATGAGAACCCTTATTCTATGCATTCTCATTTTTCCGGCCAAATATGCAAGCACAATATCATCTTTACCATCAAGCTTTACTCTAAACAACGTATTTGGCAATGCTTCAGTAACTATACCAAATGAATTGTTAATAGTGTTACGCTTTTCGGTGTTAATTATTTTTGTATCCATCAAATTTGCTCGTCGTAACATATTAGCAGATATACGATAATAAAGTCAATACCCCCTATCGTGTTCAGCTGTATATTGTTCTATTTATAGTCAATTGTAATCTTTTCAGGAGAATTTGGGAAGCTTCTCATCCAGAATGGGGTTAGTAACACAGTAGCGTATTTTACTGAAGGATTTGTCTTTATTACATTATCAATTTCCTTAACTCTAAGGCCAATAAGCTTAGTTTTTAGCTCAGTTTCATTAATAATACCTGTAATTCTGATTTGACCGAGAAGGTTGAAGCTTAGTGTATTGCCTTTCTTAGGAGAGAAATCTTTATCGTTTACTATTTTTAAAGTAAGACTCTTTAAACCGTCAATTTTGTAGTCTAATAAACGACTGTCTTGTATTTGTTTTTTAGCAATAAAATCTATCATTGTTTTGGAATTAAATATCACGCCATACAGTATACCCTTGATGCTTACATCAGCTAAATTCTTTTGATCAGTACTTGATGCAATGTCTTGGTATTCAATTGTGTATGATTTCTCAAACATCATATATCCAGTTGGAATCGTTGCTGCAACTCTTGCCAAAAGTTTTGATTCTATAGTCTTTTTTAATTCATTGGCTGCATCTGTTTGAGCTGTAGTTGAAATAGTTTTTTTATTACCAGAAAAGCCTCCAACAATATCAGCTTTTATTCTACCGAAGAATCCATCGTATTTTGTTGTTCCTTTGTATCCAAGGAATTTAAAATCACCAGTAAGATCAAGGGGTTTGATATTGTAATTGGCACCAGCTTGTTCAGCTATGATACCCACCACCACACTTCCAAAAACAACTTTCCCTTGCAATATCTTTTTACCAGGTATTGTTACTGTTGATAACGTTTTGTAAACCAAACCAGAAGTGTTTGTAAGACGAGTGCCTGCAACGATTTTTTGTGTAGTAGAGCTAAATGAGTTGAACAATGTAACTGTACCTTTGGCCTTTGTCTGAACTAATGGACCGTCTGTGGCTGGAATACTTTTATTTGCTTGTTCAGATATGGTTATGACCTGATAACCTAGTGAGTCAAAGGTATTTGAGTCTTTTTTAGCAATAAAGTTTCCGTTAATATTCAAATCAAGCCTTTCTGGTGTGACAGTAACTATTGCTTTTGAATACAATAAAGACAAAGCCAGGCCGATAAGAGCGACTGATATTAAAATAATTCCAAAAATTACAATTTTAGAAAAGCGCCCTTTTGAACTAGGTTTTTTATCTTTTTCAGAAACTTTTACTCTCTCTTTTTCTTTTATTACCTTTTTTTCTTTAACTTTATTTTCTATTATTTCCTCTTCATTCTGAATATCTTCGTCTTTTTCTAATTCGATATTTTTTTCAATTTCTTTTTCTTTTTTTTCTGTACGAGCTAAAGGAACCAATCTAATAGATCGTCTAGATGAAGGGATAATATCTTGTACAACTTTTTTTGTTACCATACTTTTTTTATTATAGCATATCATCCAATGCAAGTGCATACATCTTTATCAACTGATTCATCTCAATTGGTTTTTCAAAAGTAATTTTTGAATCAAAATTCTCTAAATTAAAATCAATAATATGTGTATCCTCTGTAGTAGACATTTTTATAATATTATTTAGTATATTTACATTTGCATGCGCAGATAAAAATATAAGTCTAGGAATACTGTTTACCTCAATTGACGATTCAAGTACTTTTTTGTATAAGGCTAGCCAACCATTCGAATATTCCCCAACAATTTTCGTAATTTTCTTCATTTCAGATTCCTCAAGTTTTCCTTCTGTGTATAACTTTATCATTGAATCTGCAACTTCATCATTATGCTTAAAAGCATGAGCAATTCTATGTGTAAGATTTGATGTTCCAATAGGAAAAGATGATATATTTGCACACATTCCTTTCTTAACAAGAATAACATCGGTTAATTCACTATGTGAATGTACATATATATAATCTGTCTTATCCGGCATCATTTTTAACAATGCAGTATAGTTTAATAGCAATCCTGAATGATATTTATAGTTTTTGGAATGAGAAATCTTTCGTAATACATCACTAATTCTTTTAATGATTATTTTAGAACTCAATGTCATAGCCACAGAAATCTCCATTGATCTAACTGATTTACCAATATAATTATTTACTACGTATCCATTTAACTTTATATCAAATACCTTTTGTTCAATATAATTTAAATCATTATTTATATTTGGGATTTCTTTGTGACCTGTAATAAAAATATTTTCAAGTTTTTTCCTTTCTTCATCTACTATTTGTGTAATGATTTTATCTGTTATTATAGTATCATTCTCAAAATTAATTTTTATTGATTTTGAATGAGAAAGTACCCAAGGTGAAGAAAGAATAATATCAATTTTGCTTATTTGATAATTTTCAATAATATCTGAAGTAACGATTGATAATGCATGTAGCATCATTTTGTTAATATAATTACCGTTAGTGTGTATCCTCCTAGGAATTATTTTTTCTTTAACATGTTTTATGATTGGAAAACCATTACCAGTTTTAGAAACTAATGCACCACGAACAAGTCCACTCTGTATGTCGATAATAAGCGAATATTTTTCTTTTTCCTTTTTAGATAAAAATGAAAACATTGTTGACTATTATAACATGTTTATTTTATACAAGAACAGCTTTTATTCTTCTTACACCTTGAGACGAAGCTTCTTCCTTTTGGATTTTAAACACAGCCTTCCCTTCTGGACCAGCTAATTCTGAAGTATTTTTGACATGTGGACCTCCACAAAACTCTTTTGAGAATGCTATTTCTAAATTATCCCCAACATAATATATTGATATTTCATCTCCATATTTTTCACCAAAAAAATGTCTCGCTCCTGTTTTTTCTGCATCTGCTCTTGGCATTAGTATTTGTTTTACCGGCAAAGAATTTTTTATTTGCTCATTAACTATTTCTTCAACTTTCTTTTTTTGTTCATCTGTCATTTTTGAATCATAAGAGAAATCAAAACGAAGGCGTTCAGGTGTAATATTTGAACCTTTTTGTCCTACACCTTCACCCAATACTATGTGCAATGCTTGATGCAATAAATGTGTAGCTGTATGGTATTTTATAACCATAGGATCATTTGCATCAGCTAAACCACCTTTAAACTTCTGTTCTGCGCCTGTACGTGATAATTCTTGATGTTTTTTATACTCTTCATTAAACTTTTCTATATCTATTTTAATTCCTTTCTCTTTAGCCAATTCCAAAGTAAGTTCAATAGGAAATCCGTAACTAGAAAACAACACAAAGGCATCTGTTCCTTTTTCAAATTCTTTTAAACCCTTTTCCAATGTCTTTCTAAATCTTTCTTCCTCTAAATATATTTCATTTTTTATTATTTCAATTTTTTCTGTGAGATTTGGATATGAATCTTTGTATGTATTTGCATATATATCAACCAAATCTTTTAAAGAAAATTCCGTAAGTTGAAGATGATTTGCATTTACAATAGCTTTTCTCAATAATCTACGCAAAATATATCCTCTATCTGTATTGCTTGGTGTTACACCATCTCCAATTAAAAATGTTGAAGATCTAATGTGATCAGCCACTATTCTTGCTGATTTTAAATTCCAATTCTTAGATAAATCCTTTATTTTATTCATGACAGGAGCAAATATGTCTGTATCATAAATATTATCAACATTCTGAAGCGTCATTGTTAAACGTTCCAAGCCAGCACCAGTATCAACAGATGGTTTAGGTAAATTGCCGATTATTTTCCCATTCTCTTTGACATATTGCATAAACACGTCATTCCATACCTCCACAACAATGCGACTATCATCAGCATTTACAAACTCTTCATGTGAAAGTCCTTTTCCGCCAAATTTATTTAAAATATCATAATACATTTCTGAATCTGGACCACATGGACCATTATCACCAGCTTGCCACCAGTTTTTGTCTGCTGGAAGATAGAATATTCTATTTCCTACAATATTATTTTTATCAAATATTTCTTTCCAAATACCTGATGCCTCTTCATCTCTAGGAGCGATATCATCTCCCTCAAAAACAGTTACATAAAGTCTTGAAGGATCAAGGCCAAGCCCTTCATTTTTATCTGTTAAAAATTCGTAACTCCAGTTTATTGCTTCTTTTTTAAAATAATCTCCAAGAGACCAATTGCCAAGCATTTCAAAAAATGTTGCATGAGTATTATCACCTATATCATCGAAATCCACTGTTCTGAGGCATTTTTGTACATCAGCAAGACGTTTTCCTTGAGGATGCTCTTCTCCCAAAAGAAATGGGATTAGTGGTTGCATACCTGCTGTGTTGAAAAGTGTAGAATTTGTAACACCTTTATTGTCAGGAGTAATTAGTGATGCAGAAGGAATAATAGCGTGTTCCCTTTTCTTAAAAAAATTTAAAAACTTTGATCTAATTTCTGATGATTTCATAAAAAGAGTTTAACATAACGTCGACATATTTTCATCTATGTATGATTATATAAAAAGGACAGCCGGTAACAGTTAAGTTACCGGCTATTTTGAAATTTTTTCCTGAGCGCTAATCGCGCTGAGGATAGATAATGACGTTTTCCAGTCCGTATGTTATTGAATACTGCCCAGAACATGGGTTATCCCGTGTCCCATAATTTACTGCAAAGACTCTGTCTGGCTCAGTGGCAGTCGAGTGTTTTTGGTTAAATACGTACTCGAATGTTGCGCACTCTCCCGCATGGACCTTGATGTAGTCCGTTACAACGGCCTCCATAGGGAAAATTCTACTGAAACCGACCCACCGCAATCCACTTGATTGCGATAGGGAGGAAAGACTATTTTTTTCAATGTAAACAGCTTCTGCTCCACTTGCCACCCTAATATTGAATGTTAGGATGTACTGCGTCCACGTACCAAGTGGGTTTGTACTGGTGCCGCCCTTTTTCAGGACCGCATCCGTAATGATCACCGGTAGAAAATCTTCTGTCCGGAAGTTTTCCTTTGGCAGAAGTGGTACAGATATCCCAGACAAACCTGCCGGGCCTTCCATTGCTACACCAACTTTCCGCCAAATAAGTGGTGGTGTTGCTGACGTGGTTCCGTATACCATCTGGAACTTTCCAGGTACAGTAAGGAACTGAACCCTTGCCTCTAGCTTGATGCTCAGATGCGGCCTCGGGCTCGGGACCACATTAGTGTTTTGCGCGAAGACTGACATAGTCACAAACAGTACCGCGACCACCAACAAACTAACATTGATAATACTTTTCATCTTCTTAATGTACTTTCCAATTTTGGCTAATTATAGCCTTTGTTTACTACATATCTCGATGACCACTTAGCCACTCGAAATATCCTCAGTTGATACCATAGCACATTAAGTATATATTTGTCAATACCCTATATCACGTTGCTACATACCAACGAGTTTCTCCAATTTAATGATTTTTTGCAGAATTTCCTCAATTCCCTCTTGGAAAAGTTCACCCGTTGTCACATCTATTCCAATATTCTTTAAAATATTTTCTGGTGTATCTTTTCCTCCTGCCATCAAGAACTTTTCTATAGAAACAATAAAACTTTTATCTTGTTTATATCTTCTCAATAATGCACTGCTGACAAGTTGACCATAAGCATAAGTGTATACGTAAAAAAATCTTCTCAAATGTCCCCATTGAACAAAAAAATATCCGTCATCATGTTCTAGTTTAAATGCAGAACCAAGATATGCTTTCATATTTTTATTATGCAAATCTGCAAGCTCTTCTTTAGAAACATATCCATTTTCTCTAACATGATTGTGAATATCTTTTTCAAGATTGAAACAAGCTATTTGTCTGAATATTGTAGATATATCATCATTAATCTGATTGTGTAATGCAATAATTTTTTGTTTATCAGGCAAGGTTTCTATAATACTTTCAAACGCTAATGATTCAAAAAATGTACTAGCTGTTTCCGCAAGTGATGTTGAATATGATGAATATACAGGACCTTGATCTTTGGACAGCTCTGTGTGAAATGCATGTCCCATTTCATGAGCAATTGTAGAATAATCATGTAAACTATTTACATGATTTAATAATACGAAAGTAGGATTCTCAAAAGTTCCCCAACAATACGCACCTCCAGTTTTTCCTTTCTTTGGATATACATCTATTTGACCGTTTTCTAAATATTTCTTTAAAATATCAGAATATTTTTTATCAAAATTACCAAATACTTTAATTAATGATTTTATTGAATTATTAAAAGAATAATTACCATCAATATTTGCATATTTAGCATTTCTATCCGAATATTTTAATACCTTTAGCTTTAATAATTTAGCTTTGATTTTATGAAATCTATGTGCAATTGAAAAATTATTTGAAACTATTTCTACAAGTTTCTCCACTGTAGCCAAATCATTATTATAACCATCAACAGTAGCTTCGTATGGTTTAGTATATTTTCTCAATTCATCATTAATCTTTGCATTTGTGACAAGCGCATTCATTTCAGCTTCAGAAAATACAGATAATTTCTTAAGTTCAATAGTAATAAGTTTTGCCAATTTGTACCTATCATTTTTACTTGAATCTGCTATAAGGCTATTTGCTTGAGCTAATGGTATTTCTTTACCCTTCCATTTAATCATAACTGAACTAAGGATTTTATCATGTCCACTATCCCACATTTCAGAGGCAGGAAGATTTTTCAAACTCATTATTCTCTCTTCTGCTTCAGAAAGATTGTGCTTTGCATCCAAAAAAACATTTCTAAGGAAAAAACGATATTTTGATAATATTTCACTATTTAAGATATTCTCTTTTTCAGAATCAGAAATGTTTCCAAGATTTATAATGTAAAAATTTAAATTATTTGTAGCATTAGTAATTCTACTTATTATCTTATTTAATAATGCTTGTGCTTTAATATTTGAACTATTTTTATGAAGTAGCAATGATAAATATACAATAGGTTTAGGGGTTAATTTTGATCTAATATGAAAATAGTCTTTTAAAGAAATAATTAAATTTTCATGTTTTATAAAATTATTTTTATCTAGAACAGAATATTTACTATTAAACATAGTACAGAGACGCTCAATTTCTTGAATATCTTTATCAATTCTTTCATCGTCTATAGAAGAATATAGCAAAGAAAAATCCCATTCATTTTTAAAATTATTTTTCATATTTTCAATAATTAAATTATATTAAATTCCGCAAACGTCTTTTATTTCATCGGTAACAGCTTTTTCCTCTACTAATCCCATACCAATTTCTTTTAGATATTGAGGATTGTTGTATATATCAGTACACAAAACCACGCCTTTTTTAAGCAAGGCTTTTTTATGTGAATCTGACAATGTTAACAAACAAGTAAAAGGATGTAGTCTATGTTCTTCAATAATATCTTGCAGATTTCCCTTTGCTGGATAATTCCATCCAATCATTTTTATACCTTGGCATTCTCCATATCTAATAGCTTGTTCAGTAAATTTTGTATTGGTAATAATCCAACCTTCATCGAGTCTTCTGGTAAACCCACCAAAATTAAACATATTTCCTCTTAAATCATCAAATCTAGCCTTCATGTACAATGCGATTTTTACATCAGATTTAATTCCTAATTCATTGTGGAATTTTGCTTCTACCATCATAAGCTTTTCTTTATTCCAAACCACAACGTCTATTTCATGTGGCACGCAAACTCCCAATACAGTTTGATCGGTAAGAGTTTCGTATCCCCATGATTGGAATATTCTTGCGACATATTTTTCAAAAGGAAAACCATCAGGTCCCAATTCAGAAAGCGCCCTGCGTAAAGAGTATTTTATCGCCATTGGCATTGAGTGTTTTCTAAGTAATGCAAAGGCATGACTATAAATTTCACTTGTACGCATTCCATCTTTCATCTCAGCCTCAATCTTTTCTAAAATTTTTTCTATAATTTCCTCATTTCCACCTGCATTTTTTAAGGAATCAATTAGTTTACTTTCTTCAAATAATTCTCTTGTTCCATCCGCTTTAGTTATTGTTATTAGATGATTCATAAAATAGATTCTAACATTTATATAATAATTCCTCCACCCAGGCATTCGTCACCATCATAAATCACTAATGATTGTCCAGATGATAGTGAATATTGTGGTTTAAGAAAAGAAATAATATTATCATTTAATACGATAATGTCTTGCAATGTTTCTCTAAATCGTGATCTAGCCTTCAATGCCTTACCGGTAAATATTTGACCTTGATTCCAATTTGTATCTTTAAGAACAATTTCTTGTTTAGCATTGGGTAAAGAGCCCTCAACAGCCTTATTTGCAACTGTTATGGTGTTATTGTTTATGTCTTTTGAGATAACATAATATGGCTGATCATTTGGTGTTTTTTTTGTAATTGTAAAACCATGCCTTTCCCCTATTGTAAAAAAATATGATCCACAATGTTCACCGATAATATTATTATTTTCATTTAATACATTTCCTTTTTTATATTCAATATAATGAGATAGAAAATCTTTTACATCAATTTTACCTATAAAACACAGACCTTGACTATCTTTTTTCTCTGCTGTAGATAAACCTAATTTAGTGGCTATTTTTCTAACTTCTGTTTTATTTATATTTCCAACAGGAAAAAGTGTTCTAGAAATTTGTTCTGGTGTAAGTGTCCAAAGAAAATATGATTGATCCTTATTTGAATCAGCTCCTGCAAAAAGTTTTCCATTTTTTATTCTTGCATAATGACCGGTAGCCACAAAATCTGCACCTTGATCCATTGCCCATTTATAGAATCCACCAAACTTTACATGTCTATTGCACATTACATCTGGATTTGGTGTATTTCCAGCTTTATACTCTCTAATCATATAATCAACTACTTCCTCTTTGTATTCTTTTTCCAAATCTAAAGTCACAAAAGGAATATCCAGTTTTGCAGCTACTCTCATTGCATCTATTCTATCTTCTTTCCATGTGCATTTTATCCAGTCAGGTTGCCATACTTTTATAAATACACCTATAACATCAAATCCATCTTTTTTGAGCAACGCAGCAGAAACAGAGCTATCAACTCCTCCAGACATTCCAACATATACTTTTTGTCTTAACTTATTCATTAGTCCAAATATATATTTTTATTTCTAATATGTCCATCATATGTTTTAGAATACCTCATAACACCGTCCTTGCCTGTTAAATAGAACAAATAGTCAGTTGTTGCAGGACTTAGAGCGGCTTTTATAGATTCAATTCCAGGATTACTTATAGGACCCTTAGGTAAACCTTTATATTTGTATGTATTGTATGGTGACTCAACTTTTAAGTCATCATATGTAACTGTTCCGGTTTTTCCAGTAATAAAATAAAAAGGTGGATCAACTTGCAATAACATTCCCTCATTTATTCTATGCCACAATATTCCTGACACCATTTTCTTATCCTCAAAACCTCTCGCCTCTTCCTCAATAATAGAAGCCATTGTTATAATATCCTTTAATGATTTTGTACTTTTTTTAATATCCTGGTCAATTCCAGCAATTTTTTTATTAAAATTTGCTTTCATTTCTTTTATAACTTCTTCGGGTTTGGTGTTTGAAAGGAAATAATATGTATCTGGAAATAAATATCCTTCATCACTTCTAGCCAATAGAACAAATTTTGGAGCATTGAAATTTGATAGCTTAGATAAAAATATAAAAGCCATATCAGCAACATTTGTACCCTCAGGAATTGTAATTTTTATTTTTGGTAATTGCTGATCACCATTAACTATTCTAGATGCAACGACAATTAAATTTTGTGCATCATTGAAACGATAATCACCGGCGTGTACACCTTTTCTACCACCTAAAATAACCGTAATTACTTTAAACAAAAAAGGTGATGAAATAACATGCTTTTCATTTAAATAATTACTAACAAAAGTTAATGAACTATTTTGTGGAATATTTATATCAAATTGATCATTTGGAAATGATTTGGGAGGTTTAATGGCGATAACAGATAAAATAACTAAGCACGATGCAAAGAAAACACAGAGTTTAATTATGTATTTCTTTGAAGTAAATGACATGGATTATATAGGAAGATTTGAAGGTGCTTGACCTTTTTTTGAAGGGACACGATAAAGAGTTGGTGCAGCAGCAACTTGGCCTGGAAAATGGAATATGGTGGCTAACTCTTCGGAATTTAATACGAATGATTTTTCAACAAAAGGCTCATGGAAGTATGCTCTTCTCTTGTATGCCTCTAATCCCAATTTTGCAACTCTATTATATCTTATATTTTGATAATCTTGCCATGGGTAATTGAATTTTTGATGATGCTTATCCTTATCTGGAATAATGGCATTGAGATTCTCAGATCCAAATTGTTTAAAACTACCCAATATTCCACCTTTATTTGATGAATCAAAGGAATCTTTTTTCGCAATATACATTACTCTTATCCCAACATCAAAAGGTAATTTTGTAACACTTCTTTCAATAGCCTCAGCAATATCATGCTCTCCCTTAGAAATACTAGGAAGTTTCGTAAATCCAGTTGCTTCATCTTTAGCTCCAGCTACCTTTGTATCCTTATCGCGCATTAATATTTTATTTACTTCCGCCACTGCCTCATCTTTCCAGGTATCAGTTAATTTCCAAAGTGTACCAGCCTTCCTCTGCTCCTTTTTATGGGCACGTATTAATATTTGAATCCAAACTTGTTGATTATATCCAACACTACCAAGATATTCAATAAGTGGTGCGAGTGGATCAACCTTGTATTCCTCCTTTGGGTCCTTGTCCAATCCATAATCAACATAAGTTTTAATAGGATATGGATCAGGTTTTAATAATTTCATTGTTGATAACCATATTTTTGTCTCCTTTGGATCAAAATGAACAGATTTTGCATAATCAGGTGCTTCATGAATTTCTATTCCTGGAAACTGAGCGTAAAGACTAGATTGAGTAAAGTTTTTTTGTGCAGCTCGAGTCCATATATAAAAATGTACTTGTCCCTCAACAGAAACCATTTCCAAAGAAAACCATGCTCTAATTCCACCTTTCCAATATTTATCAAAGGCATTTCCTTCACCGCCCCATTGATTTAATGCTGTAAGAAAAAGTTCCATTGCCATAGGAGATTTTACTGTTTCCTTTGGTAGCTTAATTTCAAGTAAAACAGTTTTTTCTTTATATATAGCTTCAGACCTCACGTAATTTACCCACAATGGCCAAAATATTATCCACAATATTACAACTAGAATCAATGGTGATGCCGAAATCAGTAATTGCAAAACAGTAACCAGCACTTCTTGATTTAGTTGATCATATACTAATTTAAAAATATCAACGAGATTTGTCATGCTCTATTATTATATCAGAGATTATGCAAAAGAAAAAAGCCCAACACTTGATAAAATTTGGCTGGGCTTTTTTCTTTTAAACCATTTCTACTTTTGAATCTAATAGATGGTATTTATTGTCTTTATCTTTCTTAAAATACTTTTGATTTTGTAAATTTACCATAATGGTATTGTCTTTTACATATCTTTCTTTCAATACCTTTTCTATAATCTCATCCTTTGTAAGTGGACCATATTTTTCAATAATGCTTTTTATTACGTCCTTTACTACACCGGCCATATATCCCCATTCACGTAAAGCATAAAGTCCTCTTCCTACCAAAACAAATCTTTTATCCTTTATCAATTCATTGTGTGTTGTCGCAACATGAGCCTTTTTCTTGAAAATTTGAGTTATTTGTTGAGCCACTTCCTTGAAGTGTATAGGTGAACCATGTTTTCTTATTACAAGAAAAGCGTAATCTCTCATACCTTTAGTCTTAACATTTGATGAACTGGCTACACCCCATTCTCCCATAGCATTTTTACCTACCATTTTTGAAATAGACAACCATCTCTTTACTATCTCTTGATTTTTGTATTTCTCAGATACGTCTTCTAGATGTTCTAAGAATTTATTTACAATTTCTGATTCCAAAAGTAAATCTTGATCTGAAAGTCCAGTATAAAGTTTTCTCAATGAAGATTCTACATTTTTTGCCAAATCTTCATTTACATGCCAACGATGTTTGAATTCATTATCTTCCTTTCTTTTCTTAAATATATCACCAATAACTAATATAAAATGTATATGATTTTGTAAAGATTTGTCCTTAGCTAAATGGCCAAGAAAATCATCTTCAACAACAATACCACCCAAAGAATGCAATAAGTCTTCAATTTCTGCAAAAGTATTTTTTTCTGTTTTGTATGCATCAGACTTTCTGATGTTTGCTAAAGCGTAGTTTTCAATTTGGCGAACTCTTTCACGAGTTATGCCATAAAGTTTACCAATAGAATCCAAAGTCATTTTCTCTACTTTCTTACCCAAACCGTATCTATTAATTAGAACCTCTTTTGCCCTCTCAGGCAATACCGATAAAAGTCTTTTTGTTGCTTGTTTTGGCTTAAATTGGATTGTTGGCATACTTTTTAATTGATTAATAATTAGATATTAACACTAGTACCTATATAATGTCAATAGAGTGTACGCGTCCACCACATATGAGACTTTTTGGCTGGTAATGTCATTACAATATATCTCAAAGGAGAAACCATGCCAAGTGACTCATGTGGTCTCTTTGTGTTGTACCATAGCAACCAATCTACAAGTTCAGTATTAAAGCG
>CAIMDI010000025.1 GCA_903839695.1 Candidatus Tayloriibacteriota bacterium | reverse complement strand
TGGTTAATACACGAACCTGTGTTTGACCATTCGCCGTACCTCCAGTGATACCTGCAAGTGCTGGCAACAAAGTTACATTTGAAGGTCCTTGAGAAAAGGATATTTCATTTGTTACATTTAGTGTAACTGTAAACTGACTTGATGCAGAAGCACTACTACTCACTGCTGGTTCGACTACCAAAAACATTAACGCCAGCATAATAAGTGCCGTTGTGCTTGTTTTTAGTATTTTAATTATATTTTTCATATTTTTTTATCTTGATAATATTTCGACCTTTTTCATAAGCATCGCGCTCATGTGTCCCTATTCAAATTTCTGTTTTAATAGGAGCAACTGAGCACGATTACTGATTATTCTTGTTGACTGGAACCAAAACGTAAACGAAATTGTCACCTTTTGTTTTTTTGAATACCGGAGTGATAATTCCTGCTGTACCACTTTTGTCTGGCTTAACCTCTACTTCATCTGAAAACGACTCTCTTATCCTCTCCTTCAAAATCTCATCTTTTGAAACTGAACCGAATGAAGGAGCTAACGAAATGCCATTGAAGGCGGGTGGTGGTTTTTCCACTTCTTTAACAACTGTTTTACTTGAATCATTACTAAATAGGCTTATTGCGAACTTTGGAATAGCTGTAAAGAATGAAATTACTGAATCAATAACATTTGCAGAAGAATTTACTGAAGAAGTAACAAAAGGATTTGATTGTGAAATATTTGAAACAGCTAAATGTTGGAAAACTGAGATAATAAGAACAATCAATATTCCAAACAATAAAGATAGTTTAGAAAAATATGCTATAGAAACTGTTAAAGAATTCCCTTGAGTAAGTGAATTTGAAAATACAACTTTCTTTGGTGCAATAATTTTCTCAACAACTGGTGTGGCAACAGTCGCGATCACAGGCTTAACAATTTCAATTTCCTTAACAAACTCTACTTCCTTAACAACCTCTACACCCTTAACAATCTCTAACTCTTTAACAACTTCAGTTTTCTTTTCGTCAGATTCCTTGGCTAAAGTAATGCAATGATTCAACAATGACTTCTCAGAAACAAACCAAGATGTACCGACTCTTCTACTTT
The DNA here is from genome assembly GCA_903839695.1 of Candidatus Tayloriibacteriota bacterium. GTDB lineage: Bacteria > Patescibacteriota > Minisyncoccia > Phycocordibacterales > PALSA-1337 > CAIOGI01. The sequence continues at coordinate 22,823 of CAIMDI010000025.1, read as the reverse complement.
CCAATTTTCCAAGTCGGCATAATTGTCCAACATAGTCACTTGTGTATCCTGAAATTTCAGCAGCTCTTTTTGCAGATACGAAATTTTGTCTATCAAGAATTATGGAGTCACTAACTGTAGATGCCAAAGTTGATGATGCTAAAGTAGTCTTAACTTTCTCCTCTACTGAAAATTCTTGCTTTGTAGAAAGTCTGTAATTCAATAAAGACTCCTCAGTGACGAACCAAGACTTACCAACTCTTTTACAATCAAGTTTGCCCTCTCGGCAAAGCTGTCCAACGTAATCTCCAGTGTATCCAGAAATACTAACAGCTCGTCTAGCCGAGATATAAACTTTGTGTTCTAAAATAAGAGTATCTTTCATAAATTTATAAATACATTATAACTCATCTCGGCAAATTAAAATCACAAAAATCTGTGGATAAACCATAAAAAATATTTTTCTTTTAAAAAATATAAATAATTTAAAATACAAAAATTAAATAAAAATTTGAACAATAAATTGTTACAGAAAAATACACACAAGGCTCAAATTTGAGTTATAGCGAATTATTTAAAAAATTGATCTAAACACGCGCAGAAAATATATGCCAAGTAAATAACATAATACTAAAAATATAATATAGATGATTACAAAAGATCATTCGCATGCAAATTCAATGCATACTATATATATGCAAAGATTTTATACTACATTGATACTGTGTATAAAACATTGGCTAACATTACTATACTTGTTATAATGTCTATCAAGGTTTATTAATATATATCAACAGTAAAAATATGGATAAAAAATATTTAACAATCAAAGAGGCAGCGAAGATTTTGGGGGTTTCAGCTCTTACACTTCGCAATTGGGATAACAGTGGAAAGTTTCCAGCAGGAAGACACCCGATAAGCAACTATCGAGTTTACACAAAAGAAGACATAGATGCCCTATTGTCACAGATGGGTGTCAAAATTGGAGGACGTAGACGTCCAAAAAACGAAGTTAAGAAGTTAAGCGTTAATCACCTCAAGGATTAGTTTTTTTAATAATTCAGGATTTGCAGAGCCCTTGGTTAATTTCATACCTTGTCCAATCAAGAATTGAAGAGCCGGGGCTTTTCCTTTTTTAAAATCTTCTACAACACTTGTATTATTTTTTACAATTTCTTCTACTATTTTTTTGATTTCTCCTTCATCGTTCTTTTGTATTAAACCATTTTTTTCAGCAAGAATTTCTGGATCAGAATTATCATTCATCATGATCGCAAGAGTATCCTTTGCACCTCTAGATGATAGTTTCCTATTCTCCAACATAGTCATTAATTTTGAAAAGTTTACAGCAATAATTGTAGTACTAATTTTACTGATTTCTTTGCCCTCCTTTTTTAATAATCCTAAATAATCAGATAGGATATAATTTGTAGAAAGTTTAATTATTTTTGAATTATCTTTTACAACATTTTCATAATAGTCAGCGACTTCAGATTGCTCGACAAAAACCGCAACCTCCTTTTCGGTCATACCAAAAACTTTGGTGAATCGTTCCCTTTTTATCCAAGGCAACTCTTTAGTTTCTTTTGTAATATTTTCTTTATTGAATTCTGAAATTTCACTTATCTTTAATTTTGGAATATCAGGCTCTGGAAAATACCTATAGTCATGAGAACTTTCCTTTAATCTTTGAGAATACGTAGTGCCAGAATTTTCATCCCAACCACGTGTTTCTTGTACCACCTTCTCTCCCCTCTCAAGTAGCTTTGACTGTCTTTGGATTTCATAAGCAATAGCTTTTTCAACTGCTCTAAAAGAGTTTAGATTTTTTACTTCTGTTTTTGTACCAAATTTTTGAGCCAGAGTATTTTCTGGAGAAGCAACAGAGATATTTGCTTCTACACGCATTTCGCCTTTTTCTAGATTTGCCTCACCTGCCCCTACGTAACGTAATAGTAATTGTAATTCTTTAGCAAAAGTTACTGCAGTTTCTGCATCATGAATAACAGGTTCAGTAACAAGCTCCATAAGCGGAACTCCAGAGCGATTGAAGTTTATTAAACTTTTTTTGTGAATATCGTGAGTTGATTGTGCTGTGTCCTCTTCTAAATGAATACGAGTAAGTTTTATACCAGCCAATTCCCCTCCAGAGACTAGAGGATATTTGTACTGACTAATTTGATAGCCTTTAGGGATATCAGGGTAGAAATAATTCTTTCTATCCCATTCAGTAAAGTCTGCAATATTGCCGTTTACAGCATAGCCTATTTTGAGTACATGTTTAATAGCCTGTTTATTTAGCACAGGAAGAGTTCCTGGATGCCCCATACATACAGGGCATATATTTTGATTTGGTTTAGGTTCATCAGGATCATTCTTACAAGAACAAAACATCTTTGAAGCTGTTTTAAGCTCTGCATGAATCTCTAAACCGATAGTTGCAACATATTTGTTATCCATTTGAACTATTTTAGCAAAAAAAGTCTAATCTCTCAACATTTTTACTAATTTATCTGATAGTATTTTTACATCATCATCGTCAAGCACAGTGACAGATAAAATATCTTTATTGTATTTAATTAACTTTTTCTTAGCCTGTTCGATTTTCTTTTGATCGGTAGTATCAGTCTTGGTCAATATTATTGTTTCTTTCTTTTCATCTAATCCTTGGCCATATTCAATAAGTTCATTTCTAATTGTTTTGTAAACTTCTATAATATTTTCATTCTCAAGTGAGATTAAATGTAAAATCATTTTTGTCCTCTTTATATGACGCAGGAATTTGTGGCCCAATCCTTTGCCTTCTGATGCGCCTTCTATTAGTCCAGGTATGTCAGCCAAGATAAAACCGCCCTTCAATGCCCCTAGATTCGGTTCTAGCGTAGTAAAAGCATAACTTCCGACTTGTGCACGTGCATTTGTTAAAGCATTTAATAGGCTAGATTTTCCAGCATTTGGCAAACCTATAAGTCCAGCATCTGCAACCAATTCCAATTCAATATGAAAATCAGCTTCCTCTCCTTTTGTCCCCGGAGTAGACTGAAGCGGTGTGACATTTGTAGATGCCTTAAAATGTTCATTACCCAAACCTCCTCTGCCACCTTTTAATATTAAAATCTTTTCTTCATCAACAGTTAAATTGTATTGGCGCTTAGTATGAAGATCAGTGATTATAGAACCTATAGGCAAATCAATAATCAAATCCTTGCCATCACCACCATGCATGCTATTTCTCATGCCATCTTCGCCTTTAAAAGCTTCGAATGATTTTGTATTTCTATAATTAGCCAAAATACCAAGGTCACGAATAGCGCGTACATATACGTCACCACCCTTTCCACCGTTGCCACCAGCCGCGCCAGAGAATTCTTTTCCTCTTTCATGACGCCAACGAACAACCCCGCTTCCGCCGTTTCCTGCCTTTATATGAAATTGTAATTCATCAACAAATGCCACGATATATGCACTGTAACATTATCTAGACAGCTTGTAAATTTCAAATAGTGCTGAAAGTAAAGCCACAACAAGCGGTCCAGCTATAAAGCCGATAGGACCAAAGAATGCTAAACCTCCCATAACTGACAACAGTATGATGAAAGGATGAATTTGCATACCTCTATTCATAAGCACAGGTGCTAAATAATTGTCTATAAGACCAACAGCAAGCACTCCCCAAGTCAATAAACCAAATGCATGAAGTTGTGTACTCTCTAAAAATAAATAAATAATTCCAGGAATAAGCACTAGCGAAGTTCCAAATCCAGGTATAAGAGCAGCCACCACAGCGAAACTTCCCCATAAGGCAGGATTTGGCACACCGAAGAAATAAAATCCTAATCCAGTCAAAATTCCTTGTATAATACTAACCACCAAAGAACCAGTGACCACAGATCTAATAGCTTGCTTTACTTTTGAAATAATTTTTTCATCATATGAATCTATGAGTGGACTTATAGCTATCAAAGCCTTTTTTAATTTGCTTCCATCGCGAAGTAAATAGAATAATGCAAAAAGCATTATGAAAATTTGAAAAGCGAGTTTTGTAACACTAGAAAATATAGTGTCAAGATTGGCAAAAGACCATTCCAAGAAATTTTGAATATATGTGGTTACATTTAATGAACTAAAATCATAAGCTGGGAAAGCATTGAAAAATCTTTCAGAAACAGCCTTAGACAAAGTATTTAATGTATTAATAATATGAGATCTTTGCCCTTCATCTGTAAGGCTAAAATATAGATTTGAACTTTCAGTATAAATCTGTCTACCGATAAAAATAAGAGGAGTAATAACCAAAGCAGCAACAATAATTAAAGTAATAAATGTTGAAAAAGAATTTTCTTGATTTCCTTTTGAAAAAATCCTAGAAACCCATCTATGCAATGGTCTAAAGGTTACCGAAAAGACCAAAGCTAAAAGCAATGATGTCAAATATGGATAAAATATAAAAACCGTAAGCACGATTACGCTTACCAAAATTACTAAGAAAAAATAATGTTGTGTTTTGTTTTCCATTACATTAAATATGTTATATTATACATAAAATATTGTACCACAACATAATATGAAAATACTAATAATAGAAGACGAAGAAAAAACAATAGAATATATTAAAGGTAGCCTTTTAAACAACTCTTATGTGGTTGATATTGCTCGTGACGGCGAAACAGGATCATTTATGGCAAGGACAAATACTTATGACATAGTAATTGTTGACTTCAATTTACCCGTTAAAAATGGATTATTGGTGTGTAAAGAGATCAAATCATCAGATTCAAAGGCCGCAGTCATGTTTTTGAGCTCAAATCAAAACATAAAAAACAAAGTTTTATGTCTAGACGCTGGTGCAGATGACTATATTACCAAGCCATTTTCTCTAGAAGAGCTTAACGCACGAATAAAAGTAGTAATGCGTAGACCAAAATTAGTTGAAAGCTCACTGATAACGAGTGGAGATATAGTTATCGACACAAAAAAGCAAACGGTACATAAAGCAGAAAAAAGTATATATCTAACAAGAACAGAATACGATGTATTAGAATTTATAGTTAGAAATAAAGGCATGATTCTTTCAAGAGGAATGATAATGGAGCATGTATGGAGTGCTAATGTTGATCCCTTTTCAAATACAGTTGAAGCACATATTGCAAATATCCGAAGGAAAATTAGCACACGTATAGAAGATAAAAATGAAATAATTAAAAACGTCGCAGGACGAGGATATATTATTAGTCCATAAAACAGGAAGCGCAATAAACTCATAAAAACAAGAACACAAAACACAAAACACAAAACACAAAATCCTGCCGAGGCAGGACCTTATGTAGACATTCTATTGAAAATACTAACAATCTAAGCCGAAGCTTTATTAGTACTCACACCCCTATATTATATATTTACAAGAGTAAATATGCAAATCAATTTTCTTTAAGGATATCAATGATTGGAAGATGAGAATAAAAAAGGATATTTAGGTAAAGGAAAACGCCGTACAGGCCGGCGTTTTCTAATGACCTCTTAAATATATACTATACTGGCGACAAAGTCAATGTATTGAATAACCCCACCCATTTTTGCACTCTGCTGGTAATTTAGATACATAGTAATCTGATCTGGTTAATACATCAAGCGGAGTCAACTTGTTCTTGAAGGCACAATGAAGCAAAGGATACAGTTTTGGGGCTCCAAGATTAGGATGTACCTCCGCGCCACGAAGCCTTCTGATCTCTTCGAGTATTCTAAAATCCCATATTCTTTTTCTCTTTTGTTTTGGAACTTTGTTCTTTGGATTTAAGGCTTCTGGTTTACCTCCTCCTTCGTCTAGAAGTTTCTTCCAGTAGAACAGAGTCCTTCTGGATTTACCGAAAGCATCCATTGTTGATTCAAGTCCATATTTGCTCCAGTGTATTAATATCTTGTACCTCTCAAGTGCCTTGGTAGTCACATACCGATACCTTACAGCACGATTGTATACTGTGACAAACCCCTGAATTCCTCCATATTTTGATTGTATTTTCATTTTGCGCCCATTCAATTAATGAGTGCAAGATGTATGTGAGGTTAGTCAATCACTAAAACATACTGCTATATTCTGGATAATTAAATCTAATCATATTTTTCCAGTTTACAGTTTCACTTCCTCCTCCTAAATCATTTTTGTGATATACAATCAAAACATATATTTTATTTGTATATTTGTGTTTAGCGACAATACATCTATTTCCTGATCCATGCCTTGATTCCTGTGTTCCTGAAATCTTAAACTCTGTTTTACAAATTACTATATCAACATTTCTATTGGTAATTTCCTCAGCAATACTTAATAGACATCTCCTGGATTTTCTTGGGTTATTAATTCGTATGGAATAATTTCGTTATCTGAACAAATGGCGTATGGAAGTTGATTGTGAGTAAACGCAACTATTTCTTGAGTATTTTTGCTTTTCCACTTATCTGAAATATTCTTTATAAGCTTTTCCTCGTCTTTATTTATTTCTGACAAAGCAATTTTTGCACCATTTCTTGTTTGTGAAATGAGTATCGCGCCATCTTCTGTAGGAGAAATTTTAATCATGCCGTTTTCAAATAATTCATCTATGGCACGAAAATAAGAATCTGGAACTGGGCCGTACTGGATTTTTCGGTATTGCATACCACTCATACTTTTAAGATGATTATAGAACCAAGCAAAGTCTGCCAGATATACGAGTTTAGCAAGTTTTGTTTTTGTAATACAACCATCTTTTTTTGATCCTGCATTCCGAATATATGCAATAATCATTTGTTTGTATTTTTCGTAATTAGCAGATATACCACTTTCCATCTCTAAAAGAGAAACACCAAAAATATCAGAAAGTTTTTCAGCTTCAGAAAGTGATAATTCCCTCTTTCCCTGTTCTATTGCAATATATGATGGCCTAGACATGCATAGTTTTATGGCTAATTCTGACTGTGAAAAACCACGCTTAATACGAAGTATCTTAATAGATTGTGAATATTTATTACTCATATAATTATTATATAGTTTTATGTAAAGAAGTCAAACATATTTATGTTCATATTTTTGACATAAAAAAATCTTTAACACTTTGTACAAGCGGTATTTTATTTGCAAAAGAAGTCAATGCTGTATTTTCACCAAGACTTCTAGAGGAATTAACGGAAACATCATTTATGCCCTGTTTATTATAATTAATAGTAAAAATAAGATTTAAAATAAATGCCGAGACAAAAACAGCCATCACAATAAATGATGAAGCTGCAAATGTTTCCATTATTGCTATAAAAATACTTTTACCGAATAATGATTTTTTCATAGACTATTTGAAATAATTAATAATTAAATATGATTATTTTAAGACCAGAGCCGTTGTCCGGGATTGAACCGGAGACCTCGTCATTACCAATGACGTGCTCTACCAACTGAGCTACAACGGCAAGCAAAACTACATAAAAAACAAGATTATACACCAAAACAAGTAAATTATACCACAAACTCAAAATTTACTTGTTATTTCTTTATTTAGTTTTGCAAATAACCAATTATTTAACAATCTCACTACTTGTACCAGTTAAATCTTGATTTGTTGCACTATAATTTGTTCGCATATCTACACCCTTTTGTCTTGCAATATTCAATGATACCAACACAATACTAGATATAATTCCAATTAGAGCCAAAACTGGTATTGCAAATGCAACAATTGATACTAAAATAATTCTCTTTTTATTAATATTTGTTGGATCTTTATACACAACAACACTTTGAGCAATTTTATCATGAAGACCTTGTTTCTTTTCTGTAAAACCAGCCATAATATATCCAATCAAGAATGTTATACCTGAAATTATTTTTCCTACAGTCTCACGCAATATAATATTGCCTAATGAAAGTTTCTGTAAATCTTCAGATTTTACAGTTATACCAACAAGCATTTTACCTAAAGTAGCCCCCTTTGAATGAGTCAACCAAATATAATATACAAATCCGGCAAACATCATGACGATATTGAGAATAATCTGAGAAACAGGCATTGATGGAATCTGTTGACCTGGAAATCTGTTAAGACCACTTTGATCAGCAAATGAAACAATATGGAACGTAGAAAGTGGTATTTGAATAATCAAAAAGCTTATTCCAACAATCACAGAATCGACAATGTAAGCAACAAATCTAATCCAGAAACCAGCATATTTTACAGGAACAGGATTTGTATCTAAAGATGAAAAAGTCTCTTCAATATCTGACAATTCCCAACCCCCTGCAGAATTTAAATTTTGTTTGATAGTGTCCTTACTTAAACCTTGAGCTAATTGTGCCTTCACATATTCCAATAATTTTGCATTAACCATAAAAATATATTAATTAATAATTCTACAATGACAATTATATCATAAACTATTCATACCACTATATTGCGCCATCTAATTAAAAACTAATTAAAAATAAATCCGCAAATAAAAAAATACATGCCAAATAAAATAAAGATGATTGATAAAGAATAGTAAACAGCTTTTTTATGCAAATACTTAAGTAAAATTGAAAGTTGTTTTTGTGGAATAAATACATAAACCAAAGCTTCTAAGAAAAGATACCATCCAAGAATTGTGACTGAAATTTCTGTAATACCGCTCCAGATATTGTGTTCAAGTATCATAAGAGTAGAAATTATCAAAGTAATAATCCCCCACATATAACTAAGAGCTCTATGTTTAAAAATATCTTTAAAAACACCCATTACCATTTTCCTTTCAATAGATAAAGATAGGCCAATAATAATAAATAAAATCCCAATCGCCTGAGCCAAAAAAGTAGTAGACATTAAAGTGATGGTGTTAATTTATAATATAAAATTATACCACATTTCCATGGCTTGTTTACTAGACTAAAACTCTGCGCGGTCGACGGGACTCGAACCCGCAACCTCTCCCGTGACAGGGGAGTGCTCTAACCAATTGAGCTACGACCGCAATACAGACTATTATACATAATTTTGTATAAAATCAAAATGTGTCGGTGAATGGAATTGAACCATTGTCTAAGGCTTATGAGTCCTTCGTTCTACCATTGAACTACACCGACAATATGCAATATGAATAGAATATACCAAAAAAAACTAGTTTTTGCCAGTTAGTTGAAATTTATTTAACTTTCTTTGTAAAAAGACAAAATCAAAAATCTTTTTACTTATAAACAATCTTGTTGCATGGGTAGGACGAGATTGGAACCAGATTGTGTTAGAGATAAGAGAGTTATCTAAGATATGTGAAGTTTAAATCTCTACCCCACCCTATCAAGCACTATAAATAAATGTAACCAAAATTATTGATTGTGTAACTGTAACTTTAATACTTCAAGTCATATTTTCCTAAAATAACAAAAAAGAGGCCACCCATCAAAAGGTAGACGACTCATAGGAGATCAAAAAACCAAGAGCAAAGGTAACTTAATGTGGACCAGCCTCTGTGGGACGACGACAATATGGATCGCCCTGAGGAATATAGTACTCCTCCTCTCTGTGTGTACACTTATAACGTTGAAACTCCAGACTTGGAGTATCAGATGATTGTTCGATGGTTTTACTTGTCAAACCGTCGCACGTCTTTACGTGCAAAGCAACGTTATTTTTTGAACAAAACAAGGAACAGAACCAATTGAATAATTCATATAATTCAAATTGATGATGATAATATGGCGCTACCTAATTCAGTAACTACTCACCATATAGTCTAACAATCATTATGAGTGCTTGTGGTTGTTTGTCAAAGACAAATGATTCCCTAAAGTTCTGTGTGGTGTATAACTAGCGAAAGTAGCGATGTTAAGCTATGGGATGTTGTTTTCCAATTACAAGCCACAAATCAAATCCTTTATTCTCATATCTCAGAAAAATTCTTCATTTTCAAAATTACTATTGTTGAAAGTTCCATATTTATAATTTTGCAAAATATACATCCCATAAATATTTAGTGATTCATTTTAAACCAAAAAAAGAGCAGGACGATCATCGTTCTGCTCTTTGTGTAAGGCAACATCAATCCTTCTCAGCAACGAGAATGAACCGATTCGAATCAAAGGTAAGAGATTCACCGTTGTAGTTGCCATAAGTTTCCTTAAGGATTAGTCCGGCTTTACAGAGCATCTTTACGAGCTCCACAACAGTGTACATACGGAGAGGAAGCAAAAAATCTTCGCGATTCCCATCCACATCAATTCGTGTTCTTCGTTCATTGTTGCGTCCTGTCACATGATCAAACTTAGCTTCCGTAAGGAGGATAGAACCATCGGAATGTTTCATCCAGTAGTTACTTATATAATTCTGGACAACCCTATCTCGATTGATTACATCCAGGACAAACTTACCACCTTGCTTCATTGTTTTTGCAATAGCATCAAGAACTTTTTGGTCCTCATCATCGCTTTCCAAATAGCCTAATGAAGTGAAGAGGTTAAGTGCAATATCGAACTCATTTTCTAAAGGAATTTTTCGCATATCCCCCTTATTCCAGTGCACCGATACCCCAGCACTCACTGCGGCTCTCTTAGCTTCTTCGAGAAAAAACCCGTTGAGATCTTGCCCAGTAACATTGTAACCGCGACGCGCCAACTCTACTGAGTGGCGACCGTGACCACAAGGACAGTCCAAAATCTTCATGCCTTTTTGGAGTGTAAGTATCTTTTCAAGGAAATCCACTTCCTTGAAAGTTCTTTCTTGCGGAAGTGTATCTGCGTACTCTTTCAAATAACCAGGTCCAAAGAATCCAGCTTCTTCGCTGTACCACGGAACTTTAGATATTCGTTTCTTTTTCATAGTGCTTCTACTTTCAATTTGACAATTTTAAGGAACTAGATAATTTTTGATTGCACATAGCGTCCGCGGGCTTGAAAGCCTGCATGGCGAATGCTGACAATTTTTATTATGTTATGTAATCTAAAAAAATAGTACAGAATATTCTAATATAAGTCAATAGCGCCACTATTTTAACATGAATCTTTGTTGCATAAATTTATATTTTTTAAGCCTTTTCAATTCCCCATCAAAATTATACTACAATAAAAATAGAATTATCCTAGGCAATGTAAACTAAATCATGGCATTGTTTTTACATTTTTTAAACGAGGATATGGAATAACATCGCGAATATTATTGTAACCCAGCATCCAAGCAATAAAGCGTTCAATGCCCATACCAAAACCAGAAGTTATGCGGTATGAATTTTGACGACGCAAATCAATATACCATTCATATGCTTCACTGTTTACCCCTTGTCTCTTCAATGATTCATACATTTCTTCTGGGAGGTTCTGTCTTTGTCCAGAACCAACAATCTCTCCTGATAAACCTTGTGGTGTAAGTGGTGGAAAAATAAGATCTGAAGTTATAACAGATTCAGGATTACTTGCAATAGGTTTTTGATAAAAAGCTGTCATATCTCGATCAAAATTACACAACCAAAATGGAGTTGAGACGCCACGCCTTTTTGCATATTCTCGCTCTCCCTCTGACGATATTTTTCTTCCATAATTATATTGGGAAATATAATCTTCACTCTCCTTTAGAAGCGCTAGGTCCTTAAAGACTTTATCAAATTCACACCGTTCAAATGAGTTTTCTGAAAAAATAATACGAAGTGCATTTTCAGTTGCAGAAGCATCAATTGCCATTTTCTTTATTAATGGCAAAAGTGCTAAACATGCTTCAGTAAGTGACATAATATATCCCTCAATTATAGGAATAAGTTCTTCAAGAGTACCTAATATTTCTGCTTCACAATGATAAAACTGATTAAGATGACGCTCGTCTGGATCTTCTCCGCGCATAGATGGTAAATAACAATATAATTTATTATTTCCCTGGAAAAGAAGTGGTTCAAACCCAAATTGCGATGAGTCAACAAGATAAGTAAGTTGATTTCCGAATTTTATAGGTACAGCCTCTGAATCCGAGCCATAACCCATAGGTGACGAAACACTAGGGGTCAACATAAAAAGATCTACATTCTTTGCGCCAACAATATTACTAAAATACTCATCTGATGTCCTCTTTATATAATGACGTAATAAAATAAGTGCATCAAAATAAGGGTTACGTGTTATATCAAGATGATATGTATTAGAATCATATTCAGGTGGACGTAACTCTATGGAATCATATTTTTTAGCCAGTTCTTCTGCATCATCGTGCGCTTTTTGCAGTAATTCTTTAGAAAGTTTAGACATAAATTATTGATTAAAAATTAAAGTATTAGTTTCAGTGTCGATATGTGCCGTACCACCGACAGGAATCGTAAACATCGGATCAGTATGTCCAAAATCAAGATTTGCAAGAATTGGAATATTAGTTTTACTAAAGACATCGTTTATACAATTTATAAATTGTTCGTGAGTAATTTTAGAACTCTCAGGCATACGTCCAAATACCATTCCTCTTATTGTTTGAAAATTATCTTGAGAGGAAAGCTGAGTAAGAAAACGTCTAAAGAGTGGGGCAGTAATAAATTCATCCTCTTCAAGAAAAAGAATTGACCCTTGAATATCTGGAAAATACTGTGTTCCAGCAAGGATATCGAGAGTCTGCATATTCCCTGCCACAACTGTACCTGTCGCAATTCCTTGACGTATGACATTGCGGCCACTATTTGTTTTAATTTCTCTTACAAGATTATTTGGTGATTCACGCATGTAATAGGCATCATCTGCATATATTTTAGAATCTTTAATTAAGACTTCTTTTTCACCAGAAAGCATACGAGCCATGTAATCGAAAGAGTATTCAAGTGGTTCTGGTTTTAGAAATGTGATTCCAGCAGGACCTAAGTAAGTAATATGTCCAGTATTTTTTGTAATTGCGTTTAGAAGCGCTGTAGTATCTGAAAATCCAACAGTCGGCTTATAGTGTTCTTTGATGAGTGAGTAGTCGAGAAACTGTAATATTTCATTTGTATTAAAACCACCCCAAAATGACATTACAACATCGACCCTGCTATCAAGATATAGTTCGTGTAGCGCATTTGCGCGTTCTGCAGCTGTACCCGCAAGATATCCATCGTATACTTTTTTACAGATTGGGTGTTCAATAATCGAATACCCTTTCTCCGTGAGAAAGTTATAATTTCTTTTTTCACCCTGTGGGACCGCATCTCCAGCGGCAAATATTCCAATATTCATATTCTATATATTATTTATCTGATAAAGCTTTTTCATATACTTTACGCGTACTACTTAGCAAAGTATCGATTGAGTAATGTGTATTATAATACTTTTGTGTATTTTTACGCATATCGACAATTCTAGCATTATTACTTAATAAATCTATAATGATATCTGCTACCTTTTTCCCAATATTTCCATCGATTCGAAACCCGGAGATACCGTCTTCAAACATTATAGCCACACTTTCACGGTTAGGTAAAAATGGAATACAACCGCATGCCATACTATCTACTATTGAAATAGGAAAAACATCAGAAGTAGAAAAAAGAAGTGAGAAAGAACATTCATTTGCTATTTTTTCTATCTCTTGAGCATTATCAATATACCCATGTAAGGTCACGAATGGTAATACTTGTTCTAAAATTTTATCATACAACTCGCCATCGCCAATAACATGAAGCTGTACGTCAGGATATTTTTCTCTTATATATTTTACAGATTCAATAACTTCCAAAATCCCTTTATCGTGAGTAAGTCTTCCTAAAAAAAGTAGATTATGTGTTGGTTGCAACACTCTAATATCACTTGCACGTATTTTTGATGTATGGGGAATAACAAAAAGATCTTCTCTTTCGATGCAGTACACTTCTTTTATCATTCTTTTAGATTCATCAGAAAAACAAATTATTTCATCTGATTCAGATAACATTTCGCGCTCTATTTCAATTATTTTGTTGTGGTATGTTGGAATAGGATTTTCAACCATAGATTCGTACTGCTTTTGCAAAAAATGGACAGAGGAAACAATTGGTAAATCTAGATTTTTGCAAACCTTCTTTGCGGTTAACCACGACATCCAATTATTTACATGTAGTACAGTATTTTGTGATGAGTTAGTTTTAAAATAATCTAAAATTGAATCGGCCAACTTTTCTTGCCACAATAGAAATTTTCCAAAATTGTCAAAAATTGCAATTTTATCTCTACAAAGCAACAACAGGTCATCCTCCTTTGAGGTTGTAATGCATACACCACTCTCTGCAATACTTTTTGACGCTGTTGCAACACATGAACAAATATCTTTATGTTTTTCTGAAAAGCCACGTTGTAATGTCTCTACATATACGCCCATTCCCCATAAAGTATGTGGGGGGTAATCAGAACTTATATGTATTATTTTTAAAGACTTCTGCATAATGATTGTATTTTAGCATTATCCTTGTAATTTCTTTCAATATACAACGCAAGCTCTTCGTTGCGTATACCATTTTTTTGTAGATATTCATTCAACTGATCACGAGTATGGTCCTTATCAGCACTAATGGGATTTTTAAGAAAGTTTATAAATATACTTTCTAAACCACCAAAAACTAATGTACGTGCGTCATATTTTTCAAAAAACAAATCAACATCAACATCTGTAGTTGCAATATTTTTATATGCATGTGCTATATTTTCAACTTCTTGGCGGGTATACCCATATACTTCACACAAATAATGCACAACATTTATATATCTATTTACCATTATAGTTGTGCGCGTACGATTTGCAGTAAGGGCTCCTGATGTTGCAAGTGCTGTTTCAAGATAAGTGAGAACTTTCTTATGTATTGGATTTTTTGATTCAACAATTTTTGATATATACGATGCATCAAAAGGGTCTTTATAGCCATGAAGTGCAGTTTGAAAAAATTCATTACCAATCCCAAATTCTACAGCAATTTCCCGAACTTTGTCAGATATAGATACAACATTTCCTACATCCAACCATTCACCATTTTTATGGCGAATAAATAATGTAACTCCTCTTCCAGAGACTCCTTCTATTCCGTATTTCCATTCATAAAACTTAGAGTGATCGATTTCAACGTTTGCACCTGCTGCAATAAAGGGAGCTAAAAGCTTTTCAGAAAAACTTGGAACTGTTGGTTTAATTAAGATATTATCATTATCGATCTTATGTACATCCCGAAAAAATCCCATAACATCCGTTGCGGTTTTTTCATAAGTTCCCTTTGGGCTAAATGTTCCATAAATATGAAAAAAAGGCATTCCAAACGGTATTTGTGAAATATCATATCCATGTACGATGTCATGTGTACGAACACACGGTTGCAGTATTGATGCGGGAGCTTCAATATTGGTACGATTTTCTAAATACTTTTTAAATGCATTTACCGAAGATCCAACAAACGAAACTGTTTGGTCGGATTCAGACGGAGTCAGTGGAAGAGCATCATGCTCCATATAACCTAGTTTTGAAAAATACTCACGGAATAAAATCTTTTCATTATTTGTTTCAGCAAGTTTATCTTGAGCACACTCAAGCTCACTAATCTTTATTGGTGGTATTGTATCCTTAAAATTTTCCATGCATTATGACGTTACAAATAATTCTGGTTCTTCTTCAATTTTACGTTTACGGTATATCTGTATTACATAACCAAGGTATTTATGATTTTCATTAAATGTATTTATGTGTGAACGCCAACGACACTCTATTGCCTGACGAATCTCATCAGATTGACTCCTAAGATGCTGTTTATTCATAAAATATGAAATATACGTATTTATATCAATGTCCGCGCGAGAAGTGAGAACATGTTGTTCCTGGTGATAGAGCTCCCAAAGTTTATTTTCTTCTGTTACCTTTCGCTCCCAATCACTCGCCCTCATTGGAATTATTTTTGTACCAATTATCTTACTTACTGAATCTAGTACTTCTTGTGGAGGCTCTGTATGATACACAAGTGGTGTCATAACTAAAAAACCCCAAGTCTTGAGCACACGGAAGTATTCTTTCAATGCTGTAGATTTATCGTCCATAAAACCTGTTGCACCTCCTGTCATAATGATATCAAAACTCTCTTCAGAAAATGGAATATTATAACCACTTCCTACCTGAAAAGATACTCGGTCTTTGATATTTTGAACATCTGCCATTTTAGTATCATTGGCAACACGGACACATTCTGCAGATATATCAATACCACAAATTTGTGCGGGAGAAATATGTGCAAACTCAAGAGACGTAAAGCCTGTATTTGATCCTACTTCAAGTAATTTTGTATTTTCAGCAATATGCAATAATTCCCTGATTCTTTTCACTGTACGCTTACCTCCTGGACATCGATTTGTTTCCTGAAGTAAAGCAATAAAGTCAGTGTAAGACATTTCTTGTATTCTTTTTTGCTCGTCTTTATTCACACACATAATATAACATTTTCAATAGAATAATCATACAGATAATAGACATAAGAATTAATGGGCTACTAGACTCGCTGGTTCTAGGTTAAAATAACAAGGATCTTCAACTAATATTTAAAACAAAGCCCTCTCTTTCGAAAGGGTTGTGAGGTTAGTAATTTCGATATTTCAGTGAAATACACAGACAACAACAAGAACAAGAAACAGCACTATTAAACTTATAACTGCCTCCTTTTTACTTGGAACATGCGGAGGAATATGAACTCCAGTCATTCTTTCAGTAGCGGCTCGATCTCGTCTTGATACTTCCATTGGATCAATATCCACAAATATCACCCCCTTTCTATGAAGAAGTTTACAATAGTAATCAATATAACACAATATCACATTAAAAATCCAATGGTTTCCACTCGGACCAATCATTATTTTCAACTTTATTCCAGTTATATTTTGGTAAATCATTAAATAGAAGCTGATTTCCTTTTTTTACAACAATTCCACCGAATATTCCCTTTTTCTTTTCGTCCGTAATATATTGTTGTAGTCTCTCTGCTTTTATCTTGGTGGTAGTCATAACATCACCATAATTCTGGTCTTTAGTTTCAAATATACCAAATCTACCATCAACAAACTGGACCAAATAATCTGGATAAAAAGTATGTATCTCATTATTTATATTGTACTTAATACCAAAACAATCATTCTTATTTTCTCCGTTCTTCAACCACCAAACTACTTTGCTACCATTTTCTTCAACAAAGTTTTCAAATGCCTTTTCTGCTTCAGACCTATCCTTATGTAAATAACATGGTTTCATAACATATTTAGGGACCCTTTCTACTTTTTCACATATATTTTCATTGAAATATTCAATTTCAGGTATATCAAAATTGTAAAACCGTTCACCTTCAACGATTCTTTTCTTAACCTCCTCGTCTGAGGACTTTTTGACTAACGTGTCCAATCTTGTTGCGGAGGCCGGAATTGCACCGACAATTTTCAGGTTATGAGCCTGACGGGTTACTGTTACCCTACCCCGCTATGTTTATTATATTACCATGATAAATAAAAAAGGCAAGTGAAATCTTTTCACATTGTGATTTTAATGGCTTGGTAAATTAGAAATTGAAAAACTCTTTAAAAACCTGATGATATAAGTTTATTATTCGTTTTGCCTCGTATTTGCTTAATGGGTAATTGGATCCTTCATGTGCAATTAGATTACGAATTTTATGTGCCTCCCAAGCTTGATCTAATGTTTGAAAATCTGATTTTACTACACGTCTCAATTGTTCACCTATTCCCTCACCTTGATATCCTTCTTTGATTAATAAATCACCCAAAATAATATCTGATTCAATAATCGCCTGTCTCCAATCACTTTCATTATCTGATTCTATATATGTAGTAACTTTTTTCCATTTACTTAATAATTCTGGATTTGCTTCACCAACAGTTTCATAACCCATATCTACTTTTGCATTATAAATCTCATCCTCTTTTTTTCTAATATCCTTCAATCGTTCAACACATAAAATAATACCTATAAAAAGCATAACCGACACGACCAATGAAATACCTGCCGCAAAACCATAAAATGACTTTATACCGACAATAAAAGATGGCAAAGAAGAAACAAAAAAATCAGTAATTTTATGTATATATGAAATAAGGTCAATCGCTGGGACATTTACTATTTCAACAGTTTTTTCTTGCATATTATTTTAAAATTTAAGAACAAATGAAAAACAAAAATAAAAACCGAAAACAAAACTATTCCCCAAGAAACTCTTTTCCTACTCTAAACAATAAATCCTCTTCCCCATGTCTCGCTGTTATCTGAAGACCTAATGGCAATTCTTTTCCTTCTACATTTAGATTACCTGAAGGTATAGAAATCGCTGGCATTCCTGTGAGATTTGCTGTAACTGTAAATATGTCTTCTAAATACATAGCTACAGGATCAGAAGTTTTTTCACCAATTTTAAATGCGGTATCCGGAGTAGTAGGTGTTACTATTATATCAACTTTTTCAAAAGCTTTCACGAAGTCTTCGATCAATATTCGGCGTACGGCATTTGCGCGATTGTAATACGCATCATAATAACCTGAAGACAAAACATAAGTACCCAATAAAATTCTTCTTCTAGCCTCTTTACCAAAACCCGCTCCCCTTGTGACAAAATAATCATCAATACCATCTTTTCCATCTTTATGAAGACCGAAGCGAACACTATCAAAACGTGACAAATTTGAAGAAACTTCAGCAGGCATGATTACGTAATAAACTGCAAGTGACTGAGCAATATTTGGAAGTGTAATATCCATTATTTCATATCCAAGTTTTTTTAATTTTTCTAGGGATTGATTGAAATTTTCTAATACTTCTTTTTTTATACCATCTCCACCTAAAAAGTGTCTTGGAACTCCAACGACGGGTTTATTTTTAATTTCTTTTGAAGTATAAGTTTTTTCGGAAATAGTTGTACTGTCATTTATGTCTTGTCCTTTTATAGTATTGTAAATAATTTCTGTATCCGTAACTGTTTTTGAAAAAGGACCTATTTGATCCAAAGAGGATCCCATAGACATCACCCCGTAACGAGAAACTCGCCCATAAGTAGATTTTAGCCCCACTAAACCACAAAAACTAGCTGGCTGACGTATAGAACCTCCAGTATCAGAACCCAATGATGCCAATGCACTATCCATAGCTACCGCAGCAGCTGACCCACCAGAAGAACCTCCAGCCACTCTGGAAATATCGTGAGGATTTTTTGTAATAACAAAAGCAGAATTTTCTGTAGAACCACCCATAGCAAATTCGTCCATATTTGTTCTACCCATAAAAACAACTCCTGCATCTTTTAATTTCTTTATTACTGTAGCATCATATGTTGCATGATAATTTTCTAGAATTTTCGAAGCTGAACTAGCGATTCTACCTTTTATCAAAATATTATCTTTTATAGCAAAAGGTATTCCAGTTAAAATAGTATCTGTGCCATTTTCAAATCTTTTATCGGCTTCTTTTGCTTGTTCTATAACATCATTATAAACTTCAAGGTATGCGTTTATTTCTTTGTTTTTATTTTCTATTTCTTTAAGATAAGCTGAAGCAAGCATAACAGCAGAATATTTTCCTGATTTCATTTCATCATGTGCTTTTTTAATTGTGAGTGTAGAAAGGTCAATCATAAAATTATAAATCAACATCTTGCTCAATTATTTTTTTAACAGCCACAAAATCCCCTTCTCTGTACGGAGCTTCATTCAAAATATTTTCTCTATCAGTTGATGAAGTACTTGTAGGTATATCGTCTCTAAAAATATTGTGAACAGCACCAGGAATAGGGGTAAAATCAACATCTACTGTAGCCTTTTTGATTTGATCAATATAAGTCAAAATAGAGTCAATCTCCTTTGTTAAGGATACCTTTTCGTCCTCCTCTAGCCTTATACGGGCTAGATTTGCTAATTTTTCTATTTCTTGAACCGTTATCATAATAATGATTGTAACAATAAGAATCGATGCTTGCAATCTTAAATATAACTACAAAAAATGCAAATAATTTTATAACTTTACATTTATTTAATCATTTTCTCAAAAGTATTTTCATCAATAATCTTAACCCCCAATTCTCTTGCCTTTTCTAGTTTTGATCCTGCGTTTTCGCCAGCAACAACATAATTTGTTTTAGGGGAAACTGAAGAAGAAACTTCCCCGCCAAGATCTCTTACTATACCTTGTGCTTTTATTCTATCCATATTCATGCTACCCGTAAACACAAAAGATATTCCTTTTAATTTTGCATTTTCAATATTTTGATTTTGCTCTTTTTTAATTTCGATTTGCTTTAATAAATTTTTAATTAATTTATTATTTTCATCTTTTTTAAACCAATCATAAACAGACCGAGCTACTATGGGACCAATACCATATATTGATTCTATTTCTTCATATTTTGACTCCGCAATTTTTTCCAATGATTCAAAATGTTTTGCTAAATCATATGCGGTTTCTTCACCCACTTGTCCAATAGACAAAGAAGCAATGAAACGCGCGAGAGTAATTTTTCTAGATTTTTCTATAGAGATTAATAAATTATCTACAGATTTTTCAGCAAAACGTGGCAAGGATAAGATATCCCCTCTTTTTAAAGTAAATATGTCGTCAAAAGACGATATCAAACCATTTTCTAATAAAACATCAATAATTTTAGGACCTAAGCCATCTATGTCAAAACATTTTTTTGAAACAAAATAATAAAATTTTCTTTTTTGTTGTTCGAAAGAATCAGAATTTTCACATTTCCAAGCAGCTTCACCAGGGACTCTTATTATTTTTCCATCACCTCCACAAGCCGATACATGAGTTGGAAATACATAAGGTTTAGAATTTGCAGGTCTGAGCTCTTGTACAACAGAAATGATATCAGGTATAACGTCACCAGCTTTTTGCAATATAACTGTATCACCTATTCTAATATCCAATCTCTTGATTTCATCTTCATTATGAAGAGTTGCTCTAGAAACAGTTGAACCTGCGACTAAAACCGGCTTCAAATACGCAACAGGAGTTACAACGCCAGTACGTCCCACTTGTAAAACAATGTCCTCAACCATAGTCGTTACTTGTTCAGCAGGAAATTTATAGGCGACACCCCATCTAGGTGATTTACCTGTATAACCAAGCGCCTTCTGAATTTTATTTGAATTAACTTTTATAACAATTCCATCAAGTTCATAATCTAAATCATGTCTTTTTTTAGTCCATTCATTATAAAAAGATTGAACTTCTTTTACGTTTTTACAAATCATACCAAAAGGATTTGTCTTAAATCCCAATTCCGAAAGAAACTCTATTTCTGAAAACTGTGTTTCAAGAAAGTCAGAATTTGCTTCGTCTATATCATAAAGAAATGAATCCAATCTTCGTGACGCTGTTATTTTAGGATCCAATTGTCTAAGCGAACCTGCAGCCAGATTTCTCGTATTGGCAAATACAGTTTCACCTATTTTTTGCCTTTCATTATTTATACTTTTAAGAATTTTTTTACTTAACCATACTTCTCCTACGGCTATAATGTCTATTTTTTTATTTAAATTTAGTGGAATACTTTGAATTGTCTTAATATTATGAGTAACATCTTCACCAACAACCCCATCACCTCTTGTAGCGCCATTTATCAACAAACCATTTTTATATGTCAAAATAATTTTCAAACCATCGATTTTTAATTCACAACAATATTCCAAAGCCTCATTCTCTATACCCTGTTTTTCCATAAAATTACGAACTTTCTTTTCCCACTTTTCCAATTCATCAAAGTCAAAAACATCATCAAAAGACCATTGTTGAAATTTATGTTTTATTTTATTAAATTCTTTTAATGGTTCTCCGCCAACTCTTTGTGTAGGACTATCTGAAGTTATGAGATCAGGATTAGAAATTTCCAATGCCTCCAATTCTTTCATAAGCGAATCATAAGCTTCATCGGATATTTCAGGCTTGTCCAAAACATGATACAAATATCTATGTTTTTCCAACAATTCTTTAAGTTTTTTTATACGATCCTTCATGCTAGTAAGTATACTCTATTGCACGCTCTACTCTTCTAGGACTAGGTGAATTACATTTCTTAATAGAATCATCCCAACCAAGATTATAACCTTTAGATAAAATAGTTGTTTTTACATAGCCATTAAGTAAATCTTCAACAGAAACTTTTACTACTGCGCATGCGTTACTATCAACATTTTGTGTTTTTAAATCAAAAGTAAAATTGTATGTATCGGAACCCGAAACAACATTAGCCACAATAGGATTTACACCCATACATCCCAGACTCAAATTAACAGTTGAATTTGTTGTTGTAGAAAAAACTGATGTATTATCTGAATGATAAAGTGCACATTCTAAACCACTATCTGCTGCATAAAAAGCTGATATTGATTCACGTGCAGAGGATGATAACAAAAATTCTTTTTTACTAATTGTCAAAATAGAAATTCCTACAGATAGAACTATAGAAGAAACTAAAACTGCAAAAAGCAAAGTATATCCTCTATTATTTTGTATTGTTTTTTTCATCATCTTACTATATTAAAAATCTGATCTTCTAAAGACACAATATTCTGAACAGTTCCATTTGACCAAGTAACTTCCACAACTATGGTAGCTTCACTTGCTGTTATATTTTTCAAATAAAAATCTCTGCTAAATTGGGTAGCATTTGTCCCAGAAGTCTTGTATCCAAGATCATCATTGTACAGTATTGTATTAACTGCGGTTGCGATAGGACCACTAATAACCGACGGTGTTGTATCAACAGTGCATTTACTACTAGCCGAACACGTACTTATTACATTTAAAAAACTTGAGCCTAATATAATATTATTATCTCTTACATTTTTTAGAAATTCCATTGCGTCTTGGGCCAAAAATGATGCAATAACTTGATCTCGAGCATAAATAGCAGCA
>CAIMDI010000024.1 GCA_903839695.1 Candidatus Tayloriibacteriota bacterium | reverse complement strand
CTATATAATTTATATTAAATTTTTGTTATAATATACCCATGAAATATTTCTCAAAAAACAAAGGTTTTACATTGATTGAATCTCAAAGTGATTTGTTGCTATAAATGCTGCCAATATATATTAATTATGTTGAATTTAGTTAAGTTATCCACATTGTTTTGTTGACCATGTAAATTAGAGGTATATAATATGTGTATATAAACACATTACAAACTTACGCTTTTTTGTATCAAAATATATGACAAATACACAAAATATCAAAAAGAGGCCTATTTTTATGGAGATTGTAAGCCATATTGAGCATAAAAATGCCATAGTAATAACAGGAATGCGACAAGTTGGTAAAACCACTTTACTCCGCCAAGTTTATGATTCTTTAGTATCTAAATCTAAAATTTGGTTTGATCTTGATAATCCCTTAGATCAGAAAGTCTTTGAAGATATTGAATATAAAAATATTTATGAAAGATTACAGAAAGCTGCTGGGACTTTTGATAAAGATAAACGCCTCTATGTATTTATTGATGAAATTCAAAATTACCCAGAAATTACAAAAGTAATAAAGTACTTGATGGATCATTTTGGTGTAAAGTTTTTTGTTACTGGGTCATCAAATTTTTATTTAAAAAACCTATTTCCAGAGTCATTGAGTGGGAGAAAATTTGTCTTTATATTGGATCCATTAAGTTTTGGTGAATATTTGTATTTTAAAGATAAAATAAGTGCTGAAGAATTAAATATAAAAATTGCAAAAGGTGAAATAGATAATAGCCCTAAGACTATTATTGATTTTAAGAAATACGAGCAATCTTATGAGGAATATATGTATTTTGGGGGTTTTCCTGAAGTTATTTTAACTGATGATGAAGATTTAAAAATAAGGGTTTTAAAAAATATTTTCGCTTCATTTTTTGAAAAAGATTTAAAAATTCTTTCTAATTATACAGATATTCGTGAACTTAGAGATTTGATCTTGCTACTTGTACCACGTGTCGGTTCTATGCTTGATATCACAAAACTCTCAAAGGAACTCGGTGTACCTAGACAAAAAATTTATGATTATTTAGAATTTTTACAAGGAACATTTTTTATACGTCTTTTATCAAAATTTTCCAAAAGCATTGATCGAAGTGTTGCAGGTGGTAAAAAGGTATACTTTTCAGATACTGGTTTATTGCGTGTGATAGGAAATGTAAACGACGGGCAATTATTTGAAAACGTGGTTGTTAATCAAATATCTAGGTATGGAGAGATCGCTTTTTACTCCAAAAGGAATACAGCAGAAATTGATATTATTTTAAATAAAAAAGTGGCTATTGAGGTTAAATTGAATGGTGTTGATCAAGATCTTAGAAAAGTACAACAACTTTCTCTTGAAATCGGCTTAGAAAAATCTATTGTCGTTCCTAAAGATTTTATAGATAGTAATGACTTTCTTTCTGGGTTATTCATATTCTGATTTCATACATTTCGTGATACATAATTAGTATAAATTTTACTAAAATTCTGTTATAATATACCCATGAAATATTTCTCAAAAAACAAAGGTTTTACATTGATTGAATTGCTCGTCGTTATCGCCATTATTAGTATATTAACTGCTATTGTTACTTCAAACTTTACCCAGTCTAAAGCCAAAGCTCGTGATGCCAAAAGAGTTTCTGATCTTGCTCAAATCGCACTTACTTTAGAAATGGCTTTTGATAGATGTAATGCGTATCCATCAGCAATATTAATTAACACAGCTATTAAAAGTGGATGTAAAGATAATAATTCAGGCGTAGAATACACCATGGCATATTTTATCTCAAAAATGCCTACTGCACCGTTAGCTGGGGAGACTTATGATTATGTACCAAATGCTAATTTTACTGATTACGTTTTAAGAGCTAAATTAGAAACAAATAGTTCTGTGTTATTGGATGATATGGACGGTACGATATTAACTACTGTAGACTGCGATGATACATCTCCGAAATATTATTGTGTAGTTGCTAAATAAAATTATGTCATCATTTTTTCTTATTTTTTCTTTCATTCTCGGCACTCTCATTGGTAGCTTTTTAAATGTTGTAGCTTTGCGTTATAACACTGGCATGACTTTAAACGGCCGTTCTAAATGTTTTTCTTGTGGCAAAAATCTTACATGGCATGAACTCATTCCAGTATTTAGTTTTCTTTTCCAAAAAGGTAAATGTAAAAAGTGCAAGGGAAAGATATCCTGGCAATATCCAACTATAGAAATTATTGCCGGTATATTATTTGCTATGATTTTCTTTGTTTTTCCTCCTACGACTATTGAAGCTAGTTTTAATACACTTTTTTATATTTTTATAACATGTTTATTGCTCATAATAACTATATACGATGTAAAGCATAAAATCATTCCGGATCCTTTAGTTTATACTTTTTCTGCAATTGCATTGGCTAAACTTTTTATTGCACCAGATCTTTCTTTTGCTATGCCTTCAGTTTTGGCTATATTGTCAGGGCCGATTCTTGCTTTACCTTTTGCATTAATGTTTCTTTTTTCAAAGGGCACATGGATGGGGCTTGGAGATGCTAAACTAGTATTAGGAATTGGTTGGGTTTTGGGATTTTTTATGGGAATTTCTGCAATTGTTTTGGCGTTTTGGATAGGAGCTCTTGTGAGTGTAACTTGGATGTATATTGTTTTCAGAAAAATGAAATCACGATATGAAATACCTTTCGGCCCGTATCTTATACTCGGAATGTATTTGGTGCTTTTATTCGGTATTCAAGTTATAGATCTTAGACCGTTTTTTGATTATATATTTTTTTAAAATATGAAATTAAAGTTTAATAAGCAAAATAATATAACAAAAGGATTTACACTTATTGAACTTATAGTTTCAATAGCGATTTTTGCTATTATGACTTCATTACTATTGTCAAAATACGGAAATTTTAATCAAGGAATATTGTTAACTAATTTAGCATATGATGTAGCTTTGACTATTAGAAATGCACAGTCTTATGGTTTAAATGTGAAAAGTAGTGATCGTGCTAGTAATCTTTTTGATTATCCATACGGAGTGCATTTTGATGCAAATAATGAAGTTTTTACTTTTTTTGCAGATGTGAATTCAAATGGAGACTATAATAACCCTGGTGATACAATAGTATCCGATACGCGTATCAAGCGAGGTAGTCAAATAGGAAATTTGTGTTTAGGAACATCGGTGAATTGTACGCCTGTAAGTAAACTAAATATTATATTTAAAAGACCAGATCCGAATGCTTTGTTTAATGCTAAAACTGCAGCTAATGCGGACGTGACTGGAAATTACGCAGAAATAACATTAAAAGCAAATGATGGTTCTATAAAGGTTGTTGTTGTACGTTCTACAGGTCAAATAGCCGTAAATAATTAATATGATAAATTTATCAAAACAAAAAGGATTTACATTGGTTGAAATGATAGTTTCATTAGCTATTTTTACTATAGTCGCACTTGTGGCTGTGGGTGCATTGGTGAAAGTGATGGACGCTAATAAAAAATCAATAAGTTTAAAAACTTCCATAAACAATTTAAACTTTGCATTAGAGTCCATGACTAGAGAAATGAGAGTGGGGAGGAATTATACTTGTTCTGGTTCATTACCTATGACTTTGAATAAAAATAATTGCGAAATGAATTCTGGTACATGGTATTTAGCCTTTAATTCATCAAAAGATGGTCCTAGTGGATCATGTAAATTAATTTATATATATAAATATGACAATAACACTATATATAAAGCAGAGCAGACATTGTGTAATGTGCCTATAGCGGAATCAGATTTTTATCCGTTGATTTCACCAGATATAATAATTAGTAATTATATTTTGAAAACATATAATTCAGATCAACCAAGAGTTTTCCTATATATCAAAGGTTCCAGTGGTGTTAAGGAAAAATATAAAACAGAATTTTCTCTTCAAACGACAATATCTCAAAGACTACCAAAAATATAAATTTATGAATAATTTAATTTCATTAAAAAATATAAAAAATAAAGGATTTACAATGGTGGAAACTCTTGTGGCTGTGGCTATTTTGATGATTTCAATTGCTGGCCCATTGACCATAGCGCAAAAAGGACTGACTGCTGCTATTTATGCTCGAGATCAAGTTATTGCATCATTTTTGGCCCAAGACGCAATGGAATTTCTAAAAAATGTAAGAGATAATAATATTATATTAGGCTCAAGTTTTTTAAATGTAATAAGTACGTGTTCGTCTTGTAGTAAATGCACTGTTG
>CAIMDI010000023.1 GCA_903839695.1 Candidatus Tayloriibacteriota bacterium | reverse complement strand
TTGAGCATGAGTTTGAATTTGAGGCTGTGACTGTGACTGAGTTTGAGTTTGTGTTTTATTTATAGCCTGCGGTGTATTGATTATAGGTTTTATAGCACTTGATGGATTTGTAGGATTAGCAGGATTAGCAGGCATTGCCTTTTGTGGAGGTTTGATAGGAGCCATCCAATCGTTAATTTGCTTTTCAACTTCAGCACGTGAATGTGAAAATTGTTGCCTAGACATTGCAATCACATTTTCCATACTTGAACTTTCTGGTTTTGGAATAGGTGGCAGTGTTGTTGCTGAAAATGGTTGAGAACTAATACCATCAATCATTAGTTTTAAATATGTTTGAAATATTCCAAGATTAACAAGATCCTCAGCTGTAAATTGTGGCATAAATTCTTTTTCTAAAACTTCTGCATCAAAAGCACCAACTCGAAAAACAATCATAGTTCCAACGTTACCGAATACAGCAGCTCTAACCTCTTCTTCCATTTGCTCTATGTATTGATGAGCAATTGTTAAATTTAATTTATATTTTCTAGCCTCAGACAAAATATCCGCAAAGCTTTCATTTGCAAAAGACTGGAATTCATCCACAAAAAGATAGAAATTGGGCATTTTCTTTAGGATACGATCTGGGGTATCTGCGCGGGACATTGCTGCAAGATAAATCTTTGTAATAAGCATACCGCCGAGCAAATTTGCATTTGCTTCACCTATTCTTCCTTTTGAGAGATTGATTATAAAAATCTTTCCTTCATCCATCATCTTTCTAATATCAAAAGAAGATTTGGGTTGACCAATCATATTTCTAATCAATGCATTTGCAGTGAACTGTCCAATTTTATTTTGAATAGCAGGAACAGCTTCCTGCGCCATTCTTTCTGTATAATTTGCAAATTCTTGAGTCCAGAAAGCTTTGACTGAAGCGTCCGTAACACAAGCCACAACTTGATTTCTAAAGGCTTTATCAGAAAGCATTCTATTTACACCCAAAAGTGTTGCTTCAGGATATTCAAGTAAAGCTAATAAAGTATTTGTGAGTATATATTCCATTCTCGCAGACCATGCATCCTGCCAAATCTTTTTGAATGTACTCATAAGACCTGATACAACTAAATGACGTTTGTCTTGATCTACACTTTCCAAAACGTTAAAAGCAATTGGGTTTTCCACATCAAAGGGCGCAAAATATACGACATCTTTTTGTCTACTTTCTGGAACATATTCCAAAAGTAATTCAGCTGTTTTTCCGTGAGGATCGATAAAAGCCATTCCTTCCCCATTTTTTATATCCTGCACCGCCATATTTTCTAGCAAAGTAGACTTTCCCATACCAGTCTTTCCAATCACATAAACGTGCTTTGTTCTATCCTTTGCTTTAATACCAAAGGTTACCTTTTTATTTCTGGCGTCTGTTTGTCCAAAATATGTAATCCTTTCTTCATTCATATATAGATCTTTATGAAACTATTTTAACACAAAAAATTAATTATGTATCAGCGCTGGAACTGTGTATACATTTGAAGCATTCCATAATAGCCAACCATTTAATCCTGAATCATACGTAGCTTTTATTTGTTCACGAACCATTTCAGCTGTGTATTTTGTCCCATTTATACTAAAATCTTGTAACCAAGGTCGTAATTTATTTGGACTTGTTGAAGCGACATTTGCTCTAGACACAGCCTTTGACATAGCATAAAGAATAACTTCATATGGTTTTTCAGATGGGTTTTTCCAATTATTGAAATTTGCGGGATAATGTGATGGATAAACCATAGGATATACGAAATCAAAATATGTTAAGGCATCTTCTAATACTTGCCCTATTCCCAAATCATCATAATTTGATGTAGTCATTCCAAAAAGATCAGCAGAGATAACAATATTTTTATCATGAAAATATTTACTAATAAAAACAAAAAATTCCTTTAGGGCAACTGATTTGACCTTGCCTTGACTATACGGATAAACAATATCTTCCATATTTCCATCTGATGGAAAACGAATATAATCAAAATTTAATTCATCAAAACCCACAGAATATGCTTCATCGCCAATCATTGCCAAATAATTCCAAACATCTTTAGAGCCCACATCAAGCCAAGCAATACCTTTATGATCTCTCCAAACATTTCCTTTTTTATCCTTCACTGCAAATTGCGGATGTGTACCTACCAAAAATGAATCTTGAAAAGATGAAATTCTACCTATAACATAAATACCACTTTCATGTAATTTTCCGATAAATTCTTTTACATCAGAAATTCTATTTTCGGAAGATGCGAATTTTTTTAATTTTGGATCTGAAACATAAAAACCAATTTTTCCAGTATAGTCTTTTATATCAATAACCACAGAATTAAGTTCAGTAGTATCTATAATATTTTTTAAATTACTTCTCATTTTTTCATTTCCCGCTACCCAATTTGACATATATATTGCTTTTACAGATTCTGGAGTTTTTTGATGAGTAACAACAAAAGGCGCAGGTACATTTACAACTGCGATATTTTCATTAAAAATTAATGACGTGCTGTACTTGAAAGGAAATAAGAGACAGAAAATGATAACCGAGATAATTAAAGTGATTATTAATAATAATGAATAATTTAATTTCATTATTGAACTATGTCTTTGTTATTTGTTTCAACGAAAGTGGAATCAGAATTTTGTAAATCTTCTTTGAATTCCTGAGGAATTTTGTATGCGATGGAAATTATTATTAATCCTGTCACAAAAGCTATACCCTTAAGCAATGTGAGTGTTATTCCAAAAAACGGAAACACAATAACCCAAGCACCAAGTAAACATAACCATTGTCTTTTTGACATTTTATTGTTTATTAAATATATTAATTTTTGTAATTGTAATTATACACCCAGATGGTAGCATGTACCAGGAAAGGAGGTGAGGAAAATGAATAAACCTTGTCTCACATACGAACAGTGGAAGGTGTTTGAGGGCAAAGATTTGATAGTTTTTTGGGAATTAAAAGTAAATACCCAAATCAAATCTTTTGTCGGTAGAGTAAAAAACGTCAAAATTGTCAGGGATCAAGATATCGTTACGTCGCTTGGATTAACGATGTCAGTCTGTTTTGAAATCGAAATCAAGGGAGATGATACTAATCCCAAACCAAAAAGTAAGCGCGAGAATATCAAAACAGACTTCTTGGAGCCTAGAAAGATGATACATCAAATGGACACGACCGTCATACATTGCTCAAATGGCAATCTATGCATTTCGACCGATCCAGATGAACAACAAATGTTTCTAGACTTGGAACAAGAATACGCTGACAAAGAGAGACCGTATCTGCACATAACACCCTCATAAACCCTCGCACGAACTTATGATCCGAGCGAGGGTTTCTTTTTCAAAAATAATTAATTGGATACAATCACGACAAATTCCCCTCTTTGTTTTTCTGGTGTATCAGTCAATATTTTTAGAATTTCTTCTGCTGAACCCTGCAGAACTTCCTCAAAAATTTTTGTAAGTTCCCTCGCAATCGTCACCTTTTTATTTATTTTCTTTAATGATTCTAAAGTTTTTAAAATACGATGTGTACTTTCATAAAAGACAACAGTTCTGTCGGATTCAGCAATTTCTCTAAATAAAGTTTCCCTTCCCTTTTTGTGTGGTAAAAATCCCAGAAAAACAAATTCATGAGTCGGCACACCTGCTATAGAAAGTGCAGATAATAATGCAGATGGACCTGGAATAGAAACAATTTTCAAATCTCCAGACAAAATCAAATCATTAAATTTTTCTCGCACCTTAGAAACAAGTACGGAACCAGGATCAGAAATACCAGGAGTGCCTGCATCAGTAACTAATGCGATATTTTTACCTTCTTCTATTTTCTCTAATATCAAATCAACCTTTGCCTCACCACTTTGAGCATGATAACTCATTGATGCTGTAGAAATAGAATGCCTTTCAAAAAGCCTTTTAGTAACCCTAGTATCCTCACAGAGAACCAAATCAACTTCCTTTAAAATACGAATAGCTCTTAAGGTTATATCCTCAAGATTACCTATGGGTGTTGCGACTATGTAAAAAGTAGACATAAAGATATAATATACTACACTAGATATATGACAAGTATTGTATACATTGCAAGAGACATAGAAAGAGCCCTTGGGCAAACACCTGAAGGTGATTATTATATTATTACCAACAAGACACCTTATGCTGAAGAACTAAAAAATCTTCATCCTCACAATATTTTTATTATAGAAAAAGACAAAATTCTTGATACTTTCGAATTATTGTCATTACCTGAAGTAGAAGAAATAATTACAAAGTTAAATGCTAGTTTATTGGTCTTCAAAAATACAATTCACATAGAACAATTCTGTAAAGAAAAAAATTGGCCACTTCTAAATCCAAGCGCAGAACTTTCTGAAAAAGTAGAAAATAAAATAAATCAAGTAAAATGGTTGGGCGAATTATCTTCATTTCTTCCTGCACACAAAATACAAGAAACAAAAGATATTATCTGGGACAAAAAACCTTTTGTGCTTCAATGGTCTCATGGTCATTCAGGAGATGGAACCATGCTTATCAAAGACGAGAATGAATTGAAAGATTTAAAAGAAAAATTTCCTTTTAGAGAAGCAAAAATTACCGAATACATAAATGGACCTATGTTTACAGTAAACATAGTTGTAACAAAAACAATTATTCTTTTAGGAAATATTAGCTATCAAATCACCGGCATACTTCCCTTTACAACAAATCCATTCAGTACAATAGGAAATGATTGGAGTGTCACACACACAATACTAAGCGATGAACAATTAAAAGAAATTGAAAAAATAGCAGAGAAAATAGCACAAAAAATGCAAAAAGATGGATGGCTAGGTTTATTCGGTATTGATGTAATTTTTGATGAAGAAAGAAATGCGCTTCATCTAATAGAAATAAATGCCAGACAAGCAGCATCTACAACTTTCGAATCAGAACTTCAAAACATTGTACGTTCTCATGGAGTTCTAGGAATTACTACTTTTGAAGCACATTTACTGTCACTTACAGATGGAAAGGTTCCTGCTTCATTAATACCCATAAACGACGGCGCACAAATACTACAAAGAGTTACGGGCAAAACAATAAACGCAAACATCAAAGAATTAATAGAAAATGGAAATAAAGTAATAATATACAACAATACAAAATTAAATTCAGATCTATTGCGTATTCAAACCACAAAAGGAATAGTGGAAACACATAATAAGCTAAATGAACGAGGTAAAAAAATTATAAATTCTTTATAATTCTATTTTAAAATCATCATCTTAAAACCATCTCAATCTTCTCAATTCTGTTGTAGATTTTTTGGCACCTGTAAAAGTATAATTGTCCTCAAGTTTTTTCTCATTTTCTACCCAATTTTGCTCTAAAATATCTTTACTTAAATTTAATACTTCAATAACACCATCATGAATTCCGTGTCCATATTCACCGTCTGTAGGCCAAGATATGGCATGAGTATAATGTATAACTGTTGGTAAAAAATTTTGGTATTCAATTTGATAAACGACTAGTATGTGATCCTTGTTATTATTTTCAGTATTCCCCATCATAGTTATAATATCGCCGACTTTAATATCCTTGAGCAAAACAATTTCACTATTCTCACTATGAGAAAATGTTTGAACTCCAGCATTTTCTACAGGGCGTAATTTGCACTTTATTCTCTTTAAAATACCATCGCAATAAGGAAAAGATAAATGACGATCAATAGAACCTCGTCCAAGACTTTTGCTTTCCTCATTTAAAATATAATATGCATATCCTGAACAATCTATACCAATATCATTATCTACCAAATATTTTTTAAGGAGATTTGAATCAAAAGTTTTCAAATCGATTTTGTCCTTGAATGCTTTATCCACAATATCTTCATAAATATCCTTTGGACTTCCCTTGCCAGCCTCTACCCTGAAAGTCGCCCTATTTGCAGAATGTCTATTGTTGAAATAAGGAACAGAGCAAATAGCATTTTCAATTCTGAAATTTTTGTATTGATCGATAATGTCTAAAGCACCTTGTGAAATCAGTTTTGTATTCATGTATATACCATATCAAAAAATTGGAAAAATCGCTATTTTTATGATAATCTAAAAACATGATAAGCATATTGGAAGGAACAGCAGATTTGGCTTATATACTTGGTTTTACACTATTATCATGTGTTATTGCTTTTTTGTGGTCTCCTTTATTAATAAAGATTTTATACCGTTTTAAAATAATAAAGGGTGTCAAACGTGAATTAGTTTCTATTGATTCACAAAAAAACAAAGATCAAACACCGGTAATGGGAGGTTTACTTGTAATTATTACCGTTGCCGTTATTACTATCATTTGGAATTGGTCAAGAAGTTATACTTGGGTACCTATAAGTGTAATGCTTCTATCAGCAGCACTTGGAGCTATTGACGACCTTCTAAATATTTTTGGTGCAGAAAGACGTTCCAGAAAACTTTCACAAATCATTACTTTAATAAAAGTTCACAAAGATTATAAAATGCGAATTTGGTATATCATTACCATTCCTTGGTCAATATTCAAAAGAACATCTGTATGGATAGGTTCAAGAACAAGCAAAGGAATACACGTGCATGAAAAACTTCTTTTACAATTTATCGCAGGATCTATAACGGCATGGTGGATTTATGAGAAGCTTGGCTCAGCATGGCATTATATTTTTCTTCCTTTCAATATTGATATTTATGCTGGTTGGATGATTATTCCAATAGTTATTCTTATAGTAATGTTTACCGCCAATGCCGTAAACATCGCTGATGGTATGGACGGCCTTGCTGGAGGAATGTTGATTTCTTCATTTAGTGCCTTAATGCTTTTGAGTTGGATAAATGGTTTTGGAGAAATTGCAATTCTAAACGCCACTGTCGTCGGTGCACTGGTCGCATATACATATTTCAATATAAAGCCTGCCAGATTTATGATGGGAGATGTTGGCTCGCTTGGACTTGGTGCATTATTTGCTGTTAACACTATAGCTATAGGCGAAATTGGCTCTATCTTTTTTCTAGGTTTCCTTTTTTACATTGAAGCAATAACTGTTCTAATCCAAATTTCCGGTCGCTATATATTAAATAGAAAAATATTTAGAATGGCACCTATTCATCATCATTTCGAATTAAAAGGATGGAGTGAAGAAAAAACTATTATGCGATTTTGGATGATACATTTCGTTTTTGTTGTTTTTGGAGTTTGGCTCGCCCTTCACTAAATATAATGCAATACCTAAATTGGAAAGAAGAAAAGATATCAGATTTTTCTCCAGAAAATATATCAAAAATGTATGATGGTGGTTTTGTTTTTACACGTATAGATAAAGGCATAATGCAACAAACAAGAAGCATTAGAATAAACCTAGATAAATTTGAATTGTCTAGCGAGAATAGAAGAATATTAAGAAAAGGTGAAGAAATATTAATAAAAAAATATAATATCCCCTACAAGGAATATACTTGGCAAATAGGAAAAATAGCAAAAGATTTTTATGATAAAAAAGCCGCTGGTGCGTTTTCTGCAAATAAAATAAAAGAAATTATTACCGAAGACCAGAACTTTAACACATTGCTTTCTTTTTCTGAAATAGGATATGCAATATGTTATGAAGATTCCAAAATAATGCATTATTGTTATCCATTTTATGATTTGGAAAAATCACAAAAAGATATGGGATTAATAATGATGACAAAAACAATACAATTTGCGAAGGAGACTTCAAAAAACTTTTTATACCTTGGATCATTACAAAGGCCAAATGATATTTATAAATTGCAATTTTCTGGAATTGAATGGTTTGATGGTGAAAAGTGGACTGACGATATTGATAAAGTCAAAAAAATTCTAGTATAAAAATAATATAAAAAAGCAAGCTCACAATAAAGTGAGCTGCATGCTTGTGAGAAACTATATAGTTGCCCACACACCGAGAATTAAGTGCAATGTAGTCATGGTTCCAATAATCAAAGAAACCACAAAAATCAAAGACTGCGACCAATTAAATACTTTCAAATCCCTAAAGAAAGCAGTAGCGATAAAGGGATCGACAATTGTAACCATAAAGACCAATAGACAGAATCGTCCAAAGAATCTCATGGAATTTAGCAAGGCAAATCTAGTCTGAAAATTTCCTTCGACTTCAGTGAATCTTTTTGCTTTCACTGAAAGAATAATGAAACTCAGAACAGATTGCAAATGTGTCTCGGGTTGGCCATTTAAAATATTTGACACTGCTTTGTCGCTATTTAAAAATGACTTGCTGAGTTTATCGTAAAATTTTAATTGAACAAAAGTCAAAAACAAAGTTACAACAATCAGCACAATGCATCCTGAGTTAATACCGTGATTCCAAAAGAACCACGGAACCAACCCAACGTTTACAAAGTTACCCTTGAGAACACTGAATATAAACCATGACGCCAAGATCAAAATCTTGGCCAATTCCCGCAATTTAGTGCTCATCTTCTGTAAAAAATACTAGCACATTTTTGTGAATATGTAAATAGGGTTACATTTTATCTCTGTAGTACAATTATCAAATGAATTTATTACCAAAACACATTCATATTGTAGGGATTTGCGGAGTGGCTACTAGCGCACTTGCTATTGCCTTTCACAATAAAGGCTGGAAGGTTACCGGTTCAGACAAGGGTTTCTTCCCTCCAGTTTCTACTGAATTAGAAAAAAATAATATATCTTTTTATGCTGGATGGCATCCTGAAAACATTGGTCACCCAGAAATTATTATGACTGGTGGAGGAGGAACAAGTCCATCAAATCCAGAATTAATATATGCAAAAGAAAATAATATTCCAGTATATCCTTATGCAGAAATTCTAAAAAAATATTTCATCAAAAAGAATTCAATAGTCACAGTCGGAACATGGGGCAAAACTACCACCTCATCCCTACTTTCATATATTCTAATTTCTGCAGGCTTAGACCCTAGTTACTTTACAGGTGGACTTTCACTTTCTCACGACACAGGCGCCTTATCAGATTCAGATTGGAGTGTTGTAGAAGGAGACGAATATCAAGTTTCAATTTCAGACAAAAGACCAAAATTCGTCTATTACTCCCCCACTCATTTACTTTTAACATCAGTATCATGGGATCATGCTGACTTATACCCAACTGAAGATTTATATTTTAATGAATTCAAAAAACTTATATCAGAAATACCAAATGATGGAAAAATTGTGGCATGTGTAGATGATTCTGGTGTAAAAAAAATAATTGATAAAAATAAAATAATAAGTTACGGAAAAGATAAATACGCAGATTATTTTTATCACTCCATAGAACATAGTAGAAATGGATTAAAATTTATTATAGAAAATAAAGGAGAAAAATATCATATTGCATCATGTATGCTAGGTAAATTTAATGCTGAAAATATGACTGGATGTTTTGCAATGGCAATGGAAATAGGAATAAAACCTGAAATAATAATAAATGCCATAAAGGATTTCAAAGGAATAAAAAGAAGATTTGAAAAAAGATTTGAAAATGAAAATAAAACAGTACTCGATTGTCATGCCCCTACACCAGAAAAGGCAGCTTCTGTTCTGGAAAGTTTAAGAGAAATATATTCTCAAAAAATAGTTGCAGTTTATGAACCAAATATCGGCGGAAGACAAAAAAGTTCTTCACATATATATGATAATGCGTTCAAGAATGCAGATTTAGTTATTATTCCACGATTAACAAAATTAAAAATTGCAAATGATGGATCAGAAAAACCATTAGAAGGTCCTGAATTGGTAGACATAATCAAAAGAACACATGCACATGTTAAATATATAGAAGACGACGAAATACTGACAAAAGAATCAATTGCCAGTGGTGATATTATAGTTTTTCTTGGTTCACACGGATTCAGGGGTATGATAGAAGATACTATTACTTCCCTTCGTCAACAATCTCAGTAGTTAGGTTTTCCCCATCTACTTTCTTAGCAAGTAAAGTAATTCCACAATGATTACACTCTAAAACCATACCCTCTAATATTGAAGGATATCGAGATGTGTCAATGTCATTTTTACATTCTGGGCAAATTGATTTCATAACTTTTATTTGTTGAAAAAACATAAAATTAATAAGGTATCTTCTAATACTACATAAAACGTTGTATTATATCAATATGATAACACCAAATGAGCCTTATCCAAAACTAGCAAAAGAATTGACAGTAAAAAATCTATATTTTAAAAGAGAAGATTTACATCCTTATGGATCACACAAAGGTAGATCTATTCCAGTAATGATAGATAAGTATATTGAACGTGGAATAAAACATTTTGCAATATCTTCTTCAGGAAATGCTGCTTTAGCTGCCGCATGCTATATAAAAGAAATAAATGAAAAAAGAGAGGAAAGAATAAAACTTGAAATATTAGTTGGGCAACATATTTCATCATCAAAATTAAAAAGATTAGAGAATTTCAGAAATATGGAAATATCTGTGACTATGCACGATCGTCCTATACAAACACTTTTTGTTAAAACTCAAGACAAAGATGTAAAAGCTTTGAGGCAATCAACCGATGATCTATCATTAATCGGTTATGAAGAATTAGCTAAAGAATTATTAACGATAGAAGACTTACAAGCTGTTTTTATAGGAACTTCATCAGGTACAACAGCTGAAGCATTGGCTAAATATTTTATTGAAAAAAATAAATCAATACAAGTTCATATTGTACAAACATTTTCATGTCATCCTATGGCGGATGCATTTGTTGATGATGGAGTAATAGAAGAAAAATCCATAGCTGATGCTATAGTCGATCATTCAGCCATAAGAAAAGATAAATTAGTAAAATTAATTGAAAAAAGCAAAGGAAGTGGTTGGATAGCTTCAAATGAACAAATAAAATCTGCTCAGGAAATTACGAAAAAAAATACTGGTATTGATATTTCTACAAATAGCGCATTGTCTGTAGCAGGACTTATGCAAGCAACATATACTGGTCAAACTTGGGATGGTTCTGTAGTTTGTCTGATATGCGGAGAATAAAATAAAAAGTACGATTCAGAAATTATAATTCTCGTACAGCATTTACAAATCTCTCTCCTCTTTCCTTTCTCGATATATCTACTCCTACAGCATCAAATCCTGGACTAAATAAAACGATATCCCCTTTTTCCCCAAATAATTTTGCTTTCTGAACAGCATCTTCTAAATCTTGAGCTTGAAATACTTTTATATCTTCTATTTTAGATAAATCATTTCTAAAACCTATAGTGCCACTTCCTGGTAATAAAATAATTTTAGAAACATATTTTGGTATATTTTTAATTAATTCGGAGTAATCATGACCAGTGTATGCGCCACCTAAAATAGCAATAAGTTTCTTGTCTTTTGAAAGAGTTTTGAGTGCCGCAATAGTAGCTATAGGAGTCACAGAAGCAGTATCATTATAAAACTCTATTCCTGAGACTTTCTTTATCAATTCTATATGCCCTCTAAGGCCCAAAAAGCCCTGTATAGCCTCTTTTGCTATGTCTTTTGATACTTTAAACAGCTCACTAGTTTGAACGGCTAATGCTGCATTTTCCTGGCTATGAATGGGGATATTATCTATATTCCATTCTTTTGGAATAGAAGCC
The DNA here is from genome assembly GCA_903839695.1 of Candidatus Tayloriibacteriota bacterium. Taxonomy (GTDB): domain Bacteria; phylum Patescibacteriota; class Minisyncoccia; order Phycocordibacterales; family PALSA-1337; genus CAIOGI01. The sequence continues at coordinate 5,603 of CAIMDI010000023.1, read as the reverse complement.
GATCGGGTTCTAAGAATTTTTGCTTTTAAGGGTATATTTGAATTTGATTTTATCTCATCAACAACAGAATCTGAAGCTACAATAAAATTATTATAAGTCTGAAATTCTAGCATTTTAAAAGAAATTGGAGTGGTTATAACGGCAACATATGGACTCATGTGAATATTATAATAATGTTCCATTAAATGTTCGGGAATTCTAACAAGAACAACATCCCCATTTTTTATTTTTTTTAAATGAGTTAATGCCCCACTAGTAGAACCGGGATCAATTAGAAAAAGCCCTTGATCTTCATATTCTGTAAAAGATTTTTTTAACATTCTGTAAATGAGATGTATAACAGTACTTTTTCCACACATTCCCATAACACCAACAAAAGTTACAGACGGAGCGAGTTTGAAAAATAATATATCTGGATATTCTATTTGTACGCCAGATGCAATTGATTTCTTAAGAAAATTTGACTTCATTGAAATGTCTGGAGACAAAATAATAAGATCAAAATTTTGTAATTCATCATCATTTATTTTGCCAAATGCAATACTTTGTAGTCCAACAATTGAAAGTTGCATTATGTGTTTCTTCATACGATCTTCACTTCTTATATCAAACAAAGAAACTTGTACTCTGTTTCTCAATAGAAATTTTATATCAGCTATCATTTCACCATGAGGACCTAGTCCCACAATAGCTATTTTTTTGTTCTTAAAATAATCCTTATAATTCACAATTGGTATTATACCAAATTTTTACGATTTGATTCATTTGTGCTGTTAATCAACTTTTTAACCTTTATTAATTCTTGCAATAATGCCTGAATTTTTATTATATCCTCCTCTTTAGACATATCATCTGAAGCGAAATATGATATCTTTCTTAAAAAAAGATTATAAACATCATTAAAATATTTTTCCAAAATATATCCATCTTCCTCGCTCGGATATCCACTATCGTTAAACATATACGTGTTTACTGGTCTTTTAATACCTTCAAAGTACAAATAGTCTTCTGAAATAATTCCATCAAATGTTGGAAACATTAAATTATAGTTTTTCATTATTTTTATTTATTAAATTAATAATTTACACCAATACTCATATATTTTTCTTTTGTAATAATCACATGATCTAATAGATTTATTCCCAAAATTTTCCCAGCCTGAATAAGTTGTTTAGTTATTTCTATATCTTGAATACTTGCTGAGGCGATATTTGAAGGATGATTATGAGCCAGTACTACCGCGACAGCATTGTGTTCTATAGCTGGACGAAAAACTTCTCTAGGGTGGACAATATTGGAATTTATCGTTCCAATAGAAATCACCTCATCATGAATGATTTGATTGTGACTATTTAAATACAAACCTCTTAAATGTTCTTTGGCTAGATTGTGCATATCATGTAAGTACTCATACACATCTTCTGCTGTGCGAATAATTGTAAAGCCATTTATATTTTTATTAAAAAATCTTCTACCCAATTCCCCACATGAAATAATTTGGCATGACTTTATCAATGAAATATTTAAATCCGTAGACATTCTTTTTGCATTTTTTTCTGCAAAAATACTTCTTTCACCGTATTCTTTTATTATTCTATTAGACATTTCTATTACACCTTCATTTTTATGACCCGTATTAAAAATAATTGAAAGTAATTCTGGCAAAGTCAAAGTCTCTGGACCTTGATTAATTAATTTCTCTCTTGGCTGACTATCTAAAGGCATATCACGAATTTTTAATACGTATTCCCTATTCTCAGTATCTAAAAATAAATCTGTATCCATTAAACTATAAAAATTTTGTTTATTATTTTTTTTAATCATCGGCGAATTATACTTCCAAAAGAAATATGCCCACAAGGGCATATTTCACAAAAAATTTATAACTTCTTAAGAACCTGGGGATAACTATAAAACCTCAATAAGCATCATATTTGTCTCTGTCATCTTACCGAACGGCATACCAGCTACCACAACGACTTTATCGCCTTCAGCAGCTATTTTTTCTTTCATTGCCACACTTCTCACAACCGTCATAATTTCCTCAATAGTTGTGAATTTCTCTACTACAACAGGATAACAGCCAAATGACAACATCAACTTACGTGCATATGCACTAGAAAGCATAAGTGCAACAATTCTCTCTGCTGGTCTATATCGAGCGAGCATTCTTGCTGTACGACCAGATTCTGTAAGTGCAACTATAAACCTTGCATCAATTTCATGAGAAGCTAAAACAGCAGATTGAGATGTTACATCAGTAATTCCGTGTGAATCTTCGTATTCAGCAATAGTATCATTTGTATAAACATCTTTTTCTACTCTTAATGCAATACGAGTCATCATACTTACTGATTCAACAGGATAATCACCAAGAGTTGTTTCTTCTGAAAGCATAATAGCGTCTGTACCGTCTATTATAGCGTTTGCAACATCAGAAACTTCTGCTCGTGTTGGAACAGGACTTTTTATCATTGATTCAAGCATTTGTGTTGCTGTAATAACTGGCTTACCTAAAGCATTACACTTTTGAATAAGCATTTTCTGAACCAATGGAACTTCTTCAGCTGGAATTTCTATAGCCAAATCCCCTCTAGCAATCATAAGACAATCTGAAAGGTTTATTATTTCATCAATATTCTCAAGTGCTTCTGGTGTTTCTATTTTTGCAACAATACCTGCATCTAAATTTGCAGCCTTCAACATCGCCCTTAATTCTGTTATATCTGATGGTCTTCTAACAAATGAAAGTGCAACAAAATCAACTTTGTTTTTTATTCCAAATTCCAAATCGGCTTTATCTTTTTCTGTTATTGAACTAATAGATAAATAAGCTCCTGGTAAATTTACACCTCTTTTATTTTTTATTTCTCCACCAATAATAACTTTGGTAATAACATCATTTCCCTTAATATCTGTAATCTGTAATTTTTTCTTTCCATCATGCAATAAAATATAACCGCCAACCTTTACCTCTAGATGCAATTTTGGATAATTTACTGAAACCTTATTTTCATTACCAATAACTGAGTCAGTAGTTAAAATAAATTCTTGACCTTCTTTAAGAATAACTGAGCCATTTTCAAATTCACCTATTCTGATTTTTGGTCCTCCTAAATCTTGTAATACGGCAACTGTCTTTCCATTTTTAGCTGTAACTTTTGCAAGATTGTCTATACGACCCTGATGTTCAGCAAAATCACCATGAGAAAAGTTTAACCTCATTACATTCATTCCTGCATCAATTAATGCAGTAAGTTTTTCCACAGATTCTGTTGCTGGACCTATTGTACAAACTATCTTTGTCTTCTTTCCGAGATTCATTTTATTTTTTATTAATTAATAATAGGAGACTATATACTACTATAAAAGTCAATTTTTTACAAAAAGATTAAACGCAAACAACTATTTACAATTTGAAATAATCAAACAAGGATTATCGTCTATTTCAAAGGTATTACTGACCTGAACATATGAATAATTATTCTTCTTATCCATCGCATATTTACCATCATTTGCCACTTTAAATGTAGCGGCATCTGCCCCTTTAACAACAACACCATTTATATATACATGATTTTTGTCTCGACCAAATCCATCAAAAAGAAAATCATCACTAATTTTTGTGTCTTTATCTTTTTGTCTTTTAAAATAAACAAAACTTTTTGGATCAGCCCCGTCGACTATTTTTCCTTTATAGTATAAATAATGTCTATCACCAAAATAATCTGTCTTGCCACCATTTTGATCTAATATATCAAATGGATCACGATAATCAGTTTGTATTCCAACTTCTTTCGTCTTGGTATTAACCTGAACAATAGTCACCAAAGGAGAACTATTTATATCTCCAGGACACGATCCTCCATCATGCAATTCACGAAGTTCAAAGGTAATAATATCAACATTCCTTTCTATGTTTAGCACGGTAAGACATTCTCTTGGTAATGAAGTAACTTTTGAATTAATTATTGCATTAATCGCAAAATCAATAGCTTTTTTTTGCGTCAATGAATCCAAACCTATACCATTCTGTTTATTATCTATAACTTTATTCTTATTTCCAGTACTTGATAGAACAATCATAATAAAGAAAATAATCAACAAAAACGGCAGACTTCTCTCGCTAGATATTAATTTTTTCATTTGAACTTTAACTAAACAGTATAATCATTTAGTTGTACAAATATTATATCACAACATAAATGTAAAATGTTTGAACAAACAGTAAACTAAAAATAACTAGCTGGCGCTAGCTATTATAATTTTGTGCGCGCACTAGGATTCGAACCTAGGACCCCACCAGTATCAGTGGTGTGCTCTACCAACTGAGCTATGCGCGCATTTCTATTCTTAATCTTGGTAAGAAAAATATAGCAGAAATATGATAAAAACACAATAAAATTAGTAAAAAGAAAAACCACTATCTCTAGTGGCTTTTCTTTAAAACAAATTTAGAATTACTGTTCTTTATTTTGTTCCGTTCATCCGGTCAGTATCTCTATAGAGGATACCGACCTATGTCCTTTCTCTCGCGGACTGAGTGTTCACATAAAAGTGTAGAACAATTCTTTATGGACTAATGAGTATAAATACCCATTAGTCAATCGACACGGTCAGATAAAAATCTAAAAGATTAATATCGAGATTCAATTTGAAATAATCCACGAGCAGCTTCCGCTACCCGTGCCTTGTTACGACTTACTCCCTGTCATTGAGCTTACCTTAGGCCACGACAAGCGTAGACTTCGGGTATTCCCAACTCCCTTGAGTTGACGGGCGGTGAGTACAAGACTTGAGAACGTATTCACCGCAGTATAGCTGACCTGCGATTACTAGCAATTCCGGTTTCATGAGGTCGAGTTGCAGACCTCAATCCAAACTGGCGCCCACTTTATAAGGATTTGCTCCCCCTTTCGGGTTTGCGTCCTGTTGTATGGGCGATTGTATCACGTGTGTAGCCCAGGGTATAAGGGACATGCTGACCTGGCGTCATCCTCACCTTCCTCCCACGACACAGAGCACAAATGACAAGCTATTAAAATAGCATCACTGTATGCGCTTTGTCGTGGGCAGTCTCGTCTGACAAATATAACAGACAACGAGGGTTGCGTTCGTTACCCCACTGAAGGGAACAACTCAAGCCACGAACTGACGACGGCCATGCATCACCTGACTAACTGTCTTGCGACGACAAAAGTTTCTTCTTGTCTTCAGCTAGATTAAACCCTGGTAAGGTTCTTCGTTTATCATCGAATTAAACCACATGATCCACTGCTTGTGCAAGTCCCCGTCTATTCCTTTGAGTTTTAACCTTGCGGTCGTACTACCCAGGCGCTTCTCTTAACGCGTTAGCTACGTCTCTCAGAGGGTCGATACTCCGAAAAACTAGAGAAGATCGTTTAGGGCGTGGACTACTGGGGTATCTAATCCCATTCGCTACCCACGCTTTCGTGCTTCAGTGTCAAATATGCGCCAGCGTACTGCCTTCGCTTTTGGTGTTCCCCATGATATCAACGGATTTCACCCCTACTCCATGAGTTCTACACATCCCTGCCATCCTCTAGTCGTGCCGTTTCAGTCGCAAGTCTGGAGTTAAGCGC
>CAIMDI010000022.1 GCA_903839695.1 Candidatus Tayloriibacteriota bacterium | reverse complement strand
TGCCTAATAGCGATCCGTTTTTGTATATATTGTATTTTGCAATACCTGATGCATCAGTTGATGCAGTCCATGACAATGTTGCTGTGGTTTGGGTGATAGCTGAGGATACAATATTTGTGGGTACTGTTGGTGCAGTAGTATCTGTGGTTGGTACAATTACAGGAGGTGGAGGTGTTGTAGGAGTTACAGAATTCTTTGCTTTAACAACAATTTTAAATGATGTTTCCTTCCATAAACTATTGGCCGAAGCAACAAATACTGTGTATGTTCCCTCTGGAGTTGTCGATGCAACCGCAAACTGTAGGATCTTTCCATCTGTACTAGGTATATCATCGATAATATACAAAGTTTCTAGAGGTACGATTTTTTCAATTATAGGATTAGGGTTAAATGTAGCTGCAATGATACTAGCTGGTGTCGTTTTTGTTGATGCAAGAATTTTACATGTATATATAAAAGGTACAACAGAAATATTTCTATCTAATGTACCTCCTGATGGACATGTGTAAATTGGATTTGCATCATAAAAACCAGCAACTCTGAGTTGTGCACATTGTGGAATACCCTTAATATTTTGAGCTCCAGGATTTATTGATGCATCATTGCATTTCCATCCAGTTATAGGAGCTGAATATACAAATCCAGGAACTTGTTCTGTATATGCTGCCCTATAGCAAGTATTGTCTGATCTCAACACATAATTATCTGGACATGAATATGTTACTGACACTGGAGAAGGTCCTGTATTTGCAGGAATATCTCTAGGATTTGTTGGTAAGGTTTGACCACTTACAGTTGGTATTAAATTTTTGATAAAATTAGAAATAAAATCAAAAAGAGATTCAGTATTTGCTTGAAGTACAGGGGTTTTGGACTTAGAGACCTTAGGAACAGGAACAAGTTTTACTGAATTACCAGAAGAAGAAAAGGAGGAACCGGATACTTCAAACTTATTTATCTCATTACCCGCTACTGGTAGAATGGAGTAGATATCGGGTTGTGGAGTAATCGCCACAAATCCTTCTTTAATTGTATCTAAAAGAGCACACTCTGGAAAATATTGTTTAGCTTTATCCTTACTGTCGTATGTAGCATCTTTTATAGCAGCAACTATGAAACCGCATGAAATTATATTGAATTTATTAAAATGCCATGTATCTTTCATAATAGAATCATAACTTGGTCTATAAAGTTTCCTGTCCACAATACCTGATTCCTCAGGAATTCTTGCAGCTTGATAGTCACAACCAGTATATTTTGTTGAACCAAATAATCTTCCATTGTATGAATAATCAACTTTAGGATCAATACTACAATTTGTTAAACTTTTAGATTCAATGATCTCCTTATCTCCTTTTATATATTCATCATTCAAATCCAAAAGGGAGTGGGCTAACTCATGAATAGCAACATTTGCCATTGTCTTGCTAATTTTAGGTACGTTTAATATACTCACATTATAAGGAAAACCATTAGGAAAAGCATAAGCAGCATATGTTTTCGGATTACCAACTAAACTTATGAAACCTGTTTCAAGGTTCATTGAACAACTCGAATCTTTTACAGCATCAATGAATTTATCTTTTTCATAAATATCAACAAGTCCAGAAAAAGATGATTCAACAACTTTCAAGGAAGTTTCATCAAATTTTCTTAAATCAACATAGAAAGAGAATTTATCAATATATGTTTTAAATGGATCAATAGCCTTAAAGCCATTATCAATAATATCTTGAACTGTATATAAATAATCACTAACAGTCGAATCCCACATATTACCCCTTCTAAAAATTATCTTTATGCGTCCATTACCTGATATTTTTGCACAATTTGTCAACTTAGCGCTCATTTCTGAGCTCGAAGTATTTGGGTGAGATTGTGTATTATCTATTTTAACATTAAGTAGTTCTGTATTTTTTATTTCCTCTATGATTGCATCCTCTTTTTTTGATCTATCAAGTGGTGTAGTAAATTTAATATCTGAAAGTACTCTAATAGTAACCTTAAATAATTGAATTGTATTACCATTAAGACCATACATTGACCCATCAACAAAATCTACTTGTGATTTATCTAGACCATATAAAGGCACTAGAAATGGCCACCCCTTACCTTCTATAGTAGAGCTTTTTGTTGTAAAGCTAACCTTAGCTGGTTCACCAAAATTAAATATTTTTGGACAAATCGAGTCACTTGCACCAAAAAAAATTGTTTGCAATAACGAAGGAGGATTTTGATTTATAATTTCAATAGACTTTGGTTTACCTACAGAAGGGGTTGGATCAATGGTGAAATAGACTTTTTCACTTTTATCAAAATTTTGGTCATTAACATAACATCCTGCTTCTACCCTATCTGCTTTCAGAAGAAATATAGAAGCAAAGATCATTATGCAGAAACTAAAAAAACGTATTGAGCCACATTTTTTATTTTTCATTGTTAGTTAAAAAGATAAATAATGTAAATATTATAACATAATTAATTGAGGAATAGATAGAACAGAACCACTCTTTAATTTAAACTTTTCATCAATAAATTTGCATTGGAAACTGAAATAGTTTAATGTTTTCACATGGTATACAAAATTCCTGGTGTTGGTGAACTTGAGCTTAAAACCCTCATTCTGGACCTGAACGGAACTCTTACAGTAAAAGGAGAAATTCCTGATGGTGTAAAACAACGGTTGACCCGACTCAAAGAACTTGGATACCGAATCCTGTTCTTTACGGGCAACACTCGCAACAATGAGGATGAAATTGCATCTGTACTTGGTATTGATTGGATTCTGGCTGAGAATGGAATTACGAAGCGGGACGAAGCACTCAAGCTCGACCCAGACACATGTGTTTCTATCGGCAATGGCCTGATTGATCTTGAACTCATGAAGGTTGTCAAACTTCGTATCGTTACACTTCAAGCTGAAGGCGTACACGTTCAAACACTTCTCAACTCAGATATCATTATTCCATCCATAGTTGATGCGTTAGACCTGCTAATTGATTCATCTACTCTAGTGGCAACACTACGAAAGTGATTCGTCCGTAACGACCTAACACAAACCGCTGGCTTCCGTCAGCGGTTTTTCTTGTTGTTCTTGTGCTGAGTATGTTTCAAATTTTTCCATTTTTTTAACATAGTGTGAAGTATATCAAAAAATATTGTTAAATATGCGATAAATTACTAAAGTAATTTAGCTATAGGTATTTACATATTCGAGCAGTTCCTTTAATATATTTAATTTTATAAATAATTTCTTTTGAGCTTGTATACTGTAAGATATTTGGTATCGATATTCTTATTTCCCCTAAGGATTGCAGCCGCAATACGATGTGAATCTGGCCCTCCCCCCAAATTTAATACACCAATCTTGTATAATTAATAGAAATAATTAAATATATAAGTAATATGAAAACACACAAAATATCACCAGAGTTGAAGGAACAAATAATTAACAGAATAAAGAATGACGGTATATCA
>CAIMDI010000021.1 GCA_903839695.1 Candidatus Tayloriibacteriota bacterium | reverse complement strand
TCCTTTTTTTTTTGACATATACTCTAGTTGTGATATAATTAAACAACAAAGGAGGAACGAGATGACTGTTAAAGAAGTGATTCAGATGCTCGAACAAATTGCAGAAAAGGAGGGTTACCAAACTGAGTGTATCGTTGAAATTGAAGAAGAAAACTACAACACTGAGGCTGAAATCCATACGGTCTGCACCAACGGATATCAAGATGGCACGAAGAAAATCTGTCTCCTTGGTACAAAAGGTGAAGAAGCAGATGAAGAGTAAAATCCAACCCATCATCCTAGCAATCGCAATTATTCTTCTCTTGGGTCTTATAGGGAAGAATGACTTTAATGACAAGCTTGAAGAGGCAGGGCAAACCATTGAGTACAGTAAGTGATTTTAAATACAGTGAAGAAGCAAATGAAAAAGCAAAGCAAGACATTCAAGATTATTGTCTTAATTTCTTTGATGATTCCATTATTACTGCTGATGGATTCGAACTTGCTTTCTTGGGTTGTGGTTATTCCTTTGGTGGTGCTTATGCAATCTATAATTTTTCTACTTGTATGGAAATCCTGATGCAAAGAGATGGAATGACATATGATGATGCAGAAGAATATTTTGAATATAACGTGACTGGTGCATTTGTTGGTGATAGAATGCCTGTGTTCCTGTTACAAATGAAAGAAGTAGAGTTTTGAACATAACACTTAAGAACGCTCGCATCAACCATCATAATTCCGAAGAAACAGTGGCTTTTAATGCATTGCTTTGTATTGACACTAAACCTTTCGCAGAAGTCTCAAATGATGGCAAAGGTGGGGAAAATCGATACCGTCCTTTAGGTGATTCGATGGACTGGATTTATAATCATGCTCTAGTCACCCAATTCCGAGAATGGTGTTCAATTCAACCTCCAGTGTATGACAGGCAATCTGGAAACACTTATAAATATGATGCAGACATTCATGTTAATGATTGCTTAACACAATACATAGGTAATCAAAGCAAAGTTGCGGTATCATTATAGTAGAGCATTGAAGCCCTAACCAAAATTGGTTAGGGCTTTTTTATTACTAAAATTAAAAACCTAAAAAATCGTAGATTTTTTAAGAATTGAAAAAGGATAATAAAATGAAGGCAATTAACTTTGAGAAGATGTTTTTTTATTTTATGCTGATTGTTGTAAGTGGAAGTGTTGGATATGCAATTAAACCAGATGCACCAATAGAAAAGAATCAAAGTTCTACACAGATCAGAGAATGTGTTCAAGCAATGCATATGATGTCTAGTATGACAAAGAAAAATTATTACACAACAATAATAAAAAGTAAAAAAGAATTGGCCATAGAGAGAATGCAGAGGAATTAATTAACCATTTATAGAATATAGTTTGGGTGTTTTCAGAGATTGTGGAGGAGACAAGATTATGGAAGCATTGAGTAGAAAGAAACTTTTAGTTTTAATTTGGGCTTATTTTTTTATTGGTGTATCATTTATTTATCTTGCTTATCTTTTCGGGAGATGAATTATGCGATTGAGCCCTGTTTCAAAGTTTTTTAAGTACACGTCGATTTCAATTTTAGTTTATTTAGCATTGGTATTAGTAAAGATGTTGATGGATTAGTTTTCGTTAATTGAACCCAGATAATGTAAATTGTCTGGGTTTTTTGTTTGCTATTTCCGAGTATTGATGTATAATATTAGTGTATTCCTCAGTAGCTCAGTGGTAGTTAAGCGTTCGACTGTTAATCGAAAGGTCGTTGGTTCGATCCCAACCTGAGGAGTTTTTTTGGCCCGTTCGTCCAGCGGTTAGGATACAAGATTTTCACTCTTGAGACACGGTTTCAATTACCGTACGGGCTATTCGGTGGTATAATGATTTTGTTAGAATATTCCCAGATCGAATAATGGCAATTCAGCAGATTTTGGCTCTGTTTATCGAGGTTCAAATCCTTGTCTGGGAACCTTTGCCTGATTAGTTCAGAAGTAGAACGAAGGTTTTGTAAACCTTATGTGACGGGGGCGGTACCTGTATCAGGCTCTTTGTAGGATTCGAAGTATTCTGTGTAGTATAATAATGATATGAATACTTCGAATAATAAGAAAGCCACAAATTGTGTTTGTGATATATGTAATATAGAATTTTACAAAAGACCTGACAAAATTAAGAACAATAAAAAACATTATTGTTCTCTTGAATGTATACAGAATAATCCAAATTCTAAGCTGCTTGTCAAATGTTTATATTGTGGATCTGATTTTCTGAAAAAAGCTCATTATGTTAGAAATTCTCCAAATCATTTTTGCTCTCATAATTGTTCAGCTTCATACAACAACATAGGTGTAAGAAGAAATGGAAATGAACCTTCAAATTGCTTAAATTGTGAAGAAAGGCTTAAAGAATCTTCAAGAAAATATTGCAGTGTCAAATGTAATGAAGAGCATATTTTTGAAACACAAATAAAAAAATACGAAAATGGAGAAATATTAACTCCTAGTGTAATAAAGAAATATTTAATAATACAAAATGGTCATAAATGTTCTATATGTAATTTAGAAGAATGGTGTGGTAACAAAATACCTTTAATAATGGACCACATCGATGGACATTCTGATAATAATATACCTGAAAATTTAAGATTGGTTTGTGGTAATTGTGATATGCAACTTCCAACTTATAAATCGAAAAACAAAGGTAATGGTAGAGCTTTCAGAAGACAAAGATATGCTGAAGGAAAATCATATTAGTTGGGGGTTCGATTCCTCTCCTAAGCTTTTTTAAAAAACTCTATCTTTTAGCTCAATGATAGAGTTTTTTTGCTGTATAATGAGCTATGGAAAGAAGTATATTACAAAATTACATTGAACTAAATTACTCAACAAGAAAAATTGCTGAGTTATTGCAATCAAGTCAAACTAACGTACGTCATTGGTTGAATAAATATAATTTAAAAACTAACATACAGCCATTCAACGAAAAAGAATATTCATGTAGTTGTGGTGAAACAAATCCTGAAAACTTTTATGGTCGTTCAAAAAAGACTTGTTCAAAATGCCATAATTTAAAAACAGGCAAAACAGGAAGAAATAATAGACTTTTTGCTGTTGAAAAACTCGGTGGAAAATGTATGATTTGTAATTATGCAAAATACACAGGTTCATTAGATATCCACCATTTAGACCCAAAAATTAAAGACAAGAACTTTAGTTGTATGCGTGGTTGGTGTAAAGAAAGAATATTGGCAGAAATCGAAAAGTGTGTATTATTGTGTAGAAATTGCCATGCAGAAGTTCATGCTGGGCTGATTGATTTGAATGATGTGATATAATTACGACATGAATACTTTATATATTTATATTTTTGCTGGTGTCGTAATTATGATGTATATTCCTGTATTTTACGAGATTTATATGTTGAGGAAATTACTTAAATCAATTGCCAAAAAGACTGAAAAACTTGTAGAGTAATGGTATAATAGATTTGTAAGTTTGATAAGGCTCCATAGTTAAATGGATATAACACGGACCTTCTAAGTCCATATTTTAAGTTCGATTCTTAATGGAGCTATTTTAACCTCATCCCTAAAAAGATGAGGTTTTTTATTGCATATTTGAGATTAATGTAGTAAAATAATACATGACTAGAAAACTCGACTACACCATTTCAGAGACAATTTCTGCTCGCTCCAAAAATCGCATTCTTGTTCCAAAGAAGTATATCAAGTACATTGGATTGAATGTTGGCTTTGTTGCT
>CAIMDI010000020.1 GCA_903839695.1 Candidatus Tayloriibacteriota bacterium | reverse complement strand
TCGTCTGACAAATATAACAGACAACGAGGGTTGCGTTCGTTACCCCACTGAAGGGAACAACTCAAGCCACGAACTGACGACGGCCATGCATCACCTGACGAACTGTCTTGCGACGACAACAGTGTCTTCGTGTCTTCCGCTAGATTAAACCCTGGTCAGGTTCTTCGTGTATCATCGAATTAAACCACATGATCCTCTGCTTGTGCAAGTCCCCGTCTATTCCTTTGAGTTTTAACCTTGCGGTCGTACTACACAGGCGGTTCTCTTAACGCGTTAGCTGTGACTCTCAGAGGGTCGATACTCCGAAAATCTAGAGAAGATGGTTTAGGGCGTGGACTACTGGGGTATCTAATCCCATTCGCTACCCACGCTTTCGTGTTTCAGTGTCAGGAGTGCCCTAGTCTGCTGCCTTCGCTTTTGGTGTTCCCCATAATATCAACGCATTTCACCGCTACACTATGAGTTCCGCAGACCCCTCGCATCCTCTAGTCATACCGTTTCCTTTGCATGTCCCCGGTTAAGCCGAAGAATTTAACAAAAGACTAATATGACCACCTACACAACCTTTACGCCCAATGATTCCGGATAACGCTTGAGGCACTCGTATTACCGCTGCTGCTGGCACGAGTTTAGCAACCTCTTATTCGCCAAGTACTATCAATAAACTTTCTCCCTGGCAAAAGAACTTTACATCCCTAAGGACTTCATCGTTCACGCGGCGTCGCTCCGTCAGACTTGCGTCCATTGCGGAAGATTCTCGACTGCGGCCACCCGTAGGTGTATGGACCGTATCTCAGTTCCATCGGTGGGGGTCACCCTCTCAGGTCCCCTAGGCGTCATAGCCTTGGTGAGCTTTTACCTCACCAACTAGCTGATACCGAGCAGGCTCATCCCAAAGCGATAAATCTTTACTCCGAAGAGACTATCAAGTATTAACTCATCTTTCGATGAGGTATCCCTGACTTTGGGGTTGATACCTACTTATTACTACCTCGTCTGCCACTGACTATATATTGCTATACAGCCCGTTTGACTTGCATGCCTTATCCACGCCGCCAGCGTTCATCCTGAGCTAGGATCAAACTCTTAACTAAAATGAACGGAACAAAATAAAAAACATTAATTGTTTATTACTCTGAACTTTATTTTTAGACTGCTATGAGCTTGATCTTTGCTTGTCAATTGTGAATAAAATTGACTGAAATCATTGTTTAAATAAACATTAGACTTGCACGTATTTCCTATTCGAATACGTTTCTAATGCACAACTATAGATTGTCAAAAAACTCTTTAAAATCGCCTTACTTAAGGCGTAGGTACCATTCTACTCGAATCGTTTTTAAAGTCAAGGGTTTTTAAGGTTGACATTAAATTGATATAAATTATAATGATTTTACACTCTTCGCAGCGTCCATTTGGATGGTCTGTGCGTCCCCCTCCGATTGGAGGGGATTATCTTTATATAGTAAGCCATATAGCTTAATAGCGATCTCTTTTAACTTTTCTTCAGCAAGTCGTCCCTTGTACTTGTGTAATCTATTCTTTGAAATTGACCTTGCTTGTTGAACGATTACTGAACTTTCATCTACACCATCATTTTCTATGATATCTATTGGTCTAATAGTTACTTTGTATGGACCTGATTTCGTGTTTGATGAGATAGGAATAACAAAGACCATATTGGACTGCCTTATATACCTATCATCATTTTGAAATACAATAACGGGTCGACTCTTATCAATTTCTGCACCAATGTTGGTTCCCAAATGAGCATAGTAAATATCGCCCATAGATACGTAGGGCTTACTTGTCTCACCCATTTCTTGATTAAAATATGATTCGTTTAGTTCTACCTTTTTTCTAGTCCAATTTAATATATATTTAATCTTTTCAATAAATGGGTTGCTGTTAATCTGTGTAATAGTGTTTGTTTTTATCATTATTATCAAATACACATACTTCTGAGGAAATAGCTCTTACATCTCCACGATTATTAATATTTCTTAAGCCGTATCTTTTACCTAATATATATCTTACAAACTCAGAAAGATTTCCCAGTGGATGATAGTATTCGATGACAGTATCTACAGGCAAAAACTCCAGCATTCTTAAATCATCCAACAATAAATCAGAGAGCGGAATATTGATTGCATTTTTCTTAGGATCTTTTGCAAACTCCTCTCTAGTTCGCATATCAATAAATATAGTAATCATAATTATTATCAATTAAACTAGTAATAAAAACCCAGCCTTTTAAGGCCAAAAACTATGCGGTGTACAAAGTTGACGTCGTTAATGCAAAAACTTTGTAATAAAGTAGCTTAATTATAATTTAAATATTAGTGGGCACAAGTGTTCAAGGTACAAAATATGTATTGTTATTAGTAACAAAACAAAAAACACTCTACTTGAGTGCTATTTGTCATGATGTCGCAATTTGCGATTATCTCTTTACTTCACCAACCCTTGCTCCCTCAATAACGCCATAGCTTCCTCGGCCTTTTCTTCTTCTACAAATACATTTTGAGGTTGATTTGGGCCCATACTTCCGCCACGAGGGGCCATCAAACTTATATTGCCACTAGGCCCATAAGACGCTTCTATACCGACACTTTCAAGCAACCCTTTTATTATAGAAGCGTTTACCTCGCCAGCTGCTGTTACTATTTGTACCATTGCCATATTTATTTATATTTAACCATAATAAAAAATAAATTACCAAATGAAAACATCATCTAACAACTCCTCTCTTTTTATTTCCTTAGTATAAATGTTTATTGAATATCTTTTACCAAGTTCTGGTGATGGGCTATAAGGCCCACCGTACATAATATTTAATTCAGGAATTATATATTCTCTATATAAAATTTTGGTTGAATCCCTTGACCAACCATCTGGATAAAATACTTTGTTTTTATCTGCTAACAAAATTAACACTTTTCCAGTTTCAAAATCAATAAAACCCAGCTGATCACTTCTTTTGCATGCAGGAATCATCTCATTTGCATCACAAAATCTTATATCTTTGTCAAAACCCTCATGTTGTATTGCATTAGAAAATGCATAGTAACGATTTGTGATATCAACCTTTCCATAGTTATCAAAATCTAGGAATGTTGCCGCACCAAGTGTGTAATCTTCTTTTACTTCGATCTTATATATATCTGATGGTGACTCATGCCCTCGTACAGCAGCATAAATTGTATTTCCAACCCACTTGAATGGGCACATATGGTAGTCTTTAATAATGGTTGTCTTCTTACTTTTTGCTTCAAACATAACAATCTCTATTGGTCGAAAAGCAAAGAAACTATCATTTTCATGACCTGACACAATTCGGCAAATGGCTGAGTCACCATATGTCGATGTTGCAACTTTATTTATATTTAAAAAGGCGTTAAAACCAAACCAGTCTTTAGCCAATTCATTTTGATTAACTACAGTTTCAACAGGATTAGACGTCTTTAAAAGACTTTCTATTGAAATTACATTTGGATCTTTATAAACTAAAAATGAAATACGTACAATATTAAAAATTATTAATATAATTAAAAACCAAATTATTATAATCTTAGATTTCATTTAATGATTCTATTTCGCCGCCTTTTTTGCCTCAATTCTCTTCTCTTGCCATTTCCAAATAGTTACAAGCAATGGTGATCCTAAGAATATTGATGAATATGTTCCAGCGATAATTCCAATTATAAGTGCCAATGAGAAATGTTGTGTTGATTCCCCTCCCACAAAATACAAAACTATCAAAGCCAACAATGTAGTCATTGATGTGTTTACTGATCGTGTAAATGTTTGACTTATACTTTCTCCCACTATTTCACTGAATGGCTTATTGGCCTTTGCGTGATTTAGATTTTCTCGAACTCTGTCGAATACAACTATAGTATCGTGAACTGAAAATCCTAGCACCACGAGAAGCGCTGTAACGAATAGTGTATCTACTTCGTATCCTGCAAAATGTCCTAATACTGAGAATATGCCTGTTGGTACAATGACATCGTGAATAAGAGCAATAACTGCCACGATTCCATATTGCCAAGATGAAACTGGTACTGATACTTTTCTGAAAGCAAAAGCAATGAAAAATACAATAGCTAAAATAACAAAGATTATTGAAACCATTGATTTCCTTAGAGCTTCTGAACCCAAAAGTGGTCCAACTGAATCAAATCTTTTTTCTGTAGAAGAACCGAAAGTTCCAAGAACTGAAGTAAGGGAATTTTTTTGTTCCTGATTTATATCCTTCATTCTAATAATATAACCATTACTACCAGTTGCTCTTATAGAAGCATCAATAGCAAGTGGTGCAAGTGATGTTGTTAATGTATTTTGATCAGGTCTTGCATTTGTGTATTCAACTTCAATAATAGAACCACCCTTAAAATCAATTCCGGGCTTTAATCCCCAAATACTTACAGAGGCAATAGATCCTATTACCAATATAGCTGACAATGCGTAGAAAAATTTTCGATATTTTACAACAAACATGGTATTTATTTAGTTAAAGATTGGCTAATAATAGTCTTGGTGAATCCATTACTTATCAAGAATGTCGACAGTTTATTTGTCGTCTTCGGAGCAACAGCGTAAAGGAATACTCTCGAAGCAGTAATAGCTGTAAACATACTAACAGCAACTCCGAATGTAAATACTAATGCAAATCCGGTTATTACTGAAGTACTTCCAAAGAAATACAATATTGCACCAGTAATCAAGCTAGAAGTATTTGAATCTCTAATAGAATTCCATGCTCTAGCAAATCCTTCATGCATAGCTTCTGAAATGCCTTTACCTTTTTTTAATTCCTCTTTCATTCTTTCAAAAATCAGAATATTTGCGTCCACCGCCATTCCGATAGAAAGAATAAATCCAGCGATACCAGCTGCAGTAAGAGTAACTGGAATTAATTTGAATAAAGCTAGCATCAATGTTGTATAAACACCCAAAGAAATAACTGCTACTAGACCAGGAAGTCTATACCAGATAATTAGAAATAAACCGATAACAATAAGTGCAAAGACACCAGCTTTTATTCCACCATTTAAAGCAGATTGTCCAAGAGAAGCACCGACAGTTTGAGTTGATATAAGTTCAATTGGTACTGGCAATGCACCATAGTTTAAGTCTCTAACAAGTAATTTTGCATCATCAAGTTTAAACGATCCTGAAATAACAGCCTTACCATCCTTTATTTCCTCACGTACAACTGGCTCTGAAATAGGATTTCCATCTAAAAAGATTCCTACTATATTCCCCACGTTTTCCTTTGTAACTTTTGCAAAAAGCGCCTTACCTTCTGCATTAAAGTTTAGAGAAACAGTAGGCTCCATAGTAGTGTTATTGAATTCAAGAATAGCTCTTTCTAACATTCTACCAGTAATACCTGTAGGTTTGTATGCCTTTAATATTTCGATAGAATATTCTTTTTGTTCAAGTTTCTTATCATCAACAATTTTCTTATCAGCTTGACTTAATGTCTGGAATTCTAAAACAGGAGTTCTACCAATCATCTTAATAGCTTCGTCGATATCGGTTACACCAGGAAGTTCTACAATAAGTTTTTGTTGCGCCTCCTTTGATCCGAGAATACCCCCTTGTTCAACCTGAACAATAGGCTCACCCACTCCGAAAGCATTTACTCTTTTTTCTATAACATCCCTAAGAGCTAGCATTGATACAGAAACTTCACCAATAGAAAGTTTTGAGGTATCAGCTTTGTAAACCAAATGTGTACCTCCATTGAGATCCAAGCCTAATTTAAATGGCTTGCTAATACTTGAGCCTGCAAAAGATGAGTAATAAGTGAGTAAACCGATGGTCACCGCGATAATAAGCAAAAATACTGCAATAATTCTTGTTTTAAGCATAATGTGTCTATTATAGGGATTTATTGAGTTTTTGCAAACAAAATACACTTACCTCCCCACAAAAGTGATTAGAGTTTTTATGGTTCGTAAATATATTTTAAAATCAGTCGAAAGTGATCTGTGTTTAATATAATATAAATCATAAGAAAGCTTGTTTCTTGTTTCTTCTACTCCTATGCCATGATGAGCGTGTTGACCATAAATTTGAGCCCAACCAGACAATCCTGGCTTAATAGAATGACGAATATTGTAATAAGGTATTTGCTCGGCGTATTGTAATACTGGATCTGGAAATTCTGGACGTGGACCGATAAGTGATATGTCGCCTCTGAGCACATTCCAAAATTGTGGTAATTCATCTATTCTACTTTTTCTTAAGAACGATCCAACTTTAGTTACTTTATTTTCTACACTTCCCCATTTTCCATGATCATTTGCAACCGTCATAGTTCTAAATTTGATTATCCGTATTATATTATTGTATTTTCCTATTCTATCTTGATAACTAAATATATCTCCTTTTCCCTCTAACTTTATAGCAATAATTACAAATGGAAATAAAAGCAAAGAAATTGAGCCGAAAATCAGTGAAATTATAATATCAAAAAATCTCTTTAATGAATCATACATGAACTTTGGTGAAGCAGACGACATATTCTCAATAAACCAAGTTTCTCCTACAAGAGACAATGGAACTCTATCAAATATATCTTCATACATTTTACTAACATCAAAAAACATAACCCCAGATATAGCAAATTTATAAAGTTGAGGAATAATATTTATCAAACCAACATGTCTAGTATCTACAACAACCAAAGAAATATTTGATGTTTTTATTGCATTTGATATTTCATTTAATGTAATTGCTGAATCCTCAGAGGGCTTAACAATTTTTATAAAATTTATATTATATCTAGTATTATTATTTATTTCATTGAAAAGTTCATCAGCCTCCTCAGTATCGCTGATTAGAAGTGCTTTTTGCAATTTTCTAGGCTCTGTCATAGGAGCCAAAACCATTCTCCACAAAAACATAAGAGCTAGACAAATTATTAAGTAAATAAAAAGAAATAATTTTGGTGAAATCGAGAAAATAGGAATAAAGTAAAAAAATGCTATACCTATCAATGCATTGACGATTTGAACATTCAGTAAAATTAATGGTAAACGGTTTTTTATAACTAAAGTATGTTTTTCATAAAGTCCTGCTATAAAATTTACCAAAATGAAGGCGACAAATAAAATTGAAAAAGGTCCTAAATGCGCCTGAATATTCCACATAGATGGAAAATGCCCGTATCGTATTAATAAGGTCAAAAATAGTGATAATAGTAAAACAGTAATATCACCCAAAAATAGCAAAAAAGACTCTTTTCTATGAATTAAGTGCATAATGAATATAATACACAAAAACGATCAAAAATGGTACTCTAATATCATGAAAGTGTTAATACTTATAACTAAGTCAAATTGGGGCGGTGCACAACGCTATGTATATGATTTGGCCACAAATTTGCCAAAAAATGAATATGAAGTTGAAGTAATGGCTGGTGGTAACGGAACACTGATAGAAAGATTAAATCTTGCGGGAATAAAAGCAGACAGAAATTTGCCTATAGGAAGAGATGTAAAATTTATTGACGATATAAAAGCATTTTTTAAATTAATTTCTATTATCAAAGAAATTAAACCAGATGTACTTCATGTAAATAGCTCAAAAATCGGCGGATTAGGAACTCTTGCCGGAAGAATAGTTGGCATTAAAAAAATTGTATTTACTGCTCATGGTTGGGCTTTTAATGAAAATAGAACTTTTGCATCAAAACTCATAATAAAAATTAGCTATTGGATTACAATGATTCTTGCACATACAACAATAGCTGTATCTGAAGCCACAAGACAGCAAATAAGAAACTGGCCATTTGTTTACAATAAAATTGCTGTGATTCCAAATGGAATAAAATCAGAATCATATTTTTCAAAAATTAATGCCAGATCTGAACTTGCAAAAATAAATACTGATTTTGATAAAATAATTAAATCAAAAGAAATAAACAAAACCATTCTTATCGGAAGTGTTGGAGAGCTTCATCACATAAAAGGCTATGATTACGCATTGAGAGGAGTTCATGACTTTATTAAAAATTCAAATATAAGTAAAATTGTTTATGTCATAATGGGTTCTGGAGAGGAAAAAGAAAATATTGAAAGACAAATCAAAGACTTAAATTTAGAGTCTTCAGTAATACTAATGGGTCATGTACCAAATGCCTTCCAATACCTTAAGGCTTTTGATTTATTTTTATTACCCTCTCTTTCAGAAGGTTTCCCTTATATCGCATTGGAAGCTGGTATTTATGGTTTGCCTATAATTTCTACTGCTGTAGGGGGTATACCAGAAATAATTGATGATATGAAATCAGGAATACTTATACAGCCCAGAAAAGCAAAGGAAATTCAGTATGCAATAGAATTCTATGTTAAACATAAAAAAATCCAAAAAGAGCACAGTGTAGCTATAAATAAAAAAATAACAGAATTTTTTTCAATCGAAAATATGATAGAAAAAACAAGTAAAATTTACAAAATTTAAGGCCCAACAAATTCGTTTTGCGCCACATCTTTATGTGCAACTCTTCTATATCTTCTCATACCCATTAATATTCCTAAACCTGCAAATTCAGTAAGTAAATGAGTTCCTCCATAACTCAAAAAAGGCAATGTAGTACCAGTAACGGGCAATAATTGAATATTCATTCCAATATTTATAATAAAATGCACAATAATTAATACTGCAATACCAGATCCAAAAAGCATTTCAAAATTTGTTGCTCCACGCATTGTATTTACAATAATTCTCCATATAACAATACCGAAAAGTGATATTAAAATTACGACACCAAAAAATCCCCACTCTTCAGCAAATGCAGCAAAAATAAAATCTGTTTGATACTCTGGTAAAAACTTAAGACGGGATTGTGTTCCATAACCAACTCCCTTTCCGAAAAGTTGACCGGAGCCAACAGCAATAGCTGATTGATATGCATTATAACCAGTACCATGAATATCAGCCATTGGATTAATAAAATTTTTAATGCGATTTTTTTGATAATCTTGAAAACCAAAATTCCATGCAATTGTAAAAAGTAATATACCAATCATAACCATACCCATTAAATGTTTTTTGGAAATACCAGATATAAGAACCATTCCAAACCAAATAAAAAATATAATAATAGCGGAACCGAAATCGGGCTGAACCAATACTAAAGAAAATATAACAAAAGCATAAAAACCTGAAACCAAAATATGTTTAATATTTGCTATTTCTATATGTCTTCTAGAAAAATATTTAGCAAGGATGATAATAACCACGAGCTTAATTGCGTCCGACGGCTGAAACGATATTGCACCAAAGTGAAACCAGGATATAGCTCCTTTGGTCACCTTTCCAACAGCATAAAGTGTGGTAAGTGAAACACATGAAAATATAAATAGTGAGACAGAAATCCAAGTCTTTCTTAAAAATCTGAAATCAATAAAACTAAATACAAAAAAAATTAGCAAAGATAAACCTATCCAAATAAGTTGTTTATTGAAAAAAGCGCCATCACCAGTAAATGAATTCATAGTAACCAATCCAGCTCCTAATAATGGCAAGGTTGCAAAAAAAAGAATCCAATCAATTCCATTACTTTCATCTACTCTGCGTAGATTATAACTATTAAAAAAAGATAATATTTTATTATTCATACTAACGTTCAACAGTAGGTACTGCAGTTGGAACAATTTCAATAGAAGTCACAGCTCCCTTTCTATTTATAGGCCATGTAAAAGAAGCTATTTCCCTTTGATTTTTTGAAGCAATAGAGTCAATGCTTGTACGAGAAAATCCTATAACATTATTTTCTTTATCATATAAAACTACAGAAACCATAATATTTTTGTACGGAAATAATGTTGTATTTTCGAGAACAACTTCTAAAGATGATCCGGAATCATCTTCAACATATTTCTTATCGACAATCGATATACCATCTAAGGAATCTTGTGACTTAAACCAATTTGGTTCCTTAGTAAATTCAAATGAAACTTTTGCCGGAATTCTCTTTCCAACATCTACAGCGGATTCAAAAGCTAAAGAATTTCTATGTGGATAAATATTTACCTTTCCAACCCTATCGACTATAGAAATACCGCTACTATCATATAAAGACATTTTGTAAGGAACATCAACCGCCGCACCATTTATGTTTTTATTTTCAATTAATGAAGCGATATTGTATAAGCCATTAGCAAGTTTTTCAAATTTAGCTCCGCCCCATACAATGCGTGGAGGTATGAATGAATTTTGACAAAGCCTAACACAAGACCCTCCACAATCTACACCAGTTTCATTTCCGTTCATTACTTTATCAAAACATGTAGGTGCTTTATAAAATATAATAAAAAGTGGCAAACCAATAAGCAATAATACAGCAAGTATTACAATTAAAGCATAAGCAGTTTTTCTCCTTGAAGCCCAAGATGACATGGGTATATTGTATCACAACAAAGTCATGATTCAACAAATACGTTTAATAAGCACTAAATATAAAAATCGTATTTTTCCAATAAAAATATAGTTTTGTAAATCAGAGACTCAATAATAATGACTAAATTAAATACTTTGTACCGGCGGCTAGCTACTTTCCCCTTCATACGAGTATCATCGCCGCAACTGCGTTTCACTTCCGTGTTCGGAATGAGAACGGGTGTTTCCACAGCGCCAAACCACCAGAACAAAAAATTCAATTTACAGTAAAAACTTCTGCTTTTACATATTTATCAAAGGTAACTAATTTTGTTGTTTGTTATAGACAAGTAATTGTGGTTCTTAAATTTCCTAATAGGATCGACGGATTAGTACTTCTCGGCTCAACATATTACTATGCGTACACCTAAAGCCTATCAACGTAATCATCTCTTACGGGTCTCAAACGATTCCTAATCTTGGGGCTGGCTTCCTTCTTAGATGCTTTCAGAAGTTATCCATTCCCGACATAGCTACACTGCGATGCTCTTGGTAGAACAGCAGTCAGACCAGAGGTCAGTTCAACTCGGTCCTCTCGTCGCGTTATTCCCCTATCACTAGGAGCACAGACTATATCTTCATCCTGTTCTTTCAAACATCGGATGTTGGCGTATTATGCGCATAATCCTATTTTCTTATTCAGTTAAGAAAACTTTCCAGATATATGCACATCTGTTTCTTTACATAGTGTAAAAAAACAAGTCGTTACGGGGTCAAACCTAATACCTGACACAATTCACTTTTTGTCTTCTTTTTCTTAGTAACGTAATTCTCATTCTGAATTACCAAGATTAGATCAACAATTTTAGTTAATTGTATTTTATTTAGAAGTTTAAGTTCTGTTTTTAATAGAAATTCACATGCCTTTTTCAAAGCATTTGCTTGAATTTTCTTAAACTTAATATGTGGTAGTAAACTTTGGAGAATATCTCTTATTTGTTTATAACCATTAATTCGAAGTTCGGTCATTCCATCATTTCTTTTGGAAATATAACCAATCTTTAAAACATCTCTAATCCAATAGAGTGTTTTTTCGTGCCGAGTATCTTGATAAAAACAAATTGTTGGCATAAATCTAAAATTAGACTTATTTCCATCTTTTCGTTTCTTGATCTGAAGCATTAAGCTTCCATCTCCATCAAGAAATCCTGCAATATACGCTAAATGAATATTAGATCGACTTCCCACGGTATTGTCTTAATTATTTTTGGTCCTCAAGTATTTATAATAATACTATTGTACTCTTAGAGCTGGACTAGAGCAATAAAAGCTATCAACAAACCAAACGAATTAAGATTCCACCGTTATTAGCCACATTGTCATCACAAATTACTTTGTGAAGTAGCAATACTTTACTAGAGTCAAATCCCCTCAAGAATCAACGCCTACAGTAGATAGGAGACCAACCTGTCTCACGCATGATTTCAATGATTACTCATTGCATTGGACTATAGCATTATCTTTTTTATACACATTGTATGAATTTAGATAGTTAACGTTTAGTCTCTACAGGCTCGTTTGTTAAAACGATTCCCTCGGTATAACCCACATAAATGGGGTCCACCGATACTAGTTAACTTGATCCTCACATATTTCTATATGGGACCGCCGTGATTTGATTGATCTACTTCCTTATCTTTTATATTTAAGTATTCTTGATACTTAAAATTATTTCAAACGAAAACTCGAAGTGATTCAGACTGCTCAACAGTGAAGTTGTCAGTCAAAAATACTTGCACTAAATAAATAGTGTCTTTTGGTGACCATTCACTTCTGAACGGTCTGAACCCAGCTCGCGTAACTTTTTAATTGGCGAACAGCCAAACCCTTGGGACCTTCTCCAGCCCCAGGATAAGTTGAGCCGACATCGAGGTGCCGAACTGCGCCGTCGATATGAACTCTTAGGCGCAACCAGCCTGTTATCCCTAGAGTAGCTTTTATCCGATAATCTTCCCCCGCGTCTAATGCGTAAGGTCGGTTCACTTAGTTCTGCTTTCGCATCTGTTTGACAAGTACGTCTCACAGTCAAGCCAGCTTATGCCTATACACTATCGGCACGGTTTCCATTCGCGCCTAGCTGACCTTAATAAACTCCTCCGTTACTTTTTAGGCATTATGTTCCCCATTTTATTTTGCATTGAAGGAAATTTTAATGTATAAGGCTCTATTATTTTTCTAAATAACTCAGCCGATTCTGATTTTATATACAATCTCCAATACTTTTCTTTTTGTTTATGAAGACTTGTTTCTATTCCAAATTTACTTTTTAAAGTAGTTTGAACTAATTCCAAATCTTTTTTAACAAATCCAACTGTGTGGATTATGAATGTTTTATGATGATTAGATTTCCATGATCCATCATCCATATACCAGATTGCTAATGCAATTGGATCAAGAAATTTACAGATTAATTTGGGAATAATCTTTTTTCTATTTACATAGAATTGCTGAGCATAGAATCGAAATGCACCATGTGAATAAGTATTAAATAATACATATTCTTTGTTGTTTTTCTTAATTCTGTGTTTGATTCCACCACCAATCCACTCTTTAAACTGATCATGAAGCCATTCAAGATAGTCTATTTGTAAAAGTTGATGCTCAATCTTAAGACGATATGTTTTACCATTATCTTGTGTCTCAAGATGCCCATCTCCTAACAAAGTTCCTATCAAAATTGACCTTTGTATGTCAGTTAAATTAAGAGTTTTTTTATAATCTCTAATTTCTTTTGTATTCATTGGGTTCTTACTTTTATTTAGTAAGCTTCATATCGCTATGAAGTTCGGACTATATCATCATCCATTTAACTGGATGGTTAGCGTATAGTCTCTGAGGATCCAAATATGATTTGTTTCCTGCTGATTGTCTGCATGCAAACATTTTTACTCTTACGAGTAGCTTGCATTCTGAGTCATTAAAGACACAGAGTTTCCAGCATATAGCTAACTTTTCAATGACCATTACTGATCAAAGTCCTCCTTTTTTATTTTTTTTGAGATGATTAATTTCTCTTGAGGCGCCACGGTTCGAGGATTCAAATAAATTTAAATCCTCGAGGATAGCGCCCCACTAAAACTGCCCGCCAGATTCTGTCTCTCGTCGTTTTTGCCGTCGAGGTTAGAATATATATTTTTTAAGAATGGTATTTCACTTGCGGATCCATCTTCCCCGAAAAGAAAACTTCAAATCCTCCCATCTACGCTACGCATAAAAAACATATAGTCAAAATCAAGTTGCAGTAAAGCTTCTAGGGTCTTTTCGTCTAACTGTAGGTAATCGGCATCTTCACCGATATTGTATTTTCACCGAGCAAGTCTCCGAGACAGTTCTCCAGACATTACACTATTCGTGCGCGTCAGAACTTACCTGACAAGGAATTTCGCTCATCTATTCCTTTAAGCACAGATGGACTCTATCTTCATCCTCACCCCAATGTTTAAATTGCGGAGATCGGATGTGCAGTGTTGGTCTCTATTTAACTGCAATGGACTCAGCATATGATTACTCATATGCAGGTAGCTTGTTTATGTAATATTTTAACCTCATTTATCTAAAAACGAATCACTTTTGCTATATAACAGTCCTAGTCCGTCTGAGTTCGTCCGAAGACAAACTCAGAACCTTAGGACCGTTATAGTTACGGCCGACATTCACCCGGGCTTATAACAATCACCATTACATCTTGCGACATAACAACGTCGTTATTTGACCTTCGGGCATTGGTCAAGTGTCACCCCCTATACATCCTCTTACGAGTTCGCAGGGAGCTGTGTTTTTGATAAACAGTTGCCAGAGATACTTTAGCTGCGGCCCTTCTTGCGAAGGGCAAGCCTTATTCCGAAGTTACGGCTGATTTTTTGCCGAGTTCCTTGGAGACCTCTCACTCGTTCGCCTTGGTCTACTCGACCTGATCACCTGTGTCGGTTTGCGGTACGGTTTCTACATAGATAAGTTTAGAAGTTTTTCTCGGAAGCGCGCTTTACGACATTTGCAAGGGCGAACCCCTACATTTGCACTCTACTCGGAATTGTCATCAAAGACATGACCCGGATTTTCCTGGATCAATCCCCTATAGCATGCACTCAAATCCAATAACAAGCGTCATATACTGCACTTCGTCACTTCGTCACTCTATATAAAAGTCATGGAATATTAACCATGTGTCCATCGGGTGCGGTTTTCACCATCCCCTTAGGCCCGACTAACCCTTGGCTGATTTTCATAGCCAAGGAAACCTTGATCTTTCGGCGTGCGGGATTCTCACCCGCATTGTGGTTACTTGTGCCAACATTCTTACTTCTAAACGCTCCAGCATGGCTCACGCCTTTGCCTTCAATGCAGATTAGAATACTCTCCTACCACGTACTTTTGCCGAAGCAAAAGCACATCCTCAGTTTCGGTACTATGTTTAACCCCGATTATCTGCGGCGCAGAATCTCTCGATGAGTGAGCTGTTACGCTTTCTTTAAATGATGGCTGCTTCTAAGCCAACATCCTCATTGTATTCGAAAATTCACCACCTTACTTGCACTTAACATAGATTTAGGGACCTTAAATATGGATCTAGGGCTGTTTCCCTTTTGTCCTGTGGAGCTTAGCCCCCACGGACTAACTGCCGTGCTTTAGCTCTTGGTATTCGGAGTTTGATAGGACTCGCGAGATTTCTCCCTGTCTGATCCTTCCAGTGCTCTACCCCCAGTATGTCAATAGTTACGACGCCAGCCCAAAAGCTGTTTCAGAGAGAACCAGCTATTACAAGGTTCGATTAGCTTTTCACTCCAACCCACAAGTCATCCGAGAGTTTTGAACGGCTCAACGGTTCGGGCCTCCAGCGGTCTTTCGACCGCCTTCACCCTGCTCATGGGTAGCTCACCTTGCTTCGGGTCTTATGCATGCTACAAACGCGCTATTCACACTCGGTTTCCCTTCGACTCCAGGCTCTCGCCCTTAGTCATGCGCGGCACACATAAACTCGCAAGCTCATTCTTCAATAGGCACGCTGTCGAGGTACACCCTCCATAACAGAAGGGACCTCTTCAACTCTTTGTAAACATATGGTTTCAGATCTATTTCACTCCCCTCACCGGGGTTCTTTTCACCTTTCCCTCACGGTACTAATTCACTATCGGTCTTTAAAAGTATGTAGCCTTACCGGTTAGTTCCGGCAGATTCGCTCAAGCCATACGTGTCTTGAGTTACTCAAGGACAATTAAGAAGTTGTTTTGATTTCGCCTACCGGACTTTCACCGTCTAGGGTGTTGCTTCCCAGCAACTTCGGCTATCTAACAATTTGT
>CAIMDI010000019.1 GCA_903839695.1 Candidatus Tayloriibacteriota bacterium | reverse complement strand
GTTTATTCCAAACCATCGGTTCGATATAGCCGAACTCTTCCATGCTCTTCTGTAACTTTTCATATTCCTTGTCCCCCAGCTTTAAATCCGCCCGCGGATTGTAAATAGCTGGATTTATTGCTGAAACTGGTATTTTTTTAATCTCTCTGGATACAAAGCCTCAAGTCCTAAATTATCTCTTATTTTTTGTGCTAAAAATAATGAAGCCTTAGGTTCTCCCATGACAACAAAGATTTTCTTTGCTGTATCTTTTGCTGTTGAAACAAACTCCACCAAATGATCAGAATCCTTATGAGAAGAATAACCAAGTATTGATTCTATCTTTGCCCTAACTGGTATTTCATTACCATGTATTGAAACTTTCTTATCCCCTTCCAATAAATGACGACCTACGGAACCCAAAGTTTGATACCCGACAAGTAAAATAGTGTTCTTTGCATCTGGTAAATATATTTCTTCATGATGAACTACTCTACCTCCTATAGACATACCTGAACCTGCTAGAATTATTTTTGGAGATTTTGAATGATCAATTTCCTTGGACTCTTGAACGCTTACTGTAAAAGAAAGTTTTGGAAAACTAAATATATCATCACCTTGTTTTATTTCTTCTTGTGCAATTTTATTAAATAAATACGTGCTTGATTTGTAAACTTCGGTTATTCTCGTTGCCAAAGGAGAATCTACATAAACAGGTATTGAAGGAATAGATTTTGATTCGATAATTTTGTTTAATTCATAAAGTATTACTTGAGTTCTTTCCAAAGAGAATGCTGGTATAACTAAAGTTCCGCTCTTTTGAATTACATCTTTTATAATTTCTGCAAGCTTACCTCTTCTCTCATCTTTTGATTCATGATTTCTATCTCCATATACACTTTCCATAATCACATAATCTGCTCCTGTAATAGCTTCAGTGTCTTTTAATAATGGAGTTGGTGTATTACCAAGATCACCTGTAAATACTATTTTTTTATTATCATAATTAAACTGTATCATTGATGAACCCAATATATGACCAGCATCTCTTAGATATACAGAAAAACCTTCAGGAAAACTAGTTTCTGTATGATATGGAATAGTCTTCCACAAAGTGAAAGCTTTTTTCATATCTTGTATTTCGTATAGCGGTAATATACCTTCGTTTGTAGCTTCTTTCTCAAGTAAACTTACAGCATCTTCTAATATAAGTTCAGCCAAAGCCATTGTCTCAGCTGTAGAATATATAACACCTTCAAAACCTTCCTTTACTAATTTTGGTATACGCCCCACATGATCTAAATGTGCATGGGTAATAAAGAGCATATCTATTTCTGCAGGATCATAACCGAAATCTTCCCTATTTTCTGCTTGTGCAGTTTTCTCACCTTGAATTAGTCCACAATCTACAAGAATTTTAGTATTTTTTTCACCATTTGAAATTTCAAAAAGAAAATTAGCACCTGTAACACTACCGACCCCACTACAGAAAGTTAAATTTATACTCATTTAATTTGTTTTTTAATAATAAAAATAACAATAATAGCACCAATCATATCGTTTATTAAATCCTTAACGGTATCAATATAATATGGCGTAGTCCAAAGTCTCGAGCCCGCAATATTAAAATATACTTCAAATAATTCCCAAGAAAGTCCAGCAGCTAATACTAATAGCAACATTTTCCACAAATCATTTTTAATATTATCCCTTTTTAAGAAAAGAATGACACAATAAACAGACATCGCTATACCTATTCCACCTAGAATATGCATAAATATATCGTAAAACCAGAACCTAATATATAAATGCTCCGCCATACCTAAAATATGAAATATCAAAACTGATAATAATACCAACAATGTGTACGCCGATACCTTTATATTTTGCATGTGAATCAATTATACTCTAGTTAAGCATTAGTAACAAAAAACACCTGCGACTGCAGATGTGTTTTGTTGGTTATAAGAGTATCAAGCCTAGTAAAATTACTAGGTGGGTGATCTCAATGCTAATGCCAAGGCACAGCATAATTTGAATCACAAGGATTCGTTGATCTCCCAAATTAAAAGTTATAGATTTAATACTCTTATAACCTAATATAATTATAATGCTTAAAAAAATGTTTACAAGTAAAAAAGTACTTCAGACATTATTCTAGAATTCCGTCCAGATTGACATCATACAAAATTTTCTCTTGTATATGTGTATATATTATAATTTCTCCAGATGAAAACCAGTGATTAATCTCGTCTAGGGCTTCTTTTACTGAACCTGAAGCATGAACCAGGTTTCTAACAGAACGCTTATCATGATCTGTCATTTGATATGAATCCAATACATAATCTCCACGAATAGTACCAACATCAGACATCAATGGCTCAGTTCCTCCCGTTAATTTCCTTACAATTCCAACAGCATGTGCACCTTCCCATATCATCACAATTATAGGACCACTAGTCATATATTTACAAAGGCGTCCAAGCAAAATATTTGTAATTTCCAATGGATCGTCCGAAGGAGAAACGAGGCCTTTATCATGATATGCTTTTATAGTTTTTTCACCCGTAACCCTTCTCCATTCTGGGTCTAGAGTATAATGTTTTTCAATTAATTCCGAAGTAGGAACCATCATCTTCATTGCTACAAGTTTTAATCCCACCCTTTCATATCTTTGAATAATCTCGCCAATAAGACTTCTTTGAATGCCATCTGGCTTGATGATTATTAATGTCTGTTCATTCTTGGGGTGTGGTGTTTTCATATTCTTTAATTATTTTATAATTATTTCTTATACTTTAACATTATCTCTTCCTCAACTAATACACGGTCTTTACCGTATTTTAAATGAGATAATTGTTTTATTGACTCTACTATATCTTTATTTCCTTTTGGTGGTGCCATTGTTTCTATATTAAATGGCTTAACTGGACTGCCATTTACCAAGATTTTCAAATATGCATTGCGATTATCAATAGACATCAAGTCCTTTGCTGTAAAGACTGGTGAGAATTGTTTTTCCAGATATTCTGCGTCTTCTGCACCCACACGAAATGCTGCTATAGATCCTACGTTACCAAAAACTGAATCTTTAATATCTTCTTCCAATTGAGCGATGAATTGATGTGCCACATTTA
Organism: Candidatus Tayloriibacteriota bacterium; assembly: GCA_903839695.1. Classification (GTDB taxonomy): domain Bacteria; phylum Patescibacteriota; class Minisyncoccia; order Phycocordibacterales; family PALSA-1337; genus CAIOGI01. The sequence continues at coordinate 8,331 of CAIMDI010000019.1, read as the reverse complement.
ATGAAAGTTTATATTTTCTAGCTTCAGACAAAATTGTTGAAATAGAGTTTGTGGTAATATTTTGGAACTCATCAATATAAAGATAAAAAGAAGGTAAATTTTTACCCAATGAATCAACTCTAGATAATGCTGCCATCAATATCTTTCCGACAATAATTAGACCTATCAAGTTTGCATTTATATCTCCCAATCTTCCCTTTGAAAGATTTACTAGAAGTATTTTTTTATTATCCATAATTTCTCGAAAATTTATAGATGAATTTTCTTGTGCAATAATAGGACGCATTATGTCGTTTGAAAGAAATACGTCAAATTTACTTGTGATATAAGGCACTATATTTGCTAGAGACGCTTCCCCTCCAGCCTTATCTGCCACCTCCCTCCAGAATTGAACAACGATAGGATTTTTACATTTTGAAAGTTTCATCTCTCTGAATGTTTTATTTGAAAGAACTCTAGATACATCTAGAAGTGTATTACCAGATTCGGGATCTTCCATAACCAACAAAACAGAATTTCTGAAATATTGTTCGAACATAGGTCCTCCTGCAGTTTTCATATCAAAAAGTTTATTGAAAATAGAAAGCATTTCATTTACTACGAAAGTTTTTTGCTCAGGATATCTTCTGTCATATTCGAGCATATTGAGTGCCATAGGTCTTTCTGTATAACTCGGATCAAAGTAAATAACATCTTCATAACGATGTTTAGGTATAAGAGAAAGCAAATCTTGAATATCTGAACCGTGTGGGTCAATCATACATACACCCTCACCATTTGCTATGTCTTGAGCTATCATATTTTTCAAAATTGTAGTCTTACCTGTTCCAGTTTGTCCTATAACATAGAAATGTCTTAATCTATCTTCTGGAGTCATGTAAACTTTGGTCTCTGTTCCTCTGTCTCGGTTTACACCCAAAAGAACACCCTCTTTGGCAAGTTCAAGTGGAGCAGGTGCACTTCCAGATTTTGCTGTTTTCAAATGTGGTGATGAACGAATAACATTTGCAGGAAAATGCATAATACTTGTTAATTCCTTTATATTTGAAAGCAAACGTTCACCTTCATCAAAAAGTCTAAAAGAAAAATCATAAAACAAACTTCTCAGAGTTGCCTTTTTTACTCTATCAAACTTTAATTTATTGCCATGTGTATATTCGAATTGATTGAATGAAGACTCAATATCACTCAATATTTGTGTTGCTATTATTTCATTTTCAGCAGAAGCTATTATTCTTATATTTGTGGATATAGTTGGAGAACCAATCTTCTCTTTTATACTATCAACAGAAATTTGATCTACGTGTTGTGCATTTTCTTTTTTCTTTTCTTTTGCTTTTTCTTTATCTTCTTGTGAAGTCATTAAACTGGAAACTCCCTTCATAAAGCTATCCATATATTTGACAATACCCTCACCATTTTTTGAAATAGCTTCATCTATCTTGTCGCCTTTCATAATATCGTCTAATGTTTTCTTGAAACGACGTGTATGGCTATCTCCTTGTGGCTTTATTACTATTTGAATAGCTGCTCCTTCTCCATGTGTTTTGATTTTAGAAAAACTATTTAAAACTGAATTCAATGGATCAAAATCAAATTTATCATAAGTTTTTAATGGCCAAATAGGATTCTTGGAGTATTTTGCATAAGAAGCTACAGTCACCCCTGTTTCATTAAAAATATTGTAATCATCTTTCTTTTCAATTATTTTTGCATTATGAAAAACAGAAAGCATTTGTTTTTCAAAAAGGCTTTTTTTAGTATCATGCACCGCTACGTAAAAAGTAAAATCATCACTGTGATTTGCTACAGCAAGCTCAATAGTAAAATATCCTGTTCCTCCTTTAGAATCCTTTTCATCAACAGACATCATTCCAGAATAGAATTGTTCCATTGAAGAAAGAACTTCTTTTAATGCTCGTTCTTTACCGTCATCTGTTTTTTCAGGTAAAGTGATTTCATATAAAGTCATATTTAATGCCTTAAATTCTGGTGTCTTTTCCCCTAAGCCGTCTATTGGAAATCCTGATTTAATGTATTGAACTAAAAATCTTTCAAAATCGTCTTGAATATGAGGATCATTCATTTTTTCAACAAGACTCAAAGCATTTTTTATACCATGTGTTTGTATTATTCCGAGAAGCTCAGAAATCTTATTGTCATGTTCCTCTGGTGAAAGTTGTAAAACGATTTCCCCCACTTTCTCCGTTGGCATCACATAGTCTTTGTGAAGAACCTTATCAGAAGGTGTTAATTTGTATTCGTCTATAGTCTCCTTGTGAATTTCTTCTGGAGATTTTTCTTGTTTAAGTTCTGCTACTTCTTTTTCTTTTTGAGCAAGTTTTTCTCGCAAAAAAATTAATTCTTCCTCAGGTGTTTTTAAATTCCTAGATTCATTTGAAGGTATAAATGTTTCCATAATAGATATATAATATCATATTTTATTCTACCATATCATCTCCATACAGTATTTCCTCTACCCTTTCTACAAAACTATTGTAGAAATCTGTATTTTTTAAATCTTCCCAAAAATTTACATTAAAATCTAATTCTGCATCAAGGAATTCACGAAATTTCTTTGAGTATTTTCTACCCCCTTCTGTTGTCCACTTCATTATACTCTCACCATCACTTCCCATATTTGGATACCTTCTCTCAGCAAGAAAGATTTGCAATGAATTTGTTTCTCTTAAGTGTTCTGTTTCATGATTGTGATTGATAAATGCAGGTGATTCTGTACTCATAATATGTATACTAACACACTTTGAATATATAAAGGCTTTATGAGGGAGATTTTACAATCAAACTCACACCATTTCCTGATCTGATTCTATTGGTTAATATTATAACTTAGTCAATATCTCCGGCTCGCCTTTTGTTATCAATACTGTATGTTCGAAATGTGCACTTGGCTTTCCATCTTTTGTTCTGTAAGTCCAATTATCTGAATCGAGAAAGACATGCCTACTTCCCAAATTAAACATTGGCTCAATAGCTATTACCATTCCAGGTGTTAATACTTCTCCTGTTCCTGCCTCGCCGTAATTTGGTACGAACGGGTCTTCATGCACGTCATATCCTACGCCGTGTCCTGATAATTCCTCAACAACTCCGTATTTGTTTGCCAATGCCAATCTCTCAACAGCAACTCCTATATCACCCACCGTTTTTCCACCCTTTGCCGCTCGTATTCCTGCCTCCAACGCCTTTTTAGTAATTTCTATCAATGTCTCTAGCTCCTTTGAAATTTCTCCCACAGGAACAGTTATGGCGGCATCTGTTATCATTCCTTTGTGAATTAAACCTAAATCAATAGAAACAATATCTCCTTCTTTCAAAATTTTCTCCTTTTCATTCGGAATTCCATGAACGACTTCATCGTTTATTGAAACACACAAACTCGCAGGAAAAGGTCGATCTGCTCCGTTTGGTTGATAATTTAAAAAAGCTGCAGTATCACCTCCTTCAGCGATTAATCTTCGTGATTCTTCTTCGAGAGCTTTAGTAGAAACGCCAGGTCTTACCATTGACTTAAGAGCTAGAAGAATTTCAGCATGTCTCCTTCCCCCCTCTCGCAATATCTGTATGTCTTCTTTAGTCTTAATTCTTATCATTTTTATTTTAAACTAATTTTTTCTAATATGATTTTGTGAGTTTCCTCAACAGAATTTTCTCCATCAATTTCAATATAATTGTATTTCGGATTATTTTTGTAAAATTCAATAGTAGGAATAACATCAGTTTTGTACCAAGCAAGTCTTTTTGCTATATCTTCCTTTTTGTCGTCCTGTCTATGTCTTTGCTCTAGTCTTTTTATTGCACTTTCTTCACTAATATCAATATTTATAACTGTAGGAGTTTTTAGATTATAAAAATCAAATACAGAATCCATCACGCCTGCCTCATGTCTTCTTCTTGGTGCTCCATCAAAAATTAAATGTTTGTTTTCTGTATAATCTCTTATGAGAATATTTATCCACATATACACCGAAAGAAATTCGGGTTGGAGTTTATCCTCAGTGTAAAATTGATTTGAAAGTTTTTGTGTAGTTGAATTACCTTTTATGAACTCACGAAATTCACTACCACTTGTGATATAAAGTGTTTCTCTATTTGAATCTATTTCCTTTAAATACTTAGATAACAAGGCACCTTGTGTACCTTTTCCACAACCCGAGCGACCTATTAGTATAAATACTTTTTGATCCATAATACGGATCATTATAGCCTATTTTTAGTATTCTCGCATAGAGATCTGAGCATCAATCTTTTTCAATAGATCTAGTACAACTGAAACAACGATAAGTAATGCAGTACCACCTATAGCAAATGTTTGATCACCACTTTGTATACCTTGAACAACAAGAGGTAATACAGCAATTATTCCCAAGAACAATGCACCCACTAAAGTAATGCGTGTAACAATTTTTCCTAGATACTCCATAGTAGAGTCACCTGGTCTAACACCTGGTATAAATGCCCCACCCTTTTGTAAATTATCTGAAATTTGCTTTGGATCAAAAGTAACTGCTGTGTAAAAATAAGTAAATACAAAGACAAGAAGGAAATATATTATGGCATGGAACCATGGATTTATTAGGAATGAACTTACTGATGAAGCGATACCTGCAATGGTTAGATTTGAAGAACTTGATAGGAAATTTGCAATGATTTGAGGGAAAAGAAGAATAGAAAGTGCAAAGATTATTGGAATCACACCAGCTTGATTTAGTTTTAATGGTAAATATGTAGAAACTCCTCCATATACTTTATTTCCACGAACTTGCTTTGCATAAGTAACAGGTACAGATCTTTCGGCTTCTGTAACCATAACAACTGCCATAATCACAATCACTGCAACTACAGCAAAAACTAAATAGAAAGGAAGTTGAGATGGATCAAACTTTGCTATCATTTGCATAATTTTTGTTGGAAGTACGGCTACTATACCAGCGAATATGATCAAAGATACTCCATTTCCAATACCGAATTCTGATATTAGTTCTCCAATCCACATCAATAGTAAAGATCCTGCAGTAATAACTACAATGTTTACAAATAAACTCATACCGACTAACTGTGGTAATACGTTTTGACTTTGTAATAAAGCTAGAAAACCAAAAGCTTGTAATGCTGCCAATGGTACAGAAATAAGTCTTGAATATTGAGAAATTTTTGCTCTACCTGCCTCTCCTTCTTCATGCATCATAGCTTTCATCTTAGGAGACATCATAGTAAGAAGTTGCATGATAATAGAACCAGTAATGTATGGTCCTACTCCAAGCATAACTATAGAAAGACGAGAAACTCCTCCTCCTGAAAAGATATCTAATAGGCCGAAGAATTGATTGCCAGAAAGAAGTTTTTGAAGATTTGCTATATCTACTCCAGGAATTGGAATAGTAGCTAAAAGCCTAAATAAAATAAGGGCTCCTATAGTAAAACCAATACGCTTTCGCATTGTTGGATCTTTTAAAACAATGCCTAACTTTGAAAAGAAATTTTTCATATTTTTTTATTATTCTTGAACTACCCCTCCAACCTTCTCTATCTTTGCTTTTGCTTGAGCAGAAATTTTGCAATTACTCAATGTGATTTTCTTTGTAATTTCACCAACAGAAAGAACCTTTATTGTAGGAATTCTGCCATCAGCAGTAGTTATAACTTTTTTCTCTATAAGTGAAGCAGGATTTACAATATCCCCAGCCTTGAAAGCTAATTCAATATCTTTAAGGTTTACAGAAACAGGTTTTGTTTCAATGGTTCTTAAGCCATTTACTCCACGGCCACGAAGCTTTGGAATTCTTTTTATGAAATCTCTAAGCTCTGGGCGCTTCTTATGTCCTGCGCGTGCTGTTTGTCCCTTTCCTCCTCTTCCAGCAGTTTTTCCACGCTTGCCTCCACGGCCAACAATCATAGTTTTCTTATTTTTTGTTTTTGGAATTAAATTATTGAGTTGCATATAGTATTTATTATTTTACTTCTTCTGCGACCTTAACTGTTCTAGGGTTTTTTGAAAGTTTTTTCAAAGCTGCAATAGCTACTCTGGCGTTATTTACCTTGTTCTTACTACCTGATAGTAATTTTGCGCATACGTCCTTTATACCAGCAAGCTCTATTACATTTCTAACTGAACTTCCTGCCACAACCCCACGACCTCGTGCTGGCATAATCATTACTCTTGCACTACAAAACTTTCCTTCAACCATATGAGGAATATTCATTCCTGGGCTAAGAGTAACCTTTATCATATTTTTCTTTGCATTTCTTGTTGCCTTGTCTATAGCTAGAGAAGTGTCTCCCGCTTTTCCCAAACCTACACCAACTCTTCCCTTTCTATCTCCAGAAACCACAGCAACAGAAAATGTAAATCTTCTTCCTCCTGAAGCCACACGAGTCACACGTCTAATACCGATGATTTTTGTATCAAACTCAGGCTTTACTCTTTCTTTATCTGATCTTTGAGGACGACGACCGCCACGTGGTGGACGTGAATCTCTAGAATCCCTAGAAAAAGGCTTTGGAGCAACAACCGGTGCTGCACTCTTTTCTGCTATTTTATTTTCTTGTGTTATTTCTGTTTCCATAAATATTAAAATTAAAACTGAAGACCGCCTTCTCTTGCACTATCTGCTACTGACTTTATTTTGCCTGTATACAAATATCCTCCTCTATCAAAAACTACTTTATCGATCTTTAATGTCTTTGCTTTTTTAGCAATTTCAATACCGACTTTTTTTGCATCATCTGAACTTGCTTGAGTTAAAGTGTTTCCTTTAACATCATCAATAAGCTGGGCATATATGAATTTGTTTGAACGAAACACAGAAAGACGAGGACGCTCTGAAGTACCACTTAGAGTTGATCTAATCTTTTTATGTCTTCTAGCAATTTTTAATTGTTTCTGTTTGCTTGTATTCATTTTATTTATCATTATACTGACTTCTTTCCTTGCTTTCGACGAATAACCTCGTCACTGTAACGAATACCCTTACCCTTGTATGGTTCAGGCTTCTTTAGAGAACGAACCTTTGCGACGAATTGACCAACTGTTTCCACATCAATACCATTTACAGTAATAATGTTTTTTTCAGCGGTGACCTTTAGTCCTGTAGGAATTTCTATTTGAACTGGATGTGAAAAACCAAGTGCAAGGTGGAGTTGATTGCCTTTTACATCTGATTTATAACCAATACCCTCAACAATAAGCTTCTTCTCAAAAGCTTTATTTACTCCTTCTAGCATATTTCTAATATGTGAAGCGTAAGTTCCCCAAAGAGCTAATACATCCAATGAACTTCGTATAGGTGTTAGAGATATTTCATTATTTGAAATTTCAATTTTGATTTCTGATCTAAAAGATTTCTTTAATTCTCCGAGTGGACCTTTTATAGTAAGAACGCCAGAAGCGTAGTTTGCTTGTGTTTTTTCTGGAACTGGAATTGGTTTTTTTGCTATTCTTGACATATAAATTTTATTACCAGATCTTAAATAGAACCTCCCCACCGACCTTTGCCTTCTTTGCATCTGCATCAATCAATATACCTTGTGGTGTAGAAAGTATAGTATTACCAAAACCACTTTTAAACATTCTTATGTCCTTTGACTTTTGATACAATCTTCTTGATGGCTTAGAAATACGATCAATACCGTGTAGTCTAGGCTCTTTTCCAATATATGAAATAACAATTTCTAATGTCTTATCTATTTTCTTTCCCTTTGTTTCAACTGAAGAAATATATCCGCCTTTAACTAAAGCATGTGCAATACTTTCCTTTAGTGCAGAATAAGGAATAGAAACAGAATCCTTACCAGCATCACTAGCGTTCTTAATTCTAACAATAAAATCTGCGATTGGATCTGTTACCATGATGATTTTGTTATACCTGGAATAACACCTTCGTTAGCAAACTCTCTAAAGCAAATACGGCATAAGTCGAAATCTCTCATATATCCGTTCTTTCTAGAACATCGGAAACAACGTCGAACGACTCTCGACTTGAATTTCGGTGTTTTTGCTGCTCTTGCTTTTACTGATGTTTTTGCCATTTTGTGTAATAAAATGATGATTGGTTAGCTTTCTATCCTTTTGGGATTTATCTGCTTCCAATCAATACATTATTTGTTTATTTTTACTATCTTCTTATGTGGTGTCTATACTAGCAAATGAGTGTAAAAAAGGCAAGTACCCGTTCTAGCTAGCAATAAATGATACCCAAATCATACTGGATATCTAATAAATAGGTTACCGTAGTCTCCATATGAAAATGGAAACAAAACAAGAGGTATTCGATCGTTACAAGAAGGATTACTTTAAGGCGAAAAAAGAGC
>CAIMDI010000018.1 GCA_903839695.1 Candidatus Tayloriibacteriota bacterium | reverse complement strand
CCTTTGCTTGTTCGGTAATCATATACCGAAACCTTAGCACTCTTTCCCACAATACTATGAATCCCTTTGTCCCTCTGAATTTGTTAAATTGGCGCATATTAAGACTAAATTAATAGTCTCATATGTATCTGAACTTATTCACAAAACAAAAACTCCCTTGCGGAAGCTTTTTGCTTTAACTATTATTAGTTTCGTTTCTTCCCCTCCTCCTTCTTGAATGGAAATCCTAGATATTCCATGAAGGCAATTGTTTCGTCTTTATTTTTTGATGTAGTAACAATTGTCATTCCGAAACCAAATACATCTTTTAGGTCTTCGTCTGCTGTCTCTGGGAAAATAGTATGCTCCTTAATACCTAGAGTGTAATTCCCCATTTGATCTACAGCTGTCTTTGTAATTCCTCTGAAGTCCTTTGTTCGAGGTAAAGCTATGTGAACAAGTTTATCAATAAAATCACACATTCTTTTTCCTCTTAGAGTTATTTGGTATCCAACAAGATCTCCTTGTCTTACTTTAAATGAAGCGATAGATTTCTTACTTGATCTTGGGGCTGGCTTCTGACCAGTGATTTTTGAAAGTCTATCTGCTATAAGCTCTATCTTTTTCTTATCTTTTATAGAACCTGTACCAGTACTAATAACAAGCTTCAAAAGCTTGGGAGCTTGCATTACATTTTTGTATCCAAATTTATCTTTCAATGTTTTGAAAGAATCCTTATTTAATTCAAATGTGTTTATAACTGTTGGTGTTTTCATATTTATTTTTTAGCTGTATTTTTTGCCTTCTTGACCTCACCAACAAGCGCAACATTTGATACGTTTATTGAACCGTTCTTTTCTACAACTTGTCCCTTTTGTCCTTGCTTTGTTGGCTTTTGGTTTTTCTTAAACATATTTATACCAGCAACAACAACTCTATTCTCCTTTGGTATAGACTTAATAACCTTTCCAGTTTTACCTTTATCCTTTCCTGTTAACACTATTACATTGTCATCTTTTTTTATTTTCATGATTTTCTTTGTATTTATACGATTTCTGAAGCTTTTGATGCGATTGTTTGAAAACCTTTTTCTGCAATCTCTCTTGGAATAGGACCGAATATACGTCCTGCAAGAGGCTCCTTCTTTCCCTTTTCAAGGATAACCACTGAATTCTCATCAAATCTTATATAAGAACCGTCCTTTCTTCTAAAAGCTTTTACCTGTCTAACCACAACACCCTGTAGAACATCTTTCTTTTTGATCGTCTTTCTTGGCTCTGCCTTTTGTACAGATAGGATAACAAGGTCTCCAATTTCAGCATATCGCTTCTTTGAACTTCCTAGCACCTTAAATATACGGCCGATTTTAGCTCCGCAATTATCTGTTATTCTTACTATTGATCGTGGTTGAATCATGTTATTTTTGTTATGCTACAACTTTAAATGACTTATGTCTAGATATAGGTCGGCATGACTCTATAGTTACTCTATCTCCGACTTTCTTTGTATTTCCAGCATCATGAACTTTGTATCTCTTGTGTAGAGTAACAAATTTGTGATACTTGGCATTCTTAACGAATCTTTCTACCAAAACTACAATAGTATCTTTCATTTTATCAGAAACAACAACACCCAATAGAGTCTTATGCTTTGGCGCTTTTGCTGTTACTGTATTCTTTTGTATATTTTTCTTTTCCATATTCTTTTAATGTTTGTATTATGCCTTTTTCTCTCTTGAACGTATTGATAGCTCTGTCATGATTCTTGCTATTTCCTTTTTTACATTGTGTCCAGCTTTTACGTTTTTTGTTTTACTACCAGCTGTTCCAAATCTAAAATGACGTAATGTCTCTCTTTTTTCTGAGATTAATTTATTTAGTTCTGAAATTGTTTTATTCTTTAATTCTTTCATAATGTTATTATTACATCATATTTCTACTAACAACCTTTGTCTTTACGGAAATCTTTGTTCCAGCCTTTCTCAAAGCTTCTTGTGCTACCTTATCATCAACTCCGTCAATTTCAAAGAGAATACGTCCTGCTTTTACTTGAGCGACGAATCCTACTGGCTCTCCCTTACCCTTTCCAAGTTTAACTTCTGGTGGTTTCTGAGTAAAAGGTCTGTCTGGGAAAATTCTTACCCAAACTTTTCCAGATTTTGTAGCATATCTTGCCATAACTTTTCTAGCAGCCTCAATTTCATTTGAGCTTAATCTTCCGTACTTCATAGCCTTTAGACCATAAGAACCGAATGAAAGTTTTACTCCACGTGTTTCAACACCATTTGCAAGTTTCTTTGCATTTGTTCTGCCTGTGTGCCACTTTCGAAATTTTACTTTTTTAGGAAATAACATGTTAGTTTTTTATATTTTTTAAGTCTTTTTCGAAAATTTGGCCCTTGTATATCCAAACCTTTATACCTATGTCTCCATAAGTCATATGTGCCTTCTCTCTAGCAAAATCAATATCAGCACGAAGTGTCTGAAGTGGAATCTGACCTTTCTTTAAATCCTCTTGTCTTGCCATTTCAGCTCCTCCAAGACGACCTGCTAGCTTTACCTTTGCCCCCTTTACTTCTTTACTTGCAAGAACTTTCTCTAGAGTTTGCTTTAGAACTCTTCTGAAAGGTAATCTCTTTTCCAATCCTTCTGCAACCATCATAGCAACAATAGCAGCATTTGATTCTGGATTTTTTACTTCTTCAATATCTAGCTTAAGCTCCTGTCCAACTAAATCAATTTTATTTTTCTTTAGTAAATCAAGAACTTTCTGACTAAGTTTAGTTATACCATCTCCACTTCTGCCGATGATCATACCTGGTCTTGATGTTTTTACTACAACTCTAAGAGTCTTTCTGTTTCTTTCAATTTGTATATCAGCTAGATAAAAAGTTCTAAGCTCTTTTGTTAGGAATTGTCTAATAAGCAAATCTGTCTTTAGAGAAGTTCTGTATGACTTGTTCTCAGAAAACCAACGACTTTTCCAATCGCGTATTATTCCTAGTCTATGTGAATATGGGTGTACAGAGTGTGACATAAAATTATTTTTTCTTTTCTGGCTTAGGTGCTAAAACTAATAATACATGACTTGTTCTCTTGTTGATTGGGAAAGCACTACCTCTAGCTCTTGGCATTCTTCTCTTTAAAATATAGCCAGAGTCTACTCTTAACTCCTTTATCATTAAGGTATCTTTTTCAATATTGAAATTGTTCTTTGCATTTGCTATAGCTGACAAAAGTAATCCATGCAATGGATCAGCTGCTTTTTTACTCAAAAAGTTTAATGTATTTAAAGCTTGTTCAACAGTCTTACCCTTCACAAGATTTGCTACACCTCGGACCTTTCTTGGAGACTGTCTATAATTTTTTAGTGATGCAGTAATCATATAATATTATTTTTTAGCAGGAGCAGCTACAGCTTCCTTTGCAGATTTTGCTGCCGCCATTTCTGATTCCTTAGCCTTTAACTCTAATTCCTTTTGCATCTTACCTCCATGTCTTATGAATTTCTTTGATGGAGAAAATTCGCCAAGTCTGTGTCCAACCATTTCTTCAGAAACTAAAACATCAATGTGTTGTTTGCCATTGTAAACTCCGAATATGAAACCTACCATTTCTGGAGAAATCTGGCTTCTACGGTACCATGTCTTAATAACCCCAGTTTCAGTGGGTTTCTTTCCGGCGATCTTTTTTAATAATCGCTCTTCTACATATGGTCCTTTATAAAGTGATCGTGACATGGTTTTTTATACTAACAAAATTTTTGATTAAGTCAAGAATTAATTTCATCAATGATAGTGTAAACTATTTTATCTACCAATGATTTAATTTTTTTAATGATCTTATTAGCCATTTTTCTCGGCATTCTTATTCTTTCCAACTCGACGACGTGTGACTACAAAGATGTTTGAATATTTCTTTGGAGTTCGAGTCTTCTGGCCCTTACCAGCTGGCTTGCCCCATCTGGTCTTTAGTCTTCGCAAACCTCGACCAGTTCTCTGCTCTCCTCCACCGTATGGATGGTCCACAGGGTTTTGGGCTGAACCTCGAACTGTTGGTCTGATACCAAGCCATCGTGAACGTCCGGCTTTACCAATATTTACCAAACGATTTTCGTCATTTGATACCGTTCCTATGGTTGCCCAAGCATTGTCGTGAATTTTTCTGATTTCTGTAGATGGAAGTTTAATATGTGTGTAGCTATTATCATTTGCAATTACTTGTGCAAAAGATCCAGCAGAACGAACTAGTTTTGATCCACCTTGTGGTTTTATTTCTATATTGTAAACAAAAGTACCAACTGGAATTTTCTTTAAGGGCATTCTATTACCGATTTCTACTGGTGCAGTTTCAGAAACTATGAACTTATCTCCAACTTTCATACTCTTTGGAACAAGAACATATCTCTTTTCACCATCTGCGTAATTTACTAGTGCAATAAAACCTGTTCTAAAAGGATCGTACTCGATTGTTGTAATCTTTGCAGGCACATCCTTTTTGTTATATCCAAAATCCACCATTCTGTATAATTTACTGTTTCCACCTCCCTTGTGTCTTACTGTTATTCTACCAGCGGAATTGCGTCCCATGTCTCTCTTCATACCCTTTGTAAGGGCCTTGTGGGGTTCTGAGGCGGTAATATAGTCACGATATGGGATCGTGGTCATATGTCTTCTTGATGGTGTTGATGGGTGATAGCTTTTCATGGTAATGATTTTATAAATTATACTAACTCTATCTTATCTCCTTTCTTAAGGTAAACAAGCGCCTTTTTTACAGCTGGCTTTGTACCCTTCTTTCCTCTCACAAAAACTTCTTTTGCTGGAAGATTTACGATTCTCACTTTCTTTGCACTAACTTTGTATATATTTTTTATTGCCTTAGCAACTGTGTCCTTTGTTGCATTTTTTTCTACTTCAAATGTGTAGACATTTGAAGTCTCTGTCATAATTCCTGATTTCTCAGTAATTCTAGGCTTTAATATAATTTTTGAGTGGTTTGTAATCATGGTATTTATTATTCAAAAGACTTTAATGATTCTACTGGATTAGAAATAACAAGATACTTATGATTTAGTAATGAAACTGGATTAATATTTCTAAGTTCTTCAACTTCTAGATTACCAAAATTCTTGAAACTCTTTACAAGTTGAGGATATTTTTTATCAATTGTAATAATAGCTACATTTTTTGGCTTTGTTGCAAATTTCTCAAAACCCTTTATTTTTGAAAATGCTAATAATGTTGACTTTGCATCCTTTGTTTTTGGTATTTTGAAATCTAATGAATCGATGAATAGAATTTCACCATCACGGAATTTCTTTGAAAGAATAGTGTAAAGAGCCTTTGTCTTAGCCTTTTTATTTACCTTTCTGTCATAGTTCTTATCATTTCTTGGTCCATGAGTAGTACCTCCACCAACCCAAATAGGTGATCGAGAAGAACCGTGTCTAGCACGACCTGTACCCTTTTGTTGCCAAGGTTTCTTTCCTCCTCCTCTCACCTCTCCTCTAGTTTTTGTATGAGCTATTGGATGTCTAGAATTTGACATCATTGAAACAACAACTTGATGAACCAAGTCCGCATTCCAAGTAACACCAAAAACTGATTCTGGAATTTTAATCTTTCCTGCTTCTTGTCCTTTTTGATTGTATGTAAGTGTTTCCATTGTATTTTCTAAATTCGGTTCTTGATTATCCTGTTATTTCAACCAAAGTACCTCGTCTTCCAGGTATTGCTCCTGAAATATAGAGTGTATTTGAATCTGAGTCAATATGAACAACCTTTAAATTTTTGACTGTGATCTTATCACTACCCATTCTACCTGCCATTCTCATTTTCTTTGGAACCTTATTTCTAAGACCTCCTCCGATAGAACCTGGCTCTCTTTCTGAGTGCTTTTGTCCATGACTTCTAGGACCTCCTCCGAATCCATGGCGCTTTACAACACCTTGGAATCCTTTTCCTTTGGATATAGCACTGACTTCTACAACATCCCCTTCTTTGAATTGGGCTATGTCTATTTTGTCTCCAACTTTTTGTGAAGGAACAGCACTAGGATCTTCCATTCTGAATTCACGAATATCTGCAAAAGCTCCTAGGTCTTTGATATGTCCCTTTATTGCCTTGTTTATATTTTTAGGATTTTTCTTTCCTGTAGCTACTTGAACAGCTGTGTAACCATCATTTTCTACTGTTTTAATTTGAGTAACAGTAATAGGAGATGCTTCTACAAGTGTAGCTGCATGAACAACACCGTCTTTGTCAAAGACTTGTGTCATATTTAATTTTCGTCCAAGAATAAATTTCATATCAGTATTTTAATGCTAAATTTACATCATTTTGACGTCTATATTGACGCCAGATGGCAAACTTAGGTTGGTAAGCGCTTCGATGATTTTTTGATTTGGATTTAAGATATCAATAAGGCGTTTATGAACACGCATTTCGAACTGCTCTCTAGCATTTTTGAATACAAAAGATGCGCGATTTACAGTGTATTTCTTAATCTCAGTAGGAAGTGGAATAGGGCCAAAAAACTCAACATCATAACGAATTGCTGTATCCATAATTTGCTTTAAAGATGCATCAAGAATCTTGTGCTCGTATGCCTTCACGCGTATACGTAACTTTGGAGCAGCTGCTTCCTCAGAAACCTTAACGGCCTTTTTTGCTGTAGCTGTTTTGGTTATTTTCTTTTCTTCTTTAGCAATAGTAGTCATGATATTTAGTATTACAGTATTATGCAACAATCTTAGTTACAACACCGGCACCTACTGTCTTTCCACCTTCTCGAATAGCAAATCTCATTTTGTCTTCTAGAGCAACTGGTGCTACTAGTTTTACTTTGAAAGTAACTGTATCTCCTGGCATAACCATTTCAACTCCTGTAGCCAATGTTACCTCTCCTGTTACGTCTGTTGTTCTGATATAGAATTGTGGCTTGTATCCTGTGAAGAATGGTGTATGTCTTCCTCCCTCTTCTTTCTTTAGAATATAAACTTCAGCCTCAAAGTCTGTGTGTGGCTTGACTGAGCCAGTTTTAGCAAGAACCATACCACGAGTAACATCGTCCTTTCCTGTACCTCTTAGAAGTAATCCAGCATTATCTCCAGCCATACCCTCCTTTAGAGATTTGTTGAACATTTCTATACCTGTGATAGTTGTCTTTGTTGTGTCCTTGAAACCAATAACCTCAACTTCTTCTCCAACCTTAATAATTCCTCTTTCAATACGTCCTGTAACTACAGTTCCGCGTCCTTCGATAGAGAAAATGTCTTCGATAGGCATAAGGAATGGCTTATCAACTTCACGAATCGGTGTTGGAATATATGAATCAAGAGCTGCTATAAGTTCATCAATTTTCTTTGACCATTCTACGTCTCCATTTAGAGCGTTACTTGCTGATCCTCTGATAACTGGAACATTTTTACCGTCGAATTGGTTTTTTGTTAGGAGCTCACGAACTTCTTCTTCAACTAGATCCAATAAATCCTTTTCTTCAACTAGATCACACTTGTTTAGGAAAACAACGATCTTTGGAACACCAACTTGGCGAGCTAGCAAAACGTGTTCTCGTGTTTGTGGCATAACTCCATCTGTAGCAGAAATAACTAAAATAGCACCGTCCATCTGAGCGGCACCAGTAATCATGTTCTTTACGAAGTCTGCGTGTCCTGGACAGTCAATATGAGCATAGTGTCTTGTAGGAGACTCGTATTCTACGTGTGAAAGAGAAATAGTAACAGTCTTTGTAGCATCTCGAACTGTTCCTCCCTTTGTAATATCAGCATAAGCCTTTACATTTGCTAAACCTTTCTTTGACTGAACAGCCAAAAGAGCGGCGGTCAAAGTAGACTTACCGTGGTCAATGTGACCGATAGTTCCCACATTTACATGGGGTTTTGTACGATTGAATTCTTGTGTTGCCATATGATTTTATTGCTTTACCTCCTTTTGGAATAGGCGTGAAGTGTCCATTCCAAACAAAGCTAAAGATAAATTGTTAATAATTAATAATAAGGGGTTTTTAGAACCCGAAACACCAACGCTAAATGCGTACTCGCCATCATAGCAAGTACGCATTTATAAGTCAATAGTATTTACTGTTTATTATTGTAATTGTAGATTTTCTATTTGTTCAAGATCTTTAACTTGCATTTGTATTTTTGGTTTTTTATCTAAATCTCTATTTTCTAATTTTATTGGTCGTGTTGAAGATGCATTAAATGGTGGTTTCACTGGTCTTGTTGAAGAAGCAAATGGTGGTGTTGTAGATGCATTAAATGGTGGTCTTACTGGTTTTGTTGTAGACGCATGTTCCTTTAGAACTTTTATTGCTAATGTAATTTTTTCTTTTGGAATAATTCCTGCCTTAAATAAAGTAGCTACAATTTCTTCTGGTGGTACATTTCCTCTATTTTGTGCTTGTGAAATTTCATCTTCTCTTCTTGGTGCCGGTGCTATTGCCCTGTCCTTTACCATTTGAGTTGATTCGTAATTTGCGTAATTTGAAACTAATGCCTCTTCTGAAAATGATAAACTAAAAGCTCCTACCATAGCCTCTTTTACTTGGGGTAATGAATACGCAGAACCCGCCAAAAGAGTCATTATCAACACATGCTTAAAGTATTTTCCAAACATAATTTTTAATTAAAATAATAATTTACTATTCAACTAGTATAACATTTATTTTTTTATTATTAATATTCAACTGTGAATAAAATAATAATTAAATTATTTAGAATCAGCGAGTAGGTGTTTAGGTAATCCCCTGACATAGATGTCGTTGATTTCAGATGAAAGTAATGAACTCTTATAAATGACAACATCGTCCATAAGGCCGGCATAGGGATCAGATCCATTTGTAGGAAAGGCTCCTAAGTCGACATTTGTAGCTGAAATTGAAGGAATCCCAGCACATGAAGCTGATTTTGAAATAAATTTACCATTCAAATATGCATAGAAATATATACCATCAGAAGATATGGTTATGTTTTGCCAAACACCTGATTTTAATGTAATACCTGGAACAAAATTCCATGCAACAAGGGCGGTTAAGCATCCCACAGCAGACGCCTCAAATCTATGCATCATAAGACCACCTGAAGCGGTAAAATAAATAGCGAATGTAGAAGAATTTATACGCAACAATGATGACTGCGAACTTACTGAGGTTGGTTTAATCCACAGACTCGCTGTAAAATTCTTTAAAGTCACAGCTGTGGCATTGGCGTTTATTAGGTTTGTTATGGCAGCAGTTCCAGGAAAACTAACTGAACTTCCATTATTTGTTGGTGTATCTGATGATCTAGTCAAAATTGTACCAAGCGTTCCAGTAAAACCATTTCCTGAATAGTCTGTTACCGCTGATCCAGACGTTTCATTGAAATTCCAATAAAGCGCCATATCATCCCCTATTGTATGGTAATTATGACTACTGAATTGTAGTCCCGCTGCAACACTTGCCTTATCTCTTGCTGTATTTACCGCAGCTAAAACAATACCAGAAAGAAGTCCGATAATTGATATAACTACTAATAGTTCGATAAGTGTAAAACCTCTTATTTTATTTTTAGAAATAGAAAAAATATTTTTACTTAATAATTTCATTCCAGTTTTAATTTATATATGCATATCAATTATACACATAAAATAATTATTCGTAAACAATTAAATTATAAAATCCAAGTAATTATCTTTTGAAATAACATCAAAGCTACTATTAGAATATACCTCTTTCCATTGTGATGGCTCCTTTGCTTGTTTATTTTCATTCCACTTAAATTCATAACCAAATATTTTCCCATCCCTTTCTTCTATATAATCTATTTCCTGTTTTTCCCATGTCCTCCAGAAATATGCATTCGCATAAATATTATCATAAGAACACTTTTTCAATCTTTCAACAAAAAGAAAGTTTTCCCAAAGTTTACCGACATCATCACGGTTCTCTATAGAATTAAAATTTGATACCAATGTATTTCTAATACCATTGTCATAGAAAAAGTACTTACTTTTTTTAGTTACTTCAGTTCTTAGATTCTTGCTAAATCCACGTAAATTGTAAATTATGAAAGACTTTTCAAACAAATCCAGATATCGACCCACTGTTTTGTAGTCAATACCAATCTTTTCTGCAAGTTCTGTTAGGGAAACTTCACCACCAACTTGATACGCTATTAATTTTAATAAATCTAATAGTATCTTAGAACTTTTAACCTGTTCCAGTTCGAGAATATCTTTCAATAGATAAGAATGTAGAAGTTCTTCAAGAATTTTTCTTTTTTCTTCTTTTGTATTTGCAGTAATTACCGCAGGATAGCCTCCATAAACCAACCAATCACTTAAGTTATTTTTTATTTCAAAATTATTATAAAGGTTAACAAGCTCCTTTTGCGCGATGGGAAATAGAGTAATGGTATTTTTCCTGCCTGTTAATGGCTCGCCAATCTGGCCAGCTAATTCAAATGATGAGGAACCAGTGGTTATTATTCTTATATTTGGTACATGGTCAACAAGAATTTTTAATCCTTGACCAATATTGGGAATCTTTTGTGCTTCATCTATGGCTATAAGTTCATAATTTTCTGCATATTCTGTAATAAGCTTTAAATCACTAGAACCAAGTATGTGTTGAGTGTTAATATCATCACCAGTATCTAATTTGTATTTATATTTACATGTACTTAGAAAATCCTTAAGTAAAGTAGTCTTACCTACTTGCCTTGGTCCATAAATAACCAAAACCTTATTTGGCTTTAATTCCTTCTCTAAATCATCATAATATCTTAATATTTTCATATTTACAGGATATCAAATCCTTCAAATATGTCAAGTACGAGGAGTCAGACTCCTGCAAATAGGAAAGGATTTCTATATTATTAGCCACATTTTGTGTGCACAAACAAAAACACCCTTACAGGTGCTTTTGTTTAAATAAAACTCGACTCCAATTTCCAATTTCCTATTTTCTTGCCTCTACAATAGATGCCTCAACATTTTTAGGAACAACTTCATAATGATCGAATTCCATTGTTGCACTTCCCTGTCCTGAAGTCATAGAA
Source organism: Candidatus Tayloriibacteriota bacterium (assembly GCA_903839695.1). Taxonomy (GTDB): domain Bacteria; phylum Patescibacteriota; class Minisyncoccia; order Phycocordibacterales; family PALSA-1337; genus CAIOGI01. The sequence goes on along the minus strand of CAIMDI010000018.1, from coordinate 2,292 downwards.
CGAAGTTGAGTGGTATAACCGAACATTTCTGAAAGTGGAACCATTGCATGTAGAACTTTTGCTTGTCCTCTCTCTGTCATTTCCTGAATTGTACCTCTTTTTGATGAAATACTACCCGTTACATCTCCCATGAATTTTTCTGGGAAAAGAACTTCTAATTTCATAATAGGTTCAAGGATAACTGGCTTTGCTCTTTTTGCTGCCTCTTGAAAAGCTTGAGAACCAGCGATTTTGTAAGCAATTTCTGATGAGTCAACATCGTGATAAGAACCGAAAGTAAGATCACAGGAAACATTTACCATTCTGAATCCAGCAACAATTCCTCTATCCATAGCTTCATGTACACCCTTCTCTACAGCAGGTATGAATTCTTGAGGAATAACACCTCCTTTAATAGAGTTAATGAATTCGAAATCATCATATCTACTAACATTCTTTGGAATTTTCTTTTCTGGATCAAGTTTCTCCATAGGTTTGATAGTAATCTTTACGTGACCGTATTGGCCCTTACCTCCTGATTGTTTGATGTATTTGTGTTCTGCTTCAGCTGTACCCATAATAGTCTCTCTGTAAGCAACCTGTGGCTTTCCAACAGTTGTTTCTACTCCGAACTCTCTTTTCATACGATCAACCATAATATCTAGGTGTAATTCACCCATACCTGAGATAATAGTCTCGCCTGTCTCGCCATTTGAAGTGATTTTGAATGTAGGATCCTCATTTGCAAGTTTACGAAGTGCCATACCCATTTTTTCTTGATCAGCTTTTGTCTTTGGCTCTACTCTTAGAGAAACCACAGGTTCAAGGAACTTAATAACTTCTAGAAGAATAGGATTTTCTTCATCACAGAAAGTATGAGATGTAAGTGCATCCTTTAAACCTACCGCTGCAGCGATTTCTCCAGCAAAAACTTTCTTTACTTCCTCACGCTTATCAGCTTGTAAACGCACAATACGTCCTAATCTTTCCTTTTTTCCAGTTGAGGAATTGTAAATATATGAACCAGCTTCTATAGTACCTGAATAAACACGGAAGAATGTTAGCTGTCCTACGAATGGATCGTTTTGTAATTTGAATGCAAGCGCAGAAAAAGGCTCTTCATCAGAAGGATGTCTGTCGATTTTGTCTCCAGTATTAGGATCAACACCATGAATAGCTGGGATATCTAAAGGAGAAGGAAGATAATCAATAACAGCATCAAGAACCAATTGAACACCTATATTCTTTAGAGCTGAACCAGTAAACACTGGGAACATCTTATTCTCAATAACTAATTTTCTGATTTCTTCTTTCAATATTTCTACTGAAATTTCTTTTCCATCAAGATATTGTTGCATCAATACATCATTATGCTCTACAGATTTTTCTATAAGTTCATTGTGATATTTCTTTGCATCAGCAAGAAGATTCTCAGGAATTTCCTTTTCAATAACATTTATACCCTTTTCTCCTTCGAAATAATAAGCCTTCATTTTTAATAGGTCTACGACTCCGACATGATCCCCTTCTGTACCTATAGGTATTTGGAATCTAACTGCCTTTTTATTTAATCTTTCTAGTATAGAAGCGTATGATCTTTCAAAAGAAGCACCCATTCTATCCATTTTGTTTACAAAACAAAGTCTAGGTACATTACTTTCATCAGCATAACGCCAATTTGTTTCAGATTGAGGCTCCACTCCAGCAACTCCGTCAAATACCACAACAGCACCGTCAAGTACGCGTAAAGATCGCTTTACTTCTACAGTAAAGTCTATGTGCCCTGGTGTATCGATAACATTGAATCTAACTTTTTTTGATAGATCTGTTTTTGGCATATAAGAAGGACTCCAAAAACAAGTAATAGCAGCTGCAGTAATAGTAATACCGCGCTCTCTTTCCTGTTCCATCCAATCAGTAGTAGTTTCCCCTTCATGTACTTCACCAATTTTGTGAATCTCTCCAGTATAGAAAAGAATTCTCTCTGATGTGGTTGTCTTACCTGCATCAATATGAGCAATAACACCGAAATTACGAACTTTTGCTAATGGGTAGTCGCGTTGCATAAATTAAAAAATTAAAATTAAATACTAAAGTTCAAGTAAACGTTAGCTTACCCCATAAACAGGAAAAATACAAATTACCAAACAATACATAATTTTAAATTTAGTATTGACACCAAACCAAATATAAGTTAATGTAAAAAAGAAGTCGCTCCTCGACAAGTTATAAATTTTGAGAAGAATGTCGACCCTTTTCCCAGAAAGATAGATATAAACTTCTCATTTGAAAAGCAGCTATACGGTGTTTGAT